>NZ_JBQKUJ010000001.1:0-496079 GCF_054968525.1 Alteromonas sp. G5_S2_22_S1 | reverse complement strand
GACGCTAGCTATAATAGTCATTCAAAAAAGAATGGCTGGGGTAACAGGACTCGAACCTATGAATGGCGGGATCAAAACCCGCTGCCTTACCAACTTGGCTATACCCCAGTCGTGGTGCGGAAGGAGAGACTTGAACTCTCACGCCGTGAAGCACTGGAACCTAAATCCAGCGTGTCTACCAATTCCACCACTTCCGCGCAGCTAGACTTTCCTAAAAGAGACAATAGAGAATTGGTGGCTACGGCGAGATTCGAACTTGCGACCCCATCATTATGAGTGATGTGCTCTAACCAACTGAGCTACGTAGCCTTGCTATTCTCTTCCCTCTCAGGAAGTGGCGCGTATTATGCGTATATGACTGGCAACCGTCAACCCCTTTTTTACTAACTTTTTTTAAATGCTCATTAAGTGTGCGCATTAGGGTGAAATACACACAAAAAGCGGTGAAATTGAACAACTTGCAAGGCCTATAGCGGTGTTTCTACCATGCCTTAGTGTCTGTTTTAGTTTGGTAATAGCACAGGTCAATAGGGCGCGGACCATAGGTATTGTCATGAAAAAACGGGTTATCTAGGTTTTTACCTGTATTCGTGCGTTTTTTATATTCTTCGTGTAGTGGCATTTGTACAAAGTAGGGCGTAGCCTTGTCTGAGTGCACGAAAGCCTGCTTGATTTTACTTTTTTGCGTAATGTTATCCAGCACACCGCCACTTTGCCTATTCCCTCGCGGTAATTTTTGAAGTAGCTCCATGCCTTTAACAATCCGCCCTACTACCGACATGTTTCTGTCTAAGTGGCGGGGTGCTTGACCAAGTACGATATAAAACTCGGTACTCGCGGTATCTTTTTCGCTATTGCGCGCAAAAGCCACAACGCCAGGGCAATGCAGCCCCCACATTTCAGCGCGAGTGCTGTCTATACCTACAGGAAACCCGTCTAAAAAACCTGTGCTCGGTGCAAACATATCGTTAGTTTCCACCACGTGCACGTTGCTATTAAGTGGTTGGGTAAATTCAGCATCAATTGTGCTTAGTAACGCGGAGTCAAACTGAGATATATCATGGGTATCATTACTTCCCGCTTGCGCAACAAATCCATCCACTACACGATAAAATGCCTGTTCGTTATAAAAGCCTGCATCGATAAGCTTTTTAAATCGGGCAACGTGTTTGGGCGCTAGGGCAGGGTGTAGCGCAATAACCACGTCGCCGTAAGCCGTAGCAAAGGTCACCGTATTGCTTTTAGGCACCTGATACCAACTCGCGCTATTGCTGTGCAAAATGGCGTTATCTTGTTTTGTTGAATTATCTGAAACGCTCGGTATTTTCTCTTTAACATTACTGCTTATTTGGGTAGTAAGTACTTGGCTTTCGTTATCTTCTTTGCCAGCAAGCGCAGTATTAGTTAATAAATATAGCGCGGTAATTGCGCCATACACCGTTGAGCAAAATAAGTTTTGCCCCAGTGATGTAGTGTGGTGTGCGTGTTTGGACATATTTTTATGACGTTTAAAGTGCATTCGTAAAGCCTTTTGTTTTTTACAATTTATATCAGGCCAACGTACGCTTAACAATTGTCTGAAACAAACAAAAAAGCCACCTTGCGGTGGCTTTCAAAAAATAGCGTTAACTTCTACACCAGAAGTTACACGTTAAAGCGGAAGTGAATAACGTCGCCGTCTTTAACAATATAGTCTTTACCTTCAAGACGCCATTTACCTGCGTCTTTTGCACCCTGTTCGCCGTTAAACTCAACAAAATGATCGTAGCTTACGATTTCAGCGCGAATAAAGCCTTTCTCGAAGTCGGTGTGAATTTTACCCGCTGCTTGCGGCGCTGTAGACCCTTCTGGGAATGTCCATGCGCGAACTTCTTTTACACCTGCAGTAAAGTAGGTTTGCAGAGTAAGCAAGTTGTAACCTGAACGAATAACACGGTTAAGACCCGGCTCTTCTAAGCCCATATCCTGCATGAATTCTTCACGCTCGTCGTCTTCAAGCTCTGCAATGTCAGATTCAATAGATGCACAAACCGCAACAACCGTAGCGTTTTCACCTGCAGCAATTTCTTTTACTTGATCAAGATACGGGTTATTTTCAAAACCGTCTTCATTAACGTTAGCAATGTACATGGTTGGCTTAAGGGTTAGCATGTTCATGTAGCTAATCGCTTCAAGCTCTTCTTTGCTTAGTTCCAGCGAGCGAAGTAACAAGCCTTCATCTAGATGCGGCTTAATCTTCTCAAGTACTTTCATTTCGTACTTGGCATCAGCATCGCCACCTTTAGCGCGCTTCGCTACGCGATGCAGTGCTTTTTCTGTGGTTTCTAAGTCTGAAAGCGCAAGCTCGGTATTAATAACGTCAATATCATCTTTCGGGCTAACGCGACCTGCAACGTGAACAATGTTTTCATCGTCGAAGCAGCGAACTACGTGACCGATAGCGTCGGTTTCACGAATGTTAGCAAGGAATTTATTACCTAAACCTTCACCTTTAGACGCGCCTTCAACCAAACCCGCAATATCAACGAATTCCATCGTAGTAGGAATGACGCGCTGAGGATTTACGATTTCAGCCAACTTGTCCAAACGAAGATCTGGCACAGGCACTACACCCGTGTTTGGCTCGATGGTACAGAAAGGGAAGTTTGCCGCTTCAATACCTGCTTTTGTTAATGCATTGAAAAGTGTTGATTTACCTACGTTAGGTAGGCCAACAATACCGCATTTAAAACCCATGGTATGGATCCTTAGTTTGGAAAAGTGATAACTGGCTAAGGTTTACACTTTATGCGAGTGTAACCTGTTTTGTGCTTGCTTTAGGTCTTCTTTTAGCAAAATTTCTGTACAGCGTACCGCTTCATCGATGGCACTTTCAATGGCTGTTTTTTCTTCTGCTGACGGTTTTCCTAAGACATGGCCGGTAACGCGGCTTTTATGTCCAGGGTGACCAATACCAATGCGCAAACGCAAAAAGTTCTTGTTATTACCCATTCTTGCCACAATGTCACGCACGCCATTTTGGCTTGAGCTGCCGCCTACTTTGTATTTTGCCACACCAGGCGGTAAGTCTAATTCGTCAAACGCTACTAATATTTGTTCTGGCTCTATGCGGTAAAAGTTAGCAAGTGCCGCTACGGCTTGACCACTTTTATTCATAAAAGTAGTGGGGTAGAGCAAACGGATATCTTTACCGGCAATAGTAATACGAGCAGTTTTACCGAAGAATTTTGTTTCTGGTTTTAGCGGGGCGTTATAGGTGTCGGCAAGTTGGTTGAGAAACCATTCACCGGCATTGTGTCGGGTATTTTCATATTCGGGGCCTGGATTACCCAGACCCACGATAAGGCGGATATCAGCCAAGAGGATTATTCCTCAGAAGCTGCTTCTTCGCCGTCTTCGTCTGTTTCAGCTGCTTTAGGAGCAGGCTTAACAGTTACAACCGCTAGGTCGTGAGCTTCGTCGTTCTTAGCAAGTTCTACTGAAGAAACGCCAGCTGGAAGGGTTAGGTCAGAAAGGTGTACTGTTTGACCCATTTCAACCGCAGCCATGTCTACTTCGATAAACTCTGGAAGATCTTTAGGCTGACAAGTAACTTCGATTTCAGTTACGTGGTGCTCAGCAATACCGCCAGCTTTAACAGCGGCAGACTTCTCTTCGTTTACGAAGTGAAGTGGAACGTTAGTGTGTACGTCTTCACCAGCGATAACACGTTGGAAGTCAATGTGCATGATCTTTGGCTTGTACGGGTGGCGCTGCATGTCTTTTACTAGAACTTCAACAGGCTTTCCGTCTAGGTTCAAAGTAAGAACGTGAGAGTAGAACGCTTCAAAGTCAGCAGAGTTGTTAACTTTGTTGTGATCTAGTGTGATAGAAACGGGTGCTTCTTCACCACCGTAGATGATACCAGGAAGCTTATCTTCGCGACGTAGGCGGCGGCTCGCACCTTTCCCTAGGTCTGTACGAACAGAAGCGTCTAGGTTAAAAATTGCTTCAGACATTGTCTGTCTCCAATATATAAGTCTAATGGTGTGGGTTTTTGCGACCAAAACCCACTGTTAATTGGCGTTGAAAGCACTTAAATGAAACGCTTATAAAGCAAAATCACTCATTTAAAAGCACAATAAAACACCACCCCAAAATTCAAGGGCGGCGAATTCTAACACCACCTATAAAAACATACAATTATTACGTTTATAAAAAATACAGTTTGGCTTTGTACGCATGCTCCAGAACAACAATTAATATGCCCATACAAAAAAGCACGCCAAAGCGTGCTTTAGTTGTTTCAATATCCGTTTAGCGGGTAAGTACAATGCGATAGTGCGCTTTACCTTCACGTAATCTGTCTATGGCCTTATTAACGTCTTCAAACTTGAATGTCTCGGTGACAGGCTCAATATCGTGATGCGCCGCAAAGTCTAGCATGGTCTTGATAGTAGCAGGGCTGCCCACCGGCGAACCTGAAACGCTTTTCTGCCCGCCAATTAGATTAAATGCGCCAATGTCCAGCGGCTCTAATGTTGCACCAACGAAATGTAAGCGCCCCTTAGGCGCAAGCGTAGACAGGTATAGGTTCCAATCAAGCTTTACGTTTACCGTTGAAATAATTAAATCGAATCGCCCCTGAGCCTTTTTAATTTCATCTTCATCGCGACTATTAATCGTTTCTGACGCACCTAGCGATAGCGCCTCTTTTTCTTTTGACTCGCTAGAGGTGAAGGCTACGACTTTACAGCCCCATGCATTCAAAAATTGCAGGGCAAGGTGACCTAATCCGCCGATACCCACAACGCCAACCTCGCTCGTCGGGCTAATATTAAATTGTACTAGAGGGTTAAACACGGTAATGCCACCGCAAAATAAAGGCCCAGCTTTGGTGCTGTCTATCGATTCAGGTAAGGGGATAACAGCACGTGCCTGAGCACGAACCTTGTCGGCAAAGCCACCGTGACGACCGCCAATGGTCATAGTCGCGTCTGCACATAAGTTGTGGTCACCCGCTTCACATGTTCGACAGCTATTGCAATAACTCGCGTGCCATCCTAACCCTACTCGCTGACCCACTTTCAATGATGTGACGTGGTCACCAATCTTACTTACTGTACCCACTACTTCATGTCCTGGTACGAAAGGAAACTCTGTTATTCCCCATTCATTATCCAGCATGCTTAAATCACTATGGCATATGCCACAGCTTTCAACGTCTATTTCAACGTCATGAGCACCAAGCTCACCGGGGTCGTATTCAAACTTCTCTAGCTTTCCACCGGCTTCTTTCGCTGCATATGCGTTTATCATTAATCTGTCCTTTTAGTGTTGATAAGGTCCTGCTGAGCAAAATGGCCCGCAGGTCCTCGATACTCAGCGTACAATTCAGTTATCAAATTGCTACACTGCTCACTAAAAACTCGATCACTTAGTGGGTAGGCTATCAATGACCTTACTGGTATCCAATACCTTTACCGACGTCACTTGTAATACGGTGCCAAATTGAGTGAAGGTCATCAAATCAGGCTTGGGCGTGCCTTTTACTTCAACAATAAGACCATTCTTTTGATATGTTTCATCTAGACCGTGCAGGGTGTAACGGTCACCGTTCTCGGCAATAAAGGCATAAAAGCCGCCTTCAAGGTCTTTGTAAAAGATGCTGCCCTTCATTGTTACTTCACCTTTTGCATCGGCTTCCACAGCTTCCGCTTGTGTTACTGGTTCAGCGACGAGCTCTTTAGGTAAATCTTCACTGTTTTGCTGAATTTGTTCTTTTTTGTCAGTCATCGCAAGGTTCTCTTTCTTTTCTTCTTCTGCGCATGCGCCTAGCAATGTCATAGACGTCAAGATAAGTACTAAGTTGAGTCGGTTAGTTTTCATTTTTTTATTTCCTTTACCACGTAGTAGTACATTTATAATTTGTTGGGCTTGCAAAACGCAATTAGCAAGCGCAACGTCATGCCGATCATTTATCTTTACTATGCTGCCTAGTCTTCCACGACGCCTAAGTAATTTCTACAAAAAATAAGTTGATTCATACACTTTTTTCACATTACTGATTTTACAAATCGCCTCCTACCCCAACGCTTTTACGTTTACCTTATACTCGGTTAGAGGTCGCTAAAATGCGCTAATCGACCCCGAGGTTTATTGTGACTATAAAGTGTTTTAACAACCTATGAATAGTCGGCTTAAACATATCGCAAAGCAAGATAAGTATATGATTTTCTTTATTTATTAAAGGCTTTCTTTTTTAAGTGAGTTTTCAATGAAAAATAGGCAATAATGTTGACGCGAAGTGATAGAGAAAAGCGTTTATTTGCTTCAACATTAACGCCGCATTATTGCTACCTTTGTGGTTGGCATAGAGTCTGCTTCAACCTAAGTGAGTAATGACAACGAAAGCGTGTAAAAGGTTACATACTTTGTTGTCCGATAACGTACTAGTCATTTTACGTTAGGCTAAACGCCTAAATGGAGTGAATACCGTTAATAGTTGAAATGCTGTTAGCAGTTAACCCGTACGGCAACGTTTTTAAGGAGAGAAAATGAAGCATTTAAGCAAAATTCTAGCAGTATCGAGTTTGGCTCTTGCTGCAAGCGCCTGTGATGTGAATAAGACAGAGGAAGGCGAAATGCCTGATGTCGACGTAGATGCTGGCGAAATGCCAGAATACGAAGTAAAGAAAACAGAAGAAGGCGAATTGCCTGAGGCCGATATTGACGGTGGTGAGCTACCGGAATATGAGGTAGACACGATGGATGTTGACGTGGATACAGAAACGAAGGAAGTTGAAGTGCCCGTGGTTGACGTTGAAATGCCTGAAGAAGACGACGATGACTCAGGTAACTAATTAGCGACCGTGCATAGACATTTTAGCGCCTGTGCATAGACATATGTAAAAAAGCGAGTGAAGTGGTCCGTTATAAGTGCCAGTTCACTCGCTTTTTAAATCTTATCGTTTGATGTTTAGTATTCAAACATCGCTGAAATTGATTCTTCGTTGCTAATACGACGAATAGTTTCAGCAAGCATTTCAGATAGTGTAAGCTGTTTAACTTTACCGATTTGCTTCATATCTGCGCTTAAAGGAATAGAGTCAGTCACGATAATCTCGTCAATAACCGATTCTTTAAGGTTGTTTGCCGCATTACCAGAGAAAATAGCGTGGGTAGCGTAAGCATAAACGCGACGAGCGCCATGTGCTTTAAGCGCTTCTGCTGCTTTCGCTAGCGTGCCGCCCGTATCAATCATGTCATCCACAATAATACAGTCTCTGTCTTTAACGTCACCGATAATATTCATTACCTGAGCTACGTTCGCCTTCGGACGACGCTTATCGATAATTGCTAGATCTGTGTCATTAAGAAGTTTAGCCGTAGCACGCGCACGTACAACACCGCCAATATCTGGAGAAACAACAACAGGATCGGCGAAATCACGTCTTACCATATCAGCAAGAAGGATAGGCGTACCGAACGCGTTATCTACAGGAACGTCAAAGAAACCCTGAATCTGTTCAGCGTGTAGGTCGATAGTCAATACGCGGTCTACGCCCACATTCGACAGGAAATCAGCCACTACTTTTGCAGTAATTGGCACCCTAGCTGAACGAACACGACGGTCTTGGCGTGCATAACCAAAGTATGGAATTACCGCTGTAATACGACCAGCTGATGCGCGACGCAATGCATCGATCATCACAATAAGTTCCATAAGGTTATCGTTAGTAGGCGCGCACGTAGATTGGATAATAAAAACGTCCGAGCCACGGACGTTTTCATGAATTTCTACGCTGATTTCACCGTCACTGAAACGGCCAACTTTGGCATTTCCAAGTTTGGTGTAGAGGCGATCGGCAACTTTCTGGGCAAGTTCTGGTACGGCATTACCTGCAAAGAGCTTCATATCTGGCACAAGTGGTTCCTCAGTGCGTTGATAAAAGAGGTTTGGCTGGGGTAGCAGGACTCGAACCTACGAATGGCGGGATCAAAACCCGCTGCCTTACCAACTTGGCTATACCCCAATTTTTAAGTTCTTGTCCGATGTGGCGTACACGCTATCTTTGTTGTTCTAATTTGTCTAATAGTGGTGAGCGATTTACACCTTTTGCGACAAAACTCTGCCAAGTATCAGGCATTTTGGCCCTAACTTGTTCGGCTAAAGTGTAGTCAGAAAAAGTGGCAAACACGCTTGCACCTGTGCCCGTCATTCGCGACGGTGCGTAGTGTACCAACCACTGTAATAATTTTGCAACTTCAGGATAGCGATTAACGACTAATTGCTGACAATCATTGCGAGTTTTTTCAAATTCGTAGTCTTCCCAACGTATTGCCGGTGTATTTCTCGGCAAATCTGGCGAGGTGAAAACGTCAGCTGTGCTGATATGAACGTTAGGCGTTGCAACTAAAAAGTAGTGTTCCTGTTGTGGGGCAGGGGTAATTTGCTCACCTACGCCAGCGGCAAATGCGGTTAAACCACGCACGAAAATAGGCACGTCAGCGCCAAGCGTTAACCCTAACGCCGACAATTCATCTTCACTAAGGCCGGTTTGCCACAGGTGATTAAGGGCAACCAAGGTAGTAGCAGCATTAGACGACCCGCCGCCAATGCCACCTCCCATAGGAAGGCGCTTATTCAACGAGATAACCGCACCTTTATTACATTGTGTTTTCTGTGCAAGTAATCGGGCCGCTTTGATGATGAGATTATCGTCGTCCGGTACACCTTTTAACGGTATATTCATACGAATGGTTGGCGCATTTCCCCCGGTACGTTCTTTGTCAGTGCCACTTGCCGCACTACAAGTAACGTCAAACGCCAGCTCATCGCCATAATCAAGCATTTGAAACAAGCTTTGTAGCTGATGATATCCGTTGTCGTATCGGCCAAGTATATGCAGGAAAAGGTTTAGTTTCGCTGGGGAAGGCCACCAATCTTTTTGTTTTGTTTCTGATGAATTCACTACAGATTCCACTGATATATTTTAATTTTTAGCTGGGTATGCGCTGTGCTCGAAGCGGCGTCTTGCGCAAGGCTGATACTGTGGGGAAGCCAAACTGCGTCACCGTTGGCCATTTTAACGCTGCCGTAGTTTCCATAGGAAACTTTCCAGTTTTGACATGTTTTACAGTCGCTTTCTAACGTATCAACCAGCCCTTTTTCCGTTAGGGTAAATTTGTCGCCCTCAATAGGCAAACCCTTAACCCAAGATAAAAGTGGTTTAACGGGAATAACCATGCCGGTTATTTGATAGATGAGCGGTTCGGGAAGGGCGTCCACATAGGTTTCGCCGTCGGCTTCCAAGGTAGAGCCTTTATCCGACACATTTAATGAAACTAAGCTCACACCAAGAAAATTGGTTAATCGGAAATCAAAATCACCAGAATCGTTTTTCCAGACTAAATTAAGACTGGCCGCCTCTTTACCTTGGCGAAAGGCAATTTTTCCACGCATTTGCCACTGGTGCACATCGGCAACTTTTTCTAGCTGAGCCGTGAGGTTTACCGCATTTTCAGGGCCTTTGGGGGCAGTGGTACACGCGCTCAGAACAAAGCAAAGGGTGAACAAAATCGAAAATAAGCGAATCATTAAGGCCGAGTACCTGTTTAAAAATAAAACACATTTAGTTGTGCCATTATGGGAACACAGTTTCACCAACACTTTCAATCATTTTGGGTTTTTCGTACAATGCCGCTCCGACGTTGCCAGCACAGATTTTAATGACTTTACTCGCCCTCGGTATTAACCACAAAACAGCACCAGTAGCACTTCGCGAAAAAGTGGCTTTTACACCAGATTCTCTGGTGGAAGCGCTTGCGAGCTTAAAAAAGTTAGACGGTGTAGAAGAGTCGGTCATTGTTTCTACTTGTAATCGCACCGAACTTTATGTCAACACGCAAGACGAAAGCGGCCAAAAGCTTCTACAATGGTTAAGTGACTTTCACCATTTAGATGTAGAGGACATAGCAAACAACAGCTATGTTTTAACGCAAGATGAAGCCGTGAAGCATATTATGCGGGTGGCCAGCGGTTTAGACTCGCTTATTTTGGGTGAGCCGCAAATTTTAGGGCAAGTAAAACAAGCTTTCGGCGATGCCAAGCATTCAGGCATGATAAACAGTGAGTTTGATAAGCTGTTTCAGCATACGTTTTCCGTTGCCAAGCGCGTGCGAAGCGAAACGGATATTGGTGCAAATGCAGTGAGTGTGGCTTATGCCGCAGTACAGCTCGCAAAACACATCTTCGCCGAGTTACCTAAACGCTCGGTATTATTAGTGGGTGCGGGTGAAACCATAGAGTTGGTCGCGCAGCATTTGAAAGAGCAGGGCGTTAGTTGTTTGGCCGTGGCAAACCGAACGGTGGCGCGCGCAGAGGCGTTAGCAGAAACGTTAGACGCCAGTGTGTATACCTTGTCACAAGTGCCAGAGCATCTTAAAGACTTCGATATTGTGATAAGCTCGACGGCTAGCCAACTGCCGCTGATAGGCAAAGGCATGGTAGAAAAAGCACTTAAACAGCGCAGAAATATGCCGATGTTTTTGGTTGACCTTGCTGTTCCACGGGATATTGAATCGGAAGTTAACGAGTTAGGCGATGCCTATCTTTATACCGTTGATGACTTACAGCACATTGTTCAAAAGAACTTAGAAAACCGCGAACAAGCCGCAAAAGAAGCGGAAAAACTCATCGACAAACAAGCTGGCGACTACATGACATGGAAACAGTCGCAGCAATCGATAGATTTAGTTAGACAATATCGCCAAAAAGGCATGGCACAGCGTGACGATATTGTAGAAAAAGCCAAGGCGCAGTTAGCAGAAGGCAAAAATGCCGAAACAGTACTAGAAGAAATGGCGTATAAACTAACCAATACGCTGTTGCACCCTACGACGTTGGCGTTACGCGAAGCTGCCATGCACGATGACCCGGCATTAAGCCGCTGGATGGGACAGGCATTAGATTTATCTGACTTTTCGTCAGACAATAATAAATAAGGTAATAAAAAGCATATGAAAGAGTCGGTAGTTAGGAAACTCGAACACTTAGTCGAGCGTTTCGAAGAAGTTCAGGCGCTGTTAGGCGACCCTGAAGTTATCGGCGATCAAGATAAGTTTCGCAACTTGTCCAAAGAGTTTAGCCAGTTAGAAGATGTTGTTGCCGGGTTTAATGCCTATCAACAGGCACAAGAAAACTTGGCATCTGCGCAAGAAATGCTAAATGAAGACGACGCCGAGATGCGCGAAATGGCACAAGAAGAGATGAAAGAAGCGAAGGGCGAAATAGAGCGCCTAGAAACTGAACTTCAAGTCTTGCTTTTGCCTAAAGATCCTAACGACGATAATAACTGCTTCTTGGAAATCCGCGCAGGGGCGGGTGGTGATGAGGCGGCTATTTTCGCCGGTGACCTTTTCCGTATGTACAGTCGTTATGCAGAGAGTCGCGGTTGGCGTGTAGAGTTGGTGAATGCAAACGAAAGCGAACACGGCGGCTACAAAGAAGTGGTTGCTAATGTTAGTGGTGATGGCGTTTACGGTGTGTTGAAATTCGAATCAGGCGGTCACCGCGTACAGCGCGTACCAGAGACAGAGTCACAAGGGCGTATTCATACCTCCGCGTGTACCGTTGCGGTACTGCCAGAAATTCCTGAGTCAGAAGCCATTGAAATTAACCCAGCAGAGCTTCGAATCGATACATTTCGTGCATCTGGTGCTGGTGGTCAGCACGTTAATAAAACTGACTCAGCTATCCGTATTACTCACTTGCCAACGGGCTTAGTGGTTGAATGTCAGGACGAGCGTTCGCAGCACAAAAATCGTGCTAAAGCGATGTCAGTACTGCAAGCTCGCCTAAACCAGATTGAAGAAGAAAAACGCGCTGCAGAAGAGGCGTCTACCCGTAAGAGCTTAGTGGGTAGCGGCGATCGTTCTGAGCGTATTCGCACTTATAACTTTCCCCAAGGTCGCGTTACCGATCATCGTATCAACTTAACCATCTATCGATTAGATGAAGTGGTAGAAGGCGATTTGAAGCAGCTTGTCGACCCCATTCTGCAAGAGCATCAAGCCGACTTGTTGGCGTCACTGTCTGACGAATAACATGCGTATAGACCAAGCCCTTGCTTGGGCGGTAAAGCAGCTAGAGGGTGGTGAGTCACCCTCTGTCGATGCGAAAGTTATGTTGGCTGACATTTTGGGTAAGTCCCAAACCTACCTTTTTACCTGGCCTGATAAAACCCTAACCCCCTCCCAAATTGCGCAATTTGAAGGCGCAATTGAAAGACGCAAAGCCGGTGAGCCTGTTGCCTACATTATTGGTAAACGAGACTTTTGGACTCTCTCGTTGTTTACGTCGTCTCACACACTTATTCCACGCCCTGATACCGAGGTGTTGGTTGAACACGTGATTAACTGGGCGACAGGCAATGTCAGCGCCAACACGCCGAATAAGCCACCGTTGTCTATTTGTGATTTAGGGACCGGAACAGGTGCCATTGCACTGGCGCTAGCCAGTGAATTACCCCAAGCATCGGTTATTGGTGTGGACTTTTTACCCGATGCGGTAGCGCTCGCCAAACGCAATGCAAATAGTAACAAGATAAATAATGCTCGTTTTATACAAAGCGATTGGTTTAGCGCATTACGGGGCCATACGTTTGACATTATCGTTTCCAACCCGCCTTACATCGACGAAACCAGCCCTTATCTGAATGAAGGGGACGTACGTTTTGAACCGAAAAGCGCGTTAACGTCTGGCGATTCGGGGCTACGCGACATCAAGCACATCATATCTCATGCTTCCACATACCTTAATAGTAATGGGTTGTTAGCTTTTGAGCATGGTTTTGACCAGGGCAATGCGGTGAAAGCACTGCTTCAAACATCAGGTTTTGTAAACGTGAAAACAATCAAAGACTACGGTAATAATGACCGGGTTACCTTAGGCCAGTGGCCGTAACAGGTTATTGTCTTTTCTCATCGCTACCCCGTTGTGGCTACATTAAATGTGCAAACTTGCTAATATTTCGTTTTGCATTAGTATTTGATAGTCAAACTGTTTGGCAAAAGCGCTAAGTTAAACAAAACCTTACACTACAGGACGTACCAGATGAATGATGACTTTCTTTTCGCTGATGACGATAATGAAAACGAACAAGAAGATCTCGGTAGCTGGAAGGTCCTTATTGTTGACGATGAGCCAGAAGTACATGCGGTTACCAAACTTGCGCTAAACGATTTTAGTTTAAACGGCAAAACGTTGGAATTTGTAAGTGCCTACAGCGGCGAAGAAGCTAAGGCTATTTTCAAAGCACATAACGACATAGCCGTTGTTTTACTTGATGTTGTAATGGAAGCCGACGACGCAGGCCTTCAGGTTGCAGACTACATTCGAAACGAACTTGATAATCACTTTACTCGCATCATTTTAAGAACCGGCCAGCCAGGTCAAGCCCCTGAAAAAGACGTCATCATCAACTACGATATTAACGACTACAAATCTAAGACAGAACTCACTGCACAAAAGCTTTTTACCGTTATTATCGCGGCCCTTCGCTCGTATCGAGACATTATCGTTATCGAAGAAAACCGGCGGGGACTAGAGAAAATCATCGATGCTTCAGTGGATTTATTTTCGTCTCGTTCACTTGAAAGGTTTATGCAGGGCATTATTCAACAGCTCGCCTCTATTCTTGGATGTTCAAAGGACGCGGCTTACATTACAACAGCCGTAGCGACAACATCGCGCACAATAAACGCGTTCAATAGTCACATTGGCGAAGATGAATTGTATGTATTTGCCGGAAATGGCGAGTATGCCAGTAAAGAGGGCGTGCCGCTCAAAGAGGCGATCAGCGCGCAAGAGTATGCCCTATGTGTTAAAGCAATGCGGGAAAAGCAGATTGTTTATGCTGACGATCACGTGGTCGCATACTGCAATAGTAAAAGTCACAACGGTGCGCTTCTGTATCTTTCTGGGTTGCCGCGCCGAATAGGCGAGAGTGACCGACATTTAGTAAAACGCTTTTCTGATAGCGTGCAGCTGGCCTTCGACAATGTGTTAAAAACTGTTGATGTGGAAGCCACGCAAAAAGAGATTATAGAGCGTTTAGGCAAAGCGCTAGAACATGAGACCCATGGCTCGAATAATTTAACAAGAATGGTAGAAATGGCCCAAGTGCTAGCGCAAAAGGTAGGGCTTAATGAACCCGAGGCACATGCATTACGCCTTGCGGTACCACTTCTTGATATTGGTACCTCAATAGTACCTAAGTCTATACTTCAGAAATCGTCGCCTTTATCCGACGAGGAAGTGTTTAAAATTAGGCAACACGCCGAATTCGGTTATCAAATCTTACAAGATTCAAGTCGTCCTACCATCCAGATGGCGGCCATGCTTGCCAAGCAACACCATGAAAGGTGGGACGGTAAAGGCTATCCAGAGGGACTAAAAGGGGAAGAAATCGACATTAGAAGTCGTATTGCCACCTTAGTTGATGTATTTGATGCGCTGTTAAATGAGCGCCCTTACAAGCCTGCGTGGACCATAGATAAAGTAGTAGCTGTATTACAAGAGGAAAACGGTAAACACTTTGACCCCCAGCTCGTTGAGTACGTACTTGAGGACTTACCTGCATTTATGGCAATACAAGCGCGTTATCCCAATAAGACGTAGCCCATCTTTAAAACCAAGGAAAATGCGTTATTTACATTATTTTATACGCTACAATATGCCCTGAAACAGGCGCTAAACAAACAATAAAACAGGTGCTGAAAGCACCTGTTTTTATTTGAAGCTGACTGCACATAAATTGTAACTTCATTAGGCTTACGCCTTATAAAGACACAATTTATATCAGTAATAGGCCGCATACTTATAAAAATAGGAATTAGATATGTACATGATGGCAAAACACCTCCACTTGACTGCTGTAGGCTTAAGTATCTTATTTTTTATCTTCCGCTTTATTTGGAGTCAGTTCGACGCCACGGCGTTGTCTAAAAAATGGGTTAAAATTCTTCCCCACATTATTGATACCGTTTTACTTGCCAGCGCGATATGGCTGTGCTTTATCCTGTCTCAGTACCCAATAGTTAACTCGTGGCTTACGTTTAAAGTTATAGGCGTAGTGCTTTACATTGTTTTTGGCTTGTTTGCGCTTAAAAAAGCCAAAACAGCCCTAGCTAAATGGGGCTTTTTCGTGGCAGCACTGGCTGTACTCATGGCAACGGCTATGGTCGCGGTTACCAAACAACCTCTTTTTTAAGATTAAAGGGAAAATAAATAATGTCTGAATCTCAACAGATTATTAATGTTGGCAACGTAGAGGTGGCAAATCACTTGCCGTTCGTACTTTTCGGTGGAATGAATGTGCTTGAGTCTCGGGATCTTGCCATGCGTATTGCCGAGCATTATGTTGAAGTTACCCAGAAACTGAATATTCCTTACGTTTTCAAAGCGTCTTTTGATAAGGCAAACCGTTCATCGGTAACCTCTTACCGCGGTCCGGGTATGGAAGAAGGCCTTCGCATTTTCGAAGAAATCAAGTCGACGTTCAATGTGCCTCTTATCACTGACGTACACGAACCGCATCAAGCCGCGCCAGTAGCGGATGTGGTTGACGTAATTCAGTTGCCTGCATTTTTAGCGCGCCAAACTGATTTGGTTGTTGCGATGGCAAAAACAGGTGCCGTAATTAACGTTAAAAAGCCACAGTTCTTAGCGCCCCATGAAATGCGTCATATCATTGGCAAGTTAGGGGAAGCTGGCAACGATAACGTTATCCTTTGTGAACGCGGCAGTTGCTTTGGCTACAACAACCTTGTAGTGGATATGTTGGGTATGGACGCAATGAAAGAATATGCGCCAGTAATATTTGACGCGACGCACGCGTTACAGATGCCGGGGGGACGTGCAACTTCAGCGGATGGACGCCGTGCTCAGGCGGCTCAGTTAGCGAGAAGTGGTATGGCTTTAGGGCTAGCAGGGCTATTTATTGAAGCTCACCCAAATCCAGATGAGGCATTGTGCGATGGACCGTGTGCATTACCGCTTGCAAAGTTGGAGCCGTACTTACAGCAAATGAAAGCGCTAGATGAGTTGGTAAAAGGGTTCGACGCGTTAGATACGAGTAATACCTAAGCAAAACATGATGGCGTATGCCGGTGCAAGCACCGGCATGCGTATCAGGTGTGTGAGTAGCTTATTCTGCTTCCGTTGCCTCCGTAGCGATTAAGCGCTCTTCACTTTTTGTCATAGCTAACAGGTTCTTGTGAAGCTGAACCTGAATCTCTTCAGCAAGAATTGCTTTCGACTGTTTTTTCACAACGATGTGCGCATCGTTTTCTGGCAAAACATCAGCCATTTTAACGCTGGTCATTGCCGTGTTGATTAATGATTGTAGATTGATCTTTTCTGGCTGTGCGTTAGCATTTGCAGCAGCACTTGCGAAAGCCATTACCGAAACACTGGCAAGTAGTAGTTTTTTCATTTTCACACCTAATAAAAATAATTAATAAATTGTTGGTTAATGTTAATGCGCTTAACAATTAATCATCATAAAATGCTGAAATTAAATGTCGTTTCTTAATTTCGGGTAAATTATAGACAGTTGGTGGTGAAAAATAAAACGAGCAAAAGTATGGGGTGTCATTAGAAAAACTAATGCATCTGTCATGCTTCGGTCACACTGGATTAAAAACATTTTATGCACCGACGTTTACCCCCTCTAAACGCTTTGAAAGCATTTGAAGCAGCGGCCCGCCATTTGAGCTTTACCAAAGCGGCAGATGAGCTGTTTGTTACGCAAGCTGCCGTAAGTCATCAGATAAAGGCACTTGAAGATTTTTTATCGATGAAGCTGTTTTTGCGACGCAATAGAACGCTGCTGTTAACTGAAGAGGGGCAGGCGTACTTTTTAGAACTCAAAGACATCTTTAAAAACTTGCAAGACGCTACCGAAAGGCTACTTGCTAAAGGAAGTAAGGGCGCCATTACTGTTGCTATGCCACCGAGCTTTGCAAGCCAATGGCTGGTGCCGCGCATTCACAAGTTTAGTTTGGCGCACCCAGATATTGACGTTCGTATAAAAGCCGTCGACTTTGATGAGGGCTTTTTGGAAGATGACGTAGACGTGGCGATATACTACGGCAAGGGGCGCTGGGCTGGGCTTCAAGCCGACCAGCTGCACAAGGAATTTCTAACGCCGCTATGCTCACCATTGCTTTTTCAAGGCCCTAAGCCGTTGTCGAGCTTGTCTGATTTACGCCATCACGTATTGCTTCACGACTTAAGCCGCACGGCTTGGAAAAATTGGTTAAAGCACGTGGGTGTGGTTGGCGTTAATGTAAACCAAGGCCCAGTTTTCAGCCACTCAATGCTGGTATTGCAAGCTGCCGCGCTAGGTCAAGGCATTGCGTTAGGGAATACGGTTTTAGCAAGGCCAGAAATTGAAGCAGGTCGCCTAGTCATGCCGTTTGAAGAAAGAGTAGAGAGTCGAGATGCATTCTATTTAGTGTGCGAAGAATCACAAGCTGAACTGGGTAAGATTGCGGCATTCAGAGACTGGATCTTAGCGTTAGTGGAAGCAGAACAAGAGGACCTGTTGTAATTATGACAACTGTGGACAACAAAGCCGAATCACACACTTTCGATATTGAAGTGCATCACGCGAATAATCCTGTTGCCTGTCTCGTTTTAGGGCATGGTGCTGGCGCGGGCAAAGAGCATGACTTTATGCAAGATATGGCGCAAGCACTTGTTTCAAAGGGGATCGCTGTGGTGCTTTTTAACTTCCCTTACATGCAAACTATTAGGTCAACAGGTAAGCGCAGGCCCCCTGATAAGGCAGAAAAGCTTATGGCCCACTTCGATGCGCTGATAGAGCATTGCAGTAAACGTATTGAGGCGCTGCATAATATGCCTGTGTTCATCGGGGGCAAATCGATGGGCGGGCGAATGGCCACCATGGTGTATGAATCGGTAAGCAATGTGAAAGGGGCGATAGCATTAGGCTACCCATTTCACCCCCCAGGCAAGCCTGACAAAACTCGAACAGAACATTTATTATCTGCTACTAAGCCCCTTATTATTATTCAAGGCGAACGAGATACGTTTGGAACAAAAGCTGAAGTAGAAAGTTACGCATTGCCATCAGAAATCCAATGCGCGTTTTTAGAAGATGGCGATCACAGTTTCAAACCGCGAAAGGCGAGCGGCAAGACGCAACAAGAACATATTGAAAAAGCGGCCACACTTACGGCGGCGTTTATTAACCAAGTAGTGAACACATAATTTGATGAAAAACGAGAATCTCAGAGGAGGCGTGCTGGCCAAGCCGTTTCTTTTAGCTGGCGCACTCTTCGCAGGGCTGGCGGTTATATTAGGCGCTTTTGCAGCCCACGGATTAAAAGGGGTGTTAACGGCACAACAGCTAAGTACCTTTGAAACTGGCGTACGCTATCAAATGTACCATGCCTTAGCAGTGCTTCTACTGCCTGCATTATCTAACTATATCTCAAGTAAATGGGTTAATCGTGTCGCGCTATGTTTTGTTATTGGCTGCGTTTTATTTAGCGGAAGTTTATACGCCTTATCAATTAGCGGCATAAAATGGTTTGGACCGATAACGCCACTAGGCGGATTGTTTTTTATCATTGGATGGGCGCTATTACTGGTGGGTCTTTTAGTTACGGGAAATACGGATAGCCAGAGCCAAGGGAATAACCTGCAAGGAGGCGATGATGTCTGATACCAGTATTTTAGCTTATTGCCGCCCAGGCTATGAAAATGACACGGCGAATGAACTTACGTCACGTTATGGCGAAGCTGGTTTTTACGGTTATCCAGTATCAAAGAAAAATAGCGGCTTTGCACACTACCACTTGTATGACGCTGCCCAACTTGAGCAAACGGTGACACAGTTTGCCGTTCACGACAGTATTTTTCCTCGTCAGCTTGTGGCTGTATTTGCTGCAATTAATGATGTGGAAAAAGAAGATAGGGTGGGCCAAGTGCTTGATGCCCTGAAAGAGGTAGAAAAGCCGTTTTCTATCTTTGGCGCTGTTGATGTGGAATACCCTGACACCGAGGAAGGGAAAACCCTTGCTAAATTTTGCCGCAAGTTTACTGTGCCACTTCGCCAAGCTTTAAGGAAAGCGGGGTGGCTAACCGCTAAAGAAAATTTGGGCAAACCTAAACTACATATTTTCTTTGCGTCATTTGAAATTTGTTATATTGGCTATACATTACCCAGCCACGCTAGCCGCGACCATTTAGGTATTTGCCGTTTGAAGTTTCCCAGTGATTCGCCAAGTCGCTCTACGCTTAAGTTAGAAGATGCACTGGTTAACATGCTAAGCGATAAACAACAATCTAAGGTACTTCGAAGTGGTGGGCGAGCTGTGGACTTAGGGGCGTGCCCGGGCGGCTGGACGTATCAGCTGGTTAAACGAGGGATGTATGTTGAAGCCATTGACAATGGGCTAATAGCCGATAGTTTAATGAGCACAGGGTTAGTTGAACATCATGCAGCAGACGGCTTTACTTATCGACCACAATTTGGTCGTGTAGATCTACTTGTATGTGATATGATAGAACAACCCGATAGAGTAGCGAAGCTGATGGGTGATTGGTTGGTAAAACACTGGGCCACTCATGCTATCTTTAACTTAAAGCTACCTATGAAGCGGCGTTATGAAACAGTAGTTGAAGCCATGACGTCGTTAAATAGCCGTTTAGATGCCCTAGACGATGCATTTGCGGTGAAGGTGAGGCATCTCTACCACGACAGAGATGAAGTTACAGTAACAATTGTTCGCACTTCAAAAGATGAGGTGTGATTTTGTTATTTTTCAAAAAAGTGTCATAACTGTTTAAGTTTTTGATATTTATAGAAAAGAATTAATGCTGGTACGGATTTTAGTAAACGTATTTAAGGTTTATGCTAAAAAAGGTGTAAATCTGGTACAGAAATCCTTTATAATCCGGCCGTTTTTTTACTCTGAACCAATGAAAGTGAACTAATGTCAGACTTATCTCATTACAGAAACATTGGTATTTTCGCCCACGTAGACGCGGGTAAAACTACCACAACAGAACGTATCTTGAAGCTTACTGGTAAAATCCATAAAACTGGTGAGGTTCACGATGGTGAATCAACAACTGACTTCATGGAGCAGGAAGCTGAGCGTGGTATTACCATCCAGTCAGCGGCAACAACCTGTTTCTGGAAAGATCATCGCATGAACATCATCGATACTCCGGGACACGTTGACTTTACAGTTGAAGTATATCGTTCACTTAAAGTACTAGACGGCGGTATCGGTGTATTTTGTGGTTCTGGCGGTGTTGAGCCTCAGTCAGAAACTAACTGGCGTTATGCTAACGAATCTGGCGTAGCACGCTGTATTTTCGTTAACAAACTAGACCGTATGGGTGCAGACTTCTACCGTGTTGTTGGCCAAGTTAAGAAAGTACTTGCTGCTAACCCACTAGTAATGACGCTTCCAATCGGTATCGAAGACGAGTTTACAGGTGTTGTAAACCTTCTAGACATGAAAGCGTACATCTGGGATGACACAGGCCTTCCTGAGAACTACGAAGTAGTAGATATCCCAGAAGATATGGTTGAGAAAGCGAACGAGTACCGTGAGCAACTAATCGAGACTGCTGTTGAGCAAGACGACGACCTAATGATGGCTTACATGGATGGCGAAGAGCCGTCTCTAGAAGACATCAAGCGTTGTATCCGTAAGGGTACTCGTGACCTAGCGTTCTTCCCAACATACTGTGGTTCTGCATTTAAGAACAAAGGTATTCAGCTAGTTCTTGATGCGGTTATCGACTTCCTACCTTCTCCAACAGAAGTAGACCCACAGCCTCTTACAGATGAAGAGACTGGTGAACCTACTGGTGAAGTAGCAACAGTATCTACTGACGAGCCGTTCCGTGCGCTTGCGTTCAAAATCATGGACGACCGTTTCGGTGCCCTAACGTTTATCCGTATCTACTCTGGTGTGCTTAACAAGGGTGACACTATCCTTAACAGCGCCACTGGTAAGACTGAGCGTATTGGCCGTATGGTTGAGATGCACGCTGATGAGCGTACTGAACTTACTTCTGCACAAGCGGGTGACATCCTAGCTGTTGTTGGTATGAAGAACGTTCAAACTGGTCACACGCTATGTGATCCGAAGAATGCTTGTACACTAGAGCCAATGATCTTCCCTGAGCCAGTAATCTCGATTGCTGTTAAGCCAAAAGACAAAGGCGCTAACGAAAAGATGTCTATCGCTATCGGTAAACTAGTAGCAGAAGATCCATCTTTCCAAGTTGAAACAGACGAAGATTCAGGCGAAACCATCCTTAAAGGTATGGGTGAGCTTCACCTTGACATCAAAGTAGACATCTTGAAGCGTACTTACGGCGTTGAACTAGAAGTGGGTCAGCCTCAGGTTGCATACCGTGAAACTATCACGCTACCTGTTGAAGACAGCTACACGCACAAGAAGCAGTCTGGTGGTTCTGGTCAGTTCGGTAAGATTGATTACCGCATCAAGCCAGGCGAAACTAACTCTGGCTTCAAGTTCACATCTACAGTTGTGGGTGGTAACGTACCTAAAGAATTCTTCCCTGCAATCGAAAAAGGTTTCGCAGGTATGATGGAAGTAGGTCCTCTAGCGGGTTACCCAGTACTAGACGTTGAAGTTGAACTATACGACGGTGGTTTCCACGCAGTTGACTCATCAGCAATCGCGTTTGAAATTGCAGCGAAAGGTGCATTCCGTCAGTCAATGCCAAAAGCAGGTCCTCAAATTCTTGAGCCTGTGATGAAAGTTGACGTATTCAGCCCAGAAGACAACGTTGGTGACGTAATCGGTGACCTTAACCGTCGTCGTGGTATGATCAAAGACCAAGAAGCTGGCGCTACTGGCGTTCGCATCAAGGCTGACGTACCTCTATCTGAAATGTTTGGTTACATTGGTCACCTACGTACTATTACATCTGGTCGTGGTCAGTTCTCTATGGAATTCAGCCACTACTCAGCATGTCCTCAGAACGTAGCTGATAAAGTTATTGAAGAAGCGAAAGCACGTAAAGCAGCTAAGTAATTAGCCTTTGCGAGCGTTAGTTAGCTTAAGTTGGCTAACGCTTCGAGATACACTAAAAAGCCGGTCAATAGACCGGCTTTTTTTGTTTGCCCAGCGAAGCTGGCAAAACCGTCAGGTTGAAAGAAACCTGAATCACCCTGACTGAGGGGAAGATAATCCGAATGGCAAGGGCGTTGTTGGCCAACGACAGGGTCCGAAGGAAGCCATAGGAAGTTAGAGGTACACAATGAAAGTGAACCTGATTCGGCAAGGCAGGTGGGTAAGCGTGCAAAATAGCGCGAAGCCCGATACTCAGTCAGACCTGTTTTGTGTTTGAGGGTGGAATTTCTAACAGGGAGCCAGTGCAGTAACTGGGGAAGCCTGGCATTGGATCCAATCAAATGGTTGGACGTATCGTTCAAGGAGTGATCCAAGAATGTTGCGAGTGTGAGGTGGCAGATGAACCCGTAGTAGTGAGTAAGGCTAGGCCGATGAAAGCCAGTAATGGTGTGGAGGGTAAAACCAAGCCGACTATCAGCATTGTGTTTGATAGGATCCATTTTAGCCAAAAGCTTAAATGGATTGCGAAGGGGGGAAGCAGACTTTAAGACTCTGATGAGTTGTGAGTTTTTTTATCATTGATACACAAGCCGCCTGATCAGCGGGACAAGTCGAATCGGTGCGCTAGGAATAGTGATGTCTGGTGAGACAGGCCGTATATGGGAAGTAATTGTAGTCAAATTTGGTAGATTGCCTCAGTGCTAGAACGCCAAACCCTGCAATGAAAGTTACCACAATGTTAGAAAATGAACGATGTCCATAGGGCGCACGATACTAGATTGCAAATTAGCATTGTGTCACTTAGCAAGTGATATGAAGTATGCAGGAGCCGTATACGAGGCCCGTACGTACGGTTCTGTGAGAGGGATGAGGCGCAAGCCTCACCCTACTCGATATGCCTGTAAAACCTACATTTAATACATCTTGTAGGGCAAAAACTTTCCTGACATTACCACGCTAACCCGGTCGCCTTTCGGGTCGTTTTCACGCTGTAAGTCCATCGAAAAATCAATCGCGCTCATAATACCGTCGCCAAACTCTTCATGAATTAATTCCTTTAATGTAGTGCCATACACATTCACCAATTCATACCAGCGGTAAATAAGCGGGTCGGTAGGCACTTCTGTTGGCAACGAGCCTTTGTAGGGGACGATTTGAAGCCACGCAATCGCTTCGTCGGTAAGCGCTAGTAACGCACCCACAGCTTCAGCTTGTTGTTTCGTCATGGCCATTTGGCCTAAGCATGCCGCTGTACTCCATTCTTTCGACTGACCAACAACTTCTGCAATCTGGCTCCATTTTATGCCTTTTAAAATTTTGGCTGACTGGATCATGTCGGTGACTTGGGTTCTACATGTAATCATTGATTTTTCCTTGTAATGTTAAGTAAGTACTTAAGTAAATAAGAACAGCGTAATTAGGTTGCTAAAGATAAGGGTTAGCACAAGCGCTTTATAAACAAGTAAAGGGTGACGCTTTACTAAGGGAATATAAGCCGAGTTATGACTAGGGTTAGGGTAGCGAAGTGAGTAAACAAATTCGGAAATAGAAGAGTAGCGCTTGTCAGGGTTAATATGCAGCGCTCGTTTTAGCGCGCTGTCTACCCATGTTGGAACAGGGCGCTTGGCATCTAACGCGCTTTCGTAATTTAATTTTCTTTGCGCTGCGTAAGTGCGGCAGTGAGCGAGTTTCGTTTGATAAGGGTAGCGCCCGCATAACAGGTAGTATGTCAGCACGGCAAGGGAAAACATATCCGAACGCTCGCTACCCATGTTTCCTAAGAAATACTCGGGGGCCGCAAAAAGTGCCGTACCAGGTATAGTCGCCTCACTATACAAACTGGGCGCTTCAATCAAAGCCGCCGCACCAAAATCGATAATCGTGCAGTGCCCTTGGGGGCTAATCATAATATTTTCTAAACGAATATCACGATGCAAAATGCCTTGGCGATGCATGGCCTGCAGGCCTTTTGCAATTTGTTCAACGATATCTCTTACTTGTTCTAATGTTGGTGTTGGGTTATCGATAGCCCATTGTGCGAGGGTCTGCCCGCGAACATATTCGCAAATACTATAAAAAGCCGTGGGGGACGGTGCTAAACCTAAATCGGTAAATTGGGGGCTTTTAATGACGTGGGGAGAGTTTACACGTCGCGCCAGCCAGTTTTCTAGCACAAAAGCGCTAAGGGCCTCGGGCGTTTGCGTAAAGTCGGTCGCGGGTGTTTTTATCACTACTTGCGGGCTTAGGTTTGTTTCATTCAATGCTTGGCTATGTAAAGTAGCGGGGGTGGCTAAAAATACATGGCTACGCGCCGATGTATAGAGTTGTCTAGTGATAGTGAGCCCGTCAATTTTATCGCCTGTATGTAACTGGGCGATTGTCAAAGGCGCTGTCGTAGCATAGGTAGAGCGCTTATCGCCCCCCAGCGCGTCTGTTGTTGTGTCTTGCTGGAATGCAGCTTTGATAAGAATAAGCGTAAGGTTGTCGTCGCTTCCTTTGTTAAATGCGTCATGAACGACCATCGCCGCTTTATTCTCTTGTAATTCCTCCCCTTCGTTTACAGTTCTCAATAGGGGGGATAACGCTATAAACTCGTGAACACCATCGGTGCTTATCGCTATGGAGCTTGAAGCGGTAAGTTTCTTATAAGTATGGTCTATATCAATGTGAGCTTTAATGCCTATAGCATTTGAAAGGTAGAAATGAGACGGGTTTTCACGTGAGGTTTCTCGATGAGGCCGGGTAAGCGATGTCGATGTTTTATCGCCCGAAGAGAAGAGTGTTACATCACCGTCTCCTACATGGAAAACATCTAGCTGATTGCCGGTTAATATAACAACGGTTAGCGTGCATACGTACCCTTTTTCGGGCGTGTAGGCAAAGGGGCTTTTCTGCGTTCGCGTATAAAGCAGCCCGTTAATTTCTTTTATAATGGTTTCAGCGCAGGTCTTTATCGAGAATTGTTCAGGCGCTATTTTAAATAGCTTAATAAATTGGCGAGTGGCGAAATCACTCGCCATTTGGCTTACCGTACTGCTGCTAACGCCATCTGCAATAACAAAAACACTGCTCGCTTCAGGTTGGCTTGTATCTATGTGATAACTGTATGCATCCTGATTTACAGGCTTCGCACCACGCGCTGAATAAGCACTTACACTCAGCGCAAGGGGCTGGGGATACGTAGACGTGTGTAATGTTACTGGCTCATTCATCGTTGACAGTCAGTCTTTTTAAATCAGTTTTTTCAAATCAGCCTGTTCAGTCACTGGAACACGCGCAGTACCACCATGTATCGAAACGTGAGCATATACATGGTGGGTAGCGCGCTTGAGAAACATTAAGCGTTTCTATATCGGTAGTGTTTCTGACGCCGCCGCTTTGTTTACAGGAATGGTGCGCTTAGGTAGCGTTTTTACGTGAGTGGTGTAAAGCGTAAGACCAGTAAATGCCAAGCCACCTACCAAGTTACCCAGTGCCGTTGGAATTTCATTCCAGATGAAATAATCCATAACCGAAAAGTCGCCACCCATGATAAGACCAAATGGGAAAAGGAACATATTTACCACAGAGTGTTCAAAACCCATGAAGAAGAACAGCATGATAGGCATCCACATGGCGAGCACTTTACCGCTAACATGAGTAGATATCATCGCGCCAACCACACCTAGCGAAACCATCCAGTTACACAGCATGCCGCGAATGAAAATGGTAAACCACCCAGCTGCGCCGTGCTCTGCGTAGCCCAACGTACGGGCTTCACCAATGCTGGCCACTTTAGTCGCAATCGCGCCGCCATCTACGTTGTAACCCATGGTAAAGATAAATGACATCATAAACGCAACCGTCAGTGCGCCGCCAAAGTTCCCTAAGAACACCAGGCCCCAATTACGTAGAATTTGTTTAGGGGTTACGCCGGGCCGTTGGGCAAGCCATGCGAGTGGGGTAAGTACAAAGACACCGGTTAATAAGTCGAAACCCATAAGGTAAAGCATACAAAAGCCCACTGGGAACAACACAGCACCTAAAAGAAAAATGCCAGTTTGCACCGCAATGGTAATAGCAAAAACAGCAGCCAGCGCAAGAATGGCACCTGCCATATAAGCACGAATTAGGGTATCGCGAGTAGACATATAAATCTTTGCTTCGCCTGCATCTACCATTTTGGTAGCGAATTCAGCGGGGAGTAGATAAGCCATGTTTTCACCTCATATTATCGTTGTAAATAAGTTGCCGTTCATGCGTTGTGGTATACGCGCTTTCAAGAGTTCCTAAAGATCAAAAAAAGGCGTCCGCAGCACGCTCAAAAGAAAGTGCTGGGGACGCCTTTGTCCTGTTTATCTATTTTGTGTAAATTTGCTTACATCACCGACTAGTGGGCATTGATGTGCCCTAAACCTATTGTTCGGCTGTATTGCTCGGTCAATAGTTTCGGTATGTCTCCATTGAGACAAAGCCAAAAGAGTGCCAATCGCTAAATATAATGAATTGAATGGCGAAATATCATTTAATTACAGTAAGATAGGTGAAGTCTGACGCAGTGAAGTCATTCATATTGTCTACAAGCTACTATTTTTAAATGCACTAAAAAGGTGGGACAATGTTTGTTTGAGGTGCAATACCTGTTTGAAGTGTCATCTTTATCGTTAATGTCAGTGACCGATGCTTTTAAACCATAAGAATAGGGCCAACTCGTTATCTGCAGCTCGTCGCGGCAAAGGGGGTAGTAGATACACAAATGCAGCGCTAAGGAACAAAAAATCTACGATAACCATTACTGTAACGCTTTTTTTAGCTTGCGTAAGTCATGCTTAATTTTCGCTTTGGTATCATTATTGTCAGATTGAGATGCATAGTTTTCCCGTTCAAACTGCTCACAAATCTGATTGAAAGCTACTAACGCTTCGCTGTTTAATTGAGGGGATACGTCTTTGCGAAAGGCAGAAAGACTTTTATTGCCTCTCACTGTTTTCGTTTTAGATTCTATGTGTTTTATTGCTTTTAATAGGGCACGATGAGAAGGCGTTTGCGTTTGTTTTTGTCTTTTCGGTAAAAAGTAAAGCGCAAGAATAAGCGCGATCAAGCCTATCGCTGATAAAAACACCACGCGCATTTTCTGAGGTGAGAGTGCACCAAGAAGGTCTTCGAGCATGCTGGTTTGCGCTGCATTATCAAACCCTAATACCCATTTACTCCATGAGTAGTCGAGCTGTTGAAACCAATTTTGAAGCGTTGTAAAGAACTTAGCGTTGCCGAATTTTTCTAAAACACTGGTTTGACGAGACTCCCCAAGTTCTTCTAGGGCCTCTTCTAAGCCAAGGGTTAAACGCGATGGCGCTACCGCACTCGTGGGGTCATAACGAACCCAATCGTTGTCTATCAGAACTTCAACCCAGGCATGGGCGTCGTATTGTCTTATTTGCAGAACACGGTCGCTAAGTGTACTGCCACCTTGGTAGCCAGTTACCATTCTTGCTGGCACATTTGCAGCACGTAATGCGTAGACCATAGCGCCCGCATAATGAGCACAGAAGCCAGCGCGCGCTTCAAATAAAAAGCGGTCGATAGGACCCGTTGGCATCGCATTCGGTGACAGGGTATATCTAAAGCCGCCTTGTTGAAATTCACGCATTATGGCGTTGGCGATGTCCCGAGGTGAAGTGTATTGAGCTGCTAGCCTCTTTCCCCACGCCCGGGATTTCTCGTTGCCGTTCTTTGACATTTGCAAATTAAGCTGGGCTTCAAAGTTACCCATGCCATTGGTTATCTTTTCATTGGGAAAGTACCGTAAATAAAACGCTTTTTTACTCGCGATTGGCGTATTTGCGCGAAGGGTGAAGTCGAATCGACTGTTAACATTAATACTGTTTGCGCGGTTGTCCGGCGCCGATGGCGAAAGCGCAAACAGCCAGGTTTGCGAGGTGGGCTCAACAATAAGCTCGTATGCAGTGGCGTAAGATGTATCTTTACTGGCCATTGTGGAAAGAGGAGTAGGTCTACCCATATAAGCTAACTGCTGTTCAGCTTGCTTTCGTTTAGCGCTAATTGACCACGTCTTGCCATCGAAATGCTCAAGGGTCATGGCGCGCCAATAGCGTGATGTGGCATCAGGGACTTGTGCCGCGCTCTCAAAGGTGGCGCTAAACGCAAGTGACGAAGAGGTAGCTAACGATGCAATATCACCTGGAGTCACCGTGTCTGAGAGCCCCGTTTGTGTAGATTTAGACGTCGGCATTTGCCACAGCGGCGGCAATTGGGGCAGCAGTAAAAATAGCAGCAATGCTATGGGAGAGGCTTGCAAAATAAGCACGCCAACAAATGTAATGCTTTTTTTTGTGGGAGCGCCCGCGCCATGGTAAATAGCGGTAGAAAAAAGCAATAGGACCAAAATGCCCGTGTAACCAAACCATGCAAATACGCTAAGCGACGAAATAAAGCCGCAACCTATTAAAAATAAACAGGCACAAATGAGAAGGTGGAAATCACGCTTTTTTTCAACCAGCATTACCTTTAGTGCGCATGCCAAAGTAAGAAGGTTGATCATGCTATCTAATAGCCCGATTGAAAAACCAAACCAAGTTAAAGCGAAGACCGCCAGCACCGCAAGTAGGTTAACCGTACGCGTGGTCGGTAGGCTGTGTAGCGCGCTAAGGCCCGCTATTCTTGCTACAATTGCGCAGCCTCCAAGCATAAGGACCCACGTCATTAGCGGTGCAGTAAGCGAAAAGAGCAGGCAGGAAAAGGCAAAACACAGAAGTAATATTGCCACCGCGCGAGGTTGATGCAGCGCAGTGCCAAAAACGTTGAACGGGTAAGTACGGTTAAGTGTCTCTCGTATCATTTCACCGCCCTTATCCGATTTGAATCTTGTTGTGAGGAAGATGAACCTGTGTTGTTAAAGGGAGTGCTATTTTCGAAACAGGCGAGCGCCGCTAGGCATTCATGCCTATGCTTTACGCCGTGATTAGGGGGAATATGAATACCTTTATAGGAGAGACCAAATACGCGGTTAGCCTCAGAAAATGTGATCGTGGCGTGGGTCAGCGCAGCAAGTGCGGTTTCCGTGTCGGTAGCGGATGATAGGCCAATAACATAACTATTGCTTTGTAGCGCGGTAAAAGACTTTGTAACCCAGTTACCGTTTTTAGCCACGTGTTTCCACGATACTCGGTTTAAAGGCTGACCCACTTCATAGTCGTTTAATGCATAGAAATCTTCGTTACCGTCATGGTTATCTTTCGACGCAGTAGACGCTTCATCAGTAGCGATGTTGTTAATAACGACAGGGCCTTCCTGAGACTTAGGGTAAACCGTCACCGCTTGGTCAAAATCCAGATGGGTCCAACACTTATAAAGACCAAGAGGAAAGTCACAGGCTATCGTCAGTCGGCCTAATTCATAGTGCCCTCGCGTTTTTATCTGAAAAGGGATGCGCAGCGTTTGTTTTTGTTGACTATTGGTACTAGCTGATAGCTGAGCGCTAAAAGACGTGTGATGATTATGCGTTGTTGCCTCGACAGCAAGTGGGGTTGCGTCACGCTTTGAAAGGCGGGTAGTACTTAACCACTTAAACGTTAATACACCATAACAAGGTTTAGTAGTTGCCTTCGTATGGGGCACAACCTGCACCAGCAGTTCACCGTTTTGATTGCAGTGAAAAGGCCTAGGAGGAAGCGACTTTAACGCTAAGCGTGCGAAGTTTTGATGGGTATAAAATAATGTCAGCAGCATAATGCTTAAACACAGGTAGCTAAGCAGCAGCATTAAGTTATTTTGATAGTTGGTTCCAAGTAAAAACAAACATAACGACAAGATGATAAAAGACCAGCCAAACCCACTTGGCAATATAAAGATGCTGTTTAGGTTAAGGTGATGCTCGTTCGCGGCCGGAACTCTATTATCTAGCCAACCTAACAGACGTTGGTGAAAGTAATGGGAAAGGGGCCAGCGTGCTCTACCCATGGCAAACGTTCCTGCTACTACTAAAAGTGCGAAAACACGGTGATAAGACCTTAATGCACAACCCCATCACGGTTACGCCGCAAGGGGGTCAACGCTGTCTAACAGTTTTTGACTCAGTTTCTCCCCGTCAAACGCGCTCATTTGCATACTATGGGTGGATTGATGGGCGGGCGCTGTCAATCTGTGAGCAGTAATTGCCACAAAGACCGCTTGCACATCTTCTGGTGTTACGTAGTCTCTTCCTGTGACAAACGCCCAAGCCTTTGCCCCTTGAAGGAGCGCGCGACTGGCACGTGGCGAGAGGGGGTTGGGGTACTCGTTACTCTCCCTACTTTCGCTCACTAGCCGCAGAATGTAGTGGATAATGGCATCGCTGGTGTGAATACGTGTCACTGCCTGCTGCATTTGGTCTAAATCTTCCTCATTAAGTATTTGAGCAAGGGGCGCAGACACGTCTTTTTGTAAAAGCATGGCTTTTTCAGCTTCCCAAGCCGGGTAACCTAAGGAAATGCGCATGAAAAAACGGTCCAGTTGAGATTCAGGCAAGGGGTAAGTCCCTGACTGAGAGCTAGGGTTTTGGGTGGCAATGACAAAAAAAGGTGTCGGAAGCGCGTGGGTTGTGCCATCAATACTGACTTGCCGCTCTTCCATTGCTTCTAGCAGCGCGCTTTGCGTTTTAGGGCTTGCACGGTTAAGTTCGTCGGCAAGTACCACTTGGCTAAAAATGGGGCCGTGCCTGAAGCTAAATCTTTTGGTTTCGTCCTGCTCATGACTGTGGAAAATATTAACGCCCAACATATCTGATGGGAGTAAATCAGAGGTAAACTGAATACGGGAGTATTGAAGCCCGAATACTTGTGAAAGCGCGTGAGATAAAGTGGTTTTACCCATGCCCGGTAAGTCTTCAATTAGTAAGTGACCATTTGCCAGTAAGCAGGTAATTGCCAGTGTTAACTGGTGGTCTTTACCAATAATCTTCTGATTAAGAGCCTGCTGTATCTTTTTTAGTTCTTGGCGCATAAAACTGTCACTTTTGTTTAAACATTCTTTGTCACAATGAAATATATCTGCGTGTAAGCGATCTCTGCTTAAATTTAATAGTAGCAACGATAGCTTAAAGCTTTCTATTGTATTGCCTGTTAATTTTTATACGCAGGTATATAACGTAATAGATTCAATAAAACGCGAAAGAATTAAACACGTGTGAATAGGGAAATGGCAAAGTATTCGCGTAATCTACTTAGGAAACCCTAAAACAACTGTTATTAAGTGCTGCGTAGTTTATCTGTGTTGTCTATAATGGTGCCTCTTAAAAAGGAAGTAGTTATGAAAAGCATTGAAATAGATGACGATTTATATGCCTTCATCGCCAGCCAGACTAAGCATATTGGTGAGAGTGCATCACAAATTTTAAGACGTTTACTGTTACCAGAAGACGGCGCAATATCAGGCAGCGCTGAAGCAAGCGGTAACGAATCAAAAGGTGACGCTTCAGACCAAGCAAAAACAAGTGAAATAAAAAGCGCTGGTGGGGAAGAGAAAACGAACGAGCCCAGTGTTGAAGTCAAGGCTGCACCGAAGGCTCAAGCTCAAACTGTGAGTACTGCTAAAAAAGCGCCAGCCAAACCCGCGGCGAGAAAAACTACCGCGAAAACGACGGCGAAGAAAACACCTGTGAGAGCAGCGGCAACAAAAGCCCCAGCCAAGCCTGCTACAAAAGCGTCGTCGACCGTGGCATCGTCGGTAGAAACAGAAACCCACAACAAGCGCGACATTCTCGATGCTGTATCTAAAGATGCGTTAGCCACGTTTACTAAACGGGTCGATCAGTTTCTGTTTGTTTTAAGTGCAGCGCACAAGCTTAATGCAGAAAACTTCTCTAGCGTAGAAAGTATCAAAGGTAAAAACCGTACGTACTTTGCAACAGGTAAAGAAGCCTTGCTTGAAAATGGCAGCAGTACAAACCCTAAAGCCATTCCCGATAGCCCTTTCTGGGTAGTAACAAACAACAATACTGCCAAGAAAACGAATATGCTGGAACAAGTTTTGCGTAACTTGGGTTATCAGCCCGATGTTGTTGAGACGGTAACAGCGCGTTTTACATCAGAGGGTAAGTAATTAGGTTATTAAACCTCAACACGACTTCTAAATAAGGACTTTTTCATGGCACTACATCCGCAGGCCGGAGAGCATGCAGCAAAAGAACAGCTTATTAACGTAGCGCAGCTAGTAAGCCAATATTATAGCTTTAAGCCGGATATGAATGACCCAGGGCAAGCCGTTTCTTTTGGCACTTCAGGCCACCGAGGTACCGCGTCTAATGCCACGTTCACCGATAGCCATATCAGTGCAATTTGCCAAGCATTGGTTGAATATCGCAAGCAAGAAGGCATTAGCGGCCCGCTATTTGTTGGTAAAGATACCCACGCGCTGTCTGAGCCTGCCATGATAACCGCTATTGAAGTGCTGTGTGCCAACGGCGTTGATGTTGTCATACAACGTGCAGATAACGAAAGTATGGGGTATACGCCTACGCCCGTCATTTCTCGTACTATTATCCGTTACAACCGCGCAGGGAATGCTGATAAGGCCGATGGTATTGTCATCACCCCTTCTCATAACCCGCCGTCAGACGGTGGTTTCAAATATAACCCTCCTCACGGTGGCCCGGCTGACAGTGACGTAACTAAGCAAATACAAGAACGTGCCAATGCATTAATTGCCGATGGTAATAAAGACGTTCAGCGAATTGATATTCGCCAGGCCACGGCCCGTAAGTTGGTTCGTGAAGAAGACTTTATGGAACCTTATATTGATGATTTAGCACGGGTCATTGATATGGAGGCCATTGCAAATGCCAATTTAAAATTAGGTACCGACCCGTTAGGGGGCGCAGGGGTAGGATACTGGTCACGTATTTCACAAAAGTATGGCCTTGATATCACAGTTGTGAACGACGCTGTCGACCCGCAGTTTGGCTTTATGCGTCGCGATAAAGACGGCAAGCTTCGTATGGACTGTTCGTCAGCTTACGCAATGGCAGGGCTTATCGAGCTAAAAGATAATTTCGATTTAGCGTGGGGGAACGACCCTGACTTTGACCGTCACGGAATCGTATGTAAAAGCGCAGGGCTAATGAACCCTAATCACTATCTAGCGGTCGCGATTAATTATCTCTATACCCATCGCCCAGACTGGCCGAGCGACCTTAATATTGGCAAAACGTTAGTGTCGAGCAGCATGATTGACCGCGTGGCCAATAGCCTTGATAAACCGTTAGCAGAGATGCCAGTAGGCTTTAAGTGGTTTGTAGAGGGTTTGTCGAACAGCACAATAGGGTTTGCTGGCGAAGAAAGTGCCGGCGGTATTTTCTTAGAGCGCAACGGCAGTACGTGGGCGACAGACAAAGACGGCTTTATTCTTTGTTTACTTGCGGCAGAAATATTGGCGGTAACGGGCAAAGACCCTGGCGAACACTATAAAGCGCTAACCGAAAAGTTTGCTGCACCGGTGTACAGTCGAGTTGATGTAGCGGCAACTCTTGAGCAAAAACAAAAACTTTCGGCCATGGACGCATCTGTAGTAACAAGCGATACGCTAGCAGGCGAGCCTATTACTAGTGTGCAAACGCATGCGCCAGGCAATAACGCAGCTATAGGCGGCGTTAAAGTATCGACAGAAAATGGGTGGTTTGCCGCACGACCGTCTGGCACTGAACAGATTTATAAGATCTATGCCGAAAGCTTCAATGGTGAAAGTCACTTACAAGAACTTATTGCCGAAGCTGAAGCGTTAGTCGGTAAAATCATTAAATAAGCTCAAAAATAAATCGCTTTTCGCGTATTTTTGTAACAATAATGTTAAAAATCGCATGAGTGCATACGAATTCATGCGATTTTTTGTAATTTTAACAAAATAATTACAACATAATCGTTTTAGTACTGCTATATTGCTGTCATATTCTTAAGATATTCTGTAATTAAATTACGTTTTTGGTGTGAAAGCACCGCTTACATTAAGAGTGAGACGCAAAATGAACGCAAAAGCGACCAAAACGCAACCCTCTCCAGCTATCGATAAGGCAGCTTTTAAGTCTGCGGTTATCAAACACTTACACTGCACGCTAGGTACTGACGAAAACAAGGCGAATAATCACGCTTGGTGGAAAGCAACGTGTGCGGCAATTCAAGAGCAAGTACTCGAAGGACTGCGCAAAACTCAAAAAAGTCACTATCTCAATGACACCCGTGCTGTCCACTATTTTTCTGCTGAATTCTTGATGGGACGTTTGTTATCAAACAACCTGCAAAATTTTGGTTTATTCGATGTAGCAAGTGGAGCTCTGAAAGAGCTGGGCGTAGAAATCTCAGATATCCTTGAAGAAGAGCCAGATATGGCTCTGGGTAACGGCGGTTTGGGGCGACTTGCAGCATGCTTCATAGACTCACTCGCCACCATGGAATTACCTGCCATTGGTTATGGTATCCACTACGAGCATGGTCTATTCCGTCAAGAAATTAAAAGCGGTGCGCAAATTGAGCGTCCTGACAGCTGGCGCGACTATGGTAACCCGTGGGAAATTTGCCGCCCAGAATCTATTCAAGAAGTATCGCTCTATGGTTACGTTGAAACCAAATACGGTGAAAACGGCCGCGTTCTTAAAGAATGGCACCCAGGTTCAATTGTAAAAGGTGTGCCTTGGGATATTCCTGTTGTAGGTTATGAAGGTAAAACCGTAAACGTGCTTCGTTTATGGCAGTCAGAATCTTCTGGTTACTTCAACTGGGACGTGTTCAACGCAGGTGGTTATGTTGATGCACAGCGCGAGAACGTGCAGGCAGAAACTATTTCTAAAGTACTTTATCCGAATGATGAAACTGAAGCGGGTAAAGAACTACGCCTAATTCAGCAGTATTTCTTCTGCTCGTGCTCACTGAAGGATATTATTCGCCGTTATAAGCGAGCCCACGGTGATGACTGGAGCCGCTTTGCAGATCAGGTCGTGATTCAGCTTAACGACACGCACCCCGCCATTTCAGTACCAGAGCTAATGCGTATTCTTGTTGACCGCGCAGAGCTTGGTTGGGATGAAGCATGGGGTATCTGTACTAAGGTATTTGCGTACACAAACCATACCCTATTGCCAGAGGCACTTGAGAAGTGGCCGGCACGTATGATTGAAAAGATCCTTCCACGTCACCTTGAGATCATTTACGAAATCAACCACCGCTTCATGGCCGAGGTTGATAAGAAATGGCCGGGCGACAATGCAATGAAAGCGAAACTTTCAATTATCGAAGAAGGTAACGAGAAGATGGTACGTATGGGTCATCTATCGGTTATCGGCTCATTTGCAGTGAACGGTGTGGCAGAGATGCACTCACGCTTGGTTAAATCGTCGCTATTCCCTGAGTTCGACGAATTGTACCCAGGTAAGCTAACTAACGTGACAAACGGTATTACGCCTCGTCGTTGGTTGAAGGCCTGTAATCCTGCGCTTTCTAAGTTGATTGATAAGAAAATTGGCGATGATTGGCCGCGAGATTTAGATAAACTTCAGGGTTTAACGAAGTTTGCTACGAATAAAACGTTCCAAAAACAGTTCATGAAAGTGAAGCTGGAGAACAAGGAACTGTTGGCTGATGAAATTCGCAAGTCGCTAGACTTAGAAGTAGACGTAAATGCCATTTTTGATGTGCAAATTAAGCGACTTCACGAGTACAAGCGTCAACATTTAGCGTTGCTACACATTATGGCGTTGTACCGTCGTATTCTGGAAAACCCAGATTATGATATGCACCCTCGCGTGTTCGTATTTGGCGCGAAAGCCGCACCGGGTTATAAGCTTGCTAAAGACATTATCTACGCAATTAACAAGGTGGCCGATAAGGTTAATAACGACCCTCGTGTTAACAACAAGATTAAAATTGCGTTCTTGCCTAACTACCGTGTATCGCTAGCTGAGAAGATGATTCCAGCGGCTGATGTGTCTGAACAAATCAGTACAGCAGGTAAAGAAGCATCGGGTACAGGTAACATGAAGTTAGCGCTTAACGGTGCAGTAACTATCGGTACGCTAGATGGTGCTAACGTTGAAATTGCTGAAGAAGTAGGCGACGACAACATCTTTATTTTCGGTTTAACAGTAGAAGAGGTGAACGAGCTTAAAGCGACGGGTTACAACCCTCACGACTACTACTACAAAGACCCTGAAATTAAAGCGGTACTGGATTGGTTAGAAACCGATTACTTTACGCCGGGCAAACCAGGGGCGTTAGTATCTATTAAGCAAAGCTTACTTGATAATGGCGACCCGTACATGGTACTTGCAGATTTCCGCGCATACTCTGACGCACAAATTGCAGTAGATGCTGCTTACCGCGACAAAGAGCGCTGGGCGGAAATGGCGATAATCAATACGGCTAAAATGGGTAAATTTACCTCAGATCGCTCAATACGTGACTACGTAGATCGCGTTTGGAAACTTTCGTCGTGTAAGATAGAAAGCTAATCGCAGAACGAGAAAGAAATAGCCCGGCGGTGATAAACTTGTCGGGCTTTTTTATTGCTTTAAATTAAGCGAACTTGCTGTGAACATGCACTAACAGCAGGTTTTTTGCCCATTCTTACCATTAGTTAATCAAATATAAAAAAATGTTGTTTCATGGTATAAGCGGGTATGCAAATTAATACGTAACTGTCGTTGCGCCATCCGTAACGCCATGGTTTTATATAAGCAGTTGTTTTTAGTACCTCGAAGCGTAAAGCTCAAGGAAAACATCATGAGCCAACATACATCACTGGCAACCATTCCAAATCGATATGCGTTTATTGACAGCATTTCAAAACAGGCCTCTCGTAGCGGCGCTATTTCTTTGATGCTGGTGGATGTGGTGCGCTTTTCTGATGTAACAACCAGTCTGGGCATACATGTTGGCGATCGCTTCTTACTGGAAATTGCCAACCGTATACAGCTTCTATTTGGACAATCAGTTTACATTGGTCGCATTAGCGGGGATGTGTTTGGTATTGTTTTCCCCAATGAGAGTAGCGAAGGCGTAATGCGTAAAATGTTCGAACGTCTAGTCGAACATTTTAAAACCCCTATGCACTACGAAGGTACAGCCTTCATCGCAGACTTTAATGTGGGTGTGGTATGCAGTGATAAACGGGAGTTTGAAATAACTCGCTTTGTGTCTCGAGCAGAAACCGCGTTAAAACAAGCCAAAGAAAATAAGTACGAAAACTACTTCGCACTGACCAAAACAGATAAGGCAGATACGGGTAGAAGCTTAGCACTGAAAGCCGACTTAAAGCGCGCCTTAGCCCAAAATGAACTTGAACTTTATTATCAACCTAAAGTTAATTTAGCTACGCTTGAGGTGATAGGGGCAGAGTGCTTACTGAGATGGAACCACCCCCTTGATGGTGTACTATTTCCCGGCCCGCTTATCGAAGCGGCAGAGTCGTATAACATGATGAACGAGCTGGGCTACTGGACTCTTGAGCAGGCTTTCAGAGCACTAGTAGAGCTTAACGCATTGAAAATGCCTATTGTCTTATCCGTTAACATCTCGCCTACCCAGCTTTACGACAATCAGTTAGTGCCCACGCTTACCATGCTAAGCGAAACTTACGCCATGCCCTTAACGCTCATAGAGTTAGAGTTGACCGAAGACGTGGCATTATCAAATTCACTTATGGTGAAAAAGCAGCTAGACGAGTTACGTAGCTTTGGCGTGTCGGTCTCCGTCGATGACTTTGGAAAAGGCTATTCTAATCTTGCCTATATTCGCGATTTAGATTTAGATGCCCTTAAAGTAGATAAGTCGTTCGTAATGGAGTTAGAAGGCCACCCTGTTAACCGCGCTATTATCGAGGCCGCAAAAGTGATAGGTCATGCTAAAGGCTGTAGCGTGGTTGCCGAAGGGATTGAAACCATAGAGCAACTTCATATATTAAGAGAGGTTGGTGTTGCTCAGGGGCAGGGGTATCTGTTCTCTCGCGCTATTCCTTTTAAAAGCTTTGTTGCCCTTGCTCAGCAAGAAATTATTGTGGGTAACTCTCCTGCGCGAGGAAAAGCCTAGTCTCTTCTCTGCCCCCGTTGAGTTACCTGTTTGCTCCGTGCGTTTTCTAGCCCTTTCTCTACTATTTATCTGCAAAGAAGATACTGCAGCGCCTTAATTAATCACGTTAAAGCGTTGTATATTGCTTACAGGCGGTTGTAATAAATCCCTGAGAACGCGTGATTTTAGCCCTGTGCCTCGTTAAACTGTGTTTATTCTAGATTAGACTGGTTATATGCAGAACTTCATGCAAGAACTTATCGAAAGTGGCGAATTTTTAACACTATCTCGCCGGGAACCCGCACTATTTGAACAACCTCTACAATTTGATCTGTCAAACGGCATAGGTGTGCAAATTTCAGGGCCTGGAATTATCAGTTTCTCTGCGCAAACGAACAGTGAGCACGCCAAGCGTATCGTTTTATCGTGTGGCGTTCACGGTAACGAAACGGCGCCTATTGAAATATGTGATGACCTAGTAAAACGTATTTTAACTGGCACACTAGTACTGTCTCACGACGTGCTTTTTTTATTCGGGAATCTACCCGCCATGGATATTGCGGAGCGATTTGTTGAAGAAAATATGAATCGCTTGTTCAGCGGGGCTCACTCAAAAGGTGAAGGCTTAGTTAACCAAGAACGTGTTCGTGCTAAGCAGTTAGAAGAGGCCGTTGGGTCTTTTTTTGAAGCGGCTGACGGAGAGCGTTACCACTACGACTTACATACCGCTATCCGTGCATCAAAGAATGAAAAGTTTGCGGTATACCCGTATTTACACGACAGAGTTCACAGCGAAGGTCAGCTTGCGTTTTTGTCGGCTTGTGGGGTAAAAACAATTTTGCTTTCTGAAAGTCCAACCACCACTTTTAGCTATTTCTCGTCGCACCTGTTCAATGCTCATGCGTTCACCGTCGAGTTAGGAAAAGTGCGCCCCTTTGGACAAAACGATATGCGCCGCTTTGAAGATGCCAAACAGGCCATTACGCAACTGATCACGCAAGAAAACTATGCCCCTTCGGTAGACATTCGCGAACTTGATATTTACCGGGTTAATCAGGTCATTAACCGCAATGAAGAAGCCTTTAAACTGCACTTTGACGACGATACACCTAACTTTACTGATTATCCAAAAGGCACGGTATTGGCATCAGAGCCAGGTACAGACTACGTAGCCGAGCAAGATGGTGAAGCGATTGTATTTCCCAATGCAAAGGTTGCTATTGGGCAGCGCGCACTACTCACGGTAGTGCCTACTACTTTGGAAAAGCTAGATGTTTAGTCTTGATAGCCGTTTACACAATGATACATTTTTTGTCTGCGATCTTTCTCTATGTCGTGTACTGTTAATGAACGACAGACAATTTCCGTGGTTAATATTAGTACCAATGAAAAATGATATTGCGGAAATTATCGACTTAACTGAAAAAGAGCAAATTACCTTACTTAAAGAGTCTGCGCTTGCATCGAAAGCAATGATGAATTTGTTCTCACCGCTTAAGCTAAACGTGGCCGCATTGGGTAATGTGGTGCGTCAGTTACATGTTCACCACGTTGCCAGGTTTGATACCGATTGCGCGTGGCCTAAGCCGGTATGGGGTAACCAGCCGACGGTGGCTTACGAGACAAGTGACGCCCAAGCTCGCGTAGCGTCTATTAGAGAATGGTTTGAACAAAACGCGTAAAGCGTATTGTAATGGCTTGAATTTGTGAAAAAACGGGTTTTATTAAAAGGAGTTACCTATGATTGTTTCAACAACCCCCACGCTAGAAGGGCATAAAATCGATGCATACTACGGCATTGTTGTCGGTGAAGCGGTAATGGGCGCAAACGTATTTAAAGACTTATTTGCCTCTATTCGAGATATTGTGGGTGGTCGCTCTGGCTCTTACGAAGAAGAGCTAACCACAGCGCGTAAGCTTGCTTTTACTGAGTTAGAACATGAAGCAAGAAGCATGGGAGCAAACGCTGTTGTAGGTATCGATTTAGATTATCAAGTCATTGGTGATAAAGGCAGTATGCTGATGGTAAGTATTAGCGGCACAGCGGTTAAAACAAGCCCGCTGTAGTTTTAACCGCGACCATACGAGACAAGATAAAAAGCGGGTACCTAGAAACGTGCGCTTGCGCTGACTAGCTCTAAAATAACAAGGTGGCCGATAGGCCACCTTTTTTATGCCCGCTAAATAACGCACGGTTAGCTTTGCTTCACCTCACTTTCAGTAAGGTCAGACGCTTCAATAGCAATGTTATCGATAATGACTGCGCACGCTGCGTCGCCAGTGATATTAAGCGCAGTACGAATCATGTCGAAAATACGGTCGAGAGCGAATAAAAGTGGTAAGCCTTCAATAGGAATGCCGGCGGCTAGGAGTACCGCAACCACAAGAAAAGACGGGCCTGGTACGCCAGCTTGTCCCACGGCGCCTAAGGTTGAAGTAAGGATAATGGCAACGTAAGCCCCCATGGATAAGTCGATATTAAAAAGCTGAGCGAAAAACACGGCAACTAAGCCATAGTAAATAGCATTACCGCTCATGTTTATCGTGGCCCCTAAAGGTAATACAAACGACGCAGTTGCATTTCTTACGCCCAGTTCGTTTTCTACCGTATTCATAGTGACGGGCAGGGTGGCCATAGATGACGCGGTAGAAAGCGCCACCGCTTGAGGCTTTTTCATTGCCACTAAGAACGACTTGGCAGAGGTTTTGGTAAATAGCTGTACTAACAGTGGGTAAACCACAAAACCAAAAACGAGAATAGCGGCGATAAAGACTAAGAAAAGTTTGAAGACAACCATAAGTGCGCTAAAGCCAAAGGTGCCGACCGCTTCGGCCATTAGACCAAATACACCGATAGGGGCAATTTTCATAACGCAGTTAATCATCCATACCATCGCATCTACAATGGTATTTACGCCCTGAAGAATAGGCTCGCGGTTCTTTTTAGGCTGCTTAGAAAGGGCAAGGCCAAAGAACAGGCAAAACACCAGAATTTGAAGAATATTCGCATTGGTGAGAGAAGCAAAGACGTTAGTAGGTATCATGCCCGTCACCGTCGCCCAAAACGATGGCAGCTCGCCTTTCGATGCGTACTCGCCAGAAAACATTCCCTCTACAGATGAAACATCGATACCCACACCAGGCTTGAAAATTTCACCCATAATCAGCGCAAGCGCCACGGCTAGCGCGGATGTCAACGCGAAATAGGCGAGGGTTGAAAAGCCCACTTTACCTGCGTTGGTACTGTTACCTAAACCCGCAGCGCCCGAAATAAGCGCAACCGCAACCAGTGGGATAACCAACATCTTAATGAGGTTAATAAAAATTGCGCCTAAGGGGGCAAACATAGCGGCGCTTTGCCCCATAAAAGCACCTACGGCGGTGCCGATGATCATGGCAATAACAACTTGTACGCCGATATTAGCCAGTAAAGATTTACTTTGAGACACGTCTAGAACCTCTTAGAGTGTGATTAAATAAAAAGTGATAGTGGGGTTGATGTGAATATCGCCTTTGGCGAACAAGCCTTTCATAGTCCCGAACTCCAACCATTCACAGTACCCTGTGAGTACAAGTGAATAGTTGAGTAAGGAGGGGGGTTACTTTTTAGCCTTGTCGCTGTGGCTGTTTAGGCTATTTAGCGCATCGTCACTGATTGTGCTTGTGCCATTATTACGCTCAGACGTTGGCGAATTAGCCGTGGGGTTATCACCGGGTTGGGTGTCGGATAACGTGTCAGCAGACGACGGGGGGTTATCGCTGTGCGACTCTTCAACATCATCAAACGGTTTCGAGGGCGTTGGAAATTTAAACTTCGCACTGTATTTCAGCAGCGTGATATTGCCAATTACCACACCTAACACTAATACAATGATTATAACTACCCAAGTTGTACTCATACAGTTTCCGTTGGCGAAACGCCGTTGTTTAAAACATACCGATTATACAGTGTGGGCAGCTGCGACAAAATACACGATTTACCTTCTATGTCGCTTTGCTCAATAGCAGCGGTTAAACCTTGTAAATTTCTTGCTTTTTCAAACGTCTCGGCGGTCTCTTTAAAGCTTAAGTGCCAAGGTTCTGCTGCCACGCCACCACGGCTTACTGAAAACGGCCGATAAAAACCAAAACGCGACATATTTTCACCAAGCCAGCAGGCTAGCGCGTAACAAGGGCCGCCAGCCTCGTATTCAGTTTCTACAAGATTGAATTGACCACCCCAATGCTTAACAGATGCCCTGTCATACACATCAATGTCGGTACCCCAGTGATGACGACTCCCACCGGGTAAGGCAGACCATGTAAGAATAGCGTGGAGCTTTTCGTCATCACGTAAACTATCAAACGACAAGGGACTACCGTTAACATCAAGCAGTTGAGCCTTTCCTGTCCACTTGCGGTTGAAAATAGCGGTCTGCCGGTCAAAGTCGCGATAGCTGCTGACAAGCTGCAGGTCTATCCCGTCTTTGTGTGCGGCATCTTGCATAGCCAGAAAAGGGGAAATCACGTCGATGTGAAGTCTGTGGCCGTTACCTGCATCAACTAAATCTTCATTAAGCTGGCCCAGCCACGCTTTTTCTGTAATGGTAGTCATGGTCAACAGCCTACGCTAGTTGGCTAGCAAGCGCTCAAGGATACCGAAATACATATCCGCAAGCTGTTCTAAGTCGGCCATTTTGACGCACTCGTCAATTTTGTGAATAGTGGCATTTACTGGCCCTAGCTCTATGACCTGTGCACCCGTTGGGGCAATGAACCGACCGTCTGATGTACCGCCTGCGGTAGATAGCACAGTCGGCGTACCTTTAACGGCCTCTATCGCACCTTGTGTGGCGTCTAACAGCGCACCGGTGTCGGTTAAAAATGGCTGGCCGTTAAACGTCCACTTAATGTAATAATCTAATTCATGGGCATCAAGAATAGTGGTTACCCGCTCAATCAATATCTGATCGGTTACCTCTGTTGAAAAACGGAAGTTAAAGCAAACGTGCAGTTCGCCTGGGATCACGTTACCCGCGCCAGTACCCGCATGAATATTTGAGATCTGAAAGCTCGTGGGCGGGAAGAAATCGTTACCGTTATCCCAATGGGATTTGGCCAGCTCATCTAAGGCGGCCATAGCGCTATGAACGGGGTTCTTCGCCAAATGCGGGTAAGCAACGTGACCCTGCACACCTTTAACCACCAGGTCACCGGTTAACGAGCCTCGACGGCCATTTTTCACGATGTCGCCCACTTCATCGGTAGACGAGGGCTCGCCAACAATACACCAATCAATTTTTTCATTGCGTGCTTCAAGGGTATCAATAACGCGGGTTGTGCCATTAATAAAGGGGCCTTCCTCGTCACTGGTAATGAGATAAGCAATGCTACCTTTGTGCTGCGGATACTGATTAACGAATTCACGAGTGGCAACAAGCATAGCAGCAAGACTGCCTTTCATATCTGCTGCCCCACGACCATGTAAGTAACCGTTCACTTCAGTGGCAGTAAATGGCGGGGTTTTCCACGCGTCTTCTGGGCCACTTGGCACTACATCGGTGTGCCCTGCAAAACAAAACACCGGGCCCTCTTTGCCTCGGCGAGACCACAAGTTAGTGGTATCTTCAAACACCATGGTTTCATTGTCGAAGCCAAGTGCCCCTAAAAATTCACACATAGCTTCTTGGCAGCCGGCATCTTCAGGAGTAACGGAGCGGCGGTTAATTAATTGCTTTGCAATGTCAATAACAGAGTCGTTTAACAAAATATTTCCTCATACTGTGCCGGTTTGAAACCAATGTGGAAGGTATTGTTGTGAAAAAGAATAGGGCGCTTAACCATGGCTGGGTGAAGTTCAAGCAAAGCAAGGGCTTTATCTTTATTCAACGTTGCCTTTTCTTGTTCTTCTAACTGGCGAAACGTCGTTCCGCGCTTGTTTAGCATGGTTTCCCAACCTAGCTCAGCTTCTGCACGTGAAAGAAAGTTGTTATCTATGCCGTCTTTACGATAGTCGTGAAATGAAAACGGAATATCGTTCTCGGTTAACCATTTTTTCGCTTTTTTAATGGTGTCACAGTTTGGGATCCCGTAAAGGATTGTGCTCATGTGAATGCTTCCGTATTACTTGTTGTATCTAAAAGGTGAGACCGCGCTTCGCGATCTACGCAATGACGCAACCCCATCGCGCTTTAATCATGCTTTAGAAGCAATGCGCCACTAGGGTTAGTTAAACTTTGTCGTACATCATACAAGCTGTTGATACGATGATAAACTGACTTGCGATGTGTTTTTAAAGGTAAAGGGTAAAAAGGGGGTCGGTAGCCGCGTCTACGAACTTCTGACGGGTAGGCACTATGCCAATGAGGGCATTAGCATTAAGCAAAGTGAGCGCACAAACATTGCTGACACCCTGCTGCTTAAGCCAGGCCGAATTCACAGTAAACAGTGTTTGACTGACGTTAAAAGCGTCGCCGCGCTTAAGGGCGCAATTAAACTGTGCGCCATGAAGGTGACATGTGTCACCACCGTATTTTATTCGGCACTTTAACCCCACTTTTGACTGTATATCAATAGCATAGTCCAGTGGCGAAACATTGAGGACTTTACCAACAAAAGGCGCAACTATGGTGTTGGAGGTAGAAGTTAGCGCAGCACCTGGCCCCATGTAACCGTTTTTAAAAAACGGGTCGTCCGTTTGGGCAAGTGGAACGACTTGCCCGGAAAACGGGGTCAGTGTTTCAAACTGTTTCGAGAATGTATCGGGGGCATATTGTAATTGTTTGGCGTTCACGGGATTAGTTGTCCACATTCACCGAATAACCCGCTTTTTTCAAAGCGTTGATTGCGTCTTTCAATTTGTTGTCTTTTACTAAGAAAAAGTCAGTATCGAATGTGGACACAACGAAGATAGCAACCTTCGCAGAGGCAAGTACATCACCAATTTGTGCCATAATTCCAACCATTGACAGATGTAACGGCCCCAATAGTTCAAGGGCTCGCCAACCTTCATCACTATCAAGGGAATCTACCTTGATTGAGTCAGGAACGACAATAGACAATTCATCTTCTGTTTTACCTAGGAAAAAAAGCGGGCTGTTTAGAACTGAGGCCGGGATATCGCTTTGCGGATCTAAGCTGTGAATAGTGAATAAAGATTCTCTGACTAAAAGTGTTTGTTTGGGCATGAGAAACCGAAAAAAAGAATACGTCGAAGATATTCACATTAAACCATTAACTGTGAGCAAGTGCCACGTGTTATCCACTTAATCTGTGGATAAGTTTGTTGAGTAGTTTGGGGTCTTATTCTAAGTGTTTGATAATAAGTAATAAAATAAACTGTACAAACAATGGTCAGTGGATAACATTATCAAAAATGCAAGCATTTTCCACAGGCTGTGTCTACCATTAAAATAAAAAATGTTTGGTCTTTTTGCAATTTCTTCCCTTGACAACCGTCTCTTTTATAGGGAATTGATGCCCAAAAAAATAGCAAACAACCTGCGATCGTTTTAGAAAAATAAGCTATGTTTTATTAGTGCCTAAGCATAATTATGACGCAAGTTTTAAAGTAACAACCACTGCAAGCTATTTTTAGAACGGGCAACGTTAACATCACTGGCGCAATAATAAACGCCTAAAAAAGCGAGTTGCGCCTATAAGTATAACGACAAGAGGATAAGACGATGTCAGATGCGTCATGGTGTGATATTACAACAGAAAATGCCGACGAGCTTGTGAGCTTCTACGAGGCTGTTATGGGCTGGAAGAAGGAAGCAATCGACATGGGCGGATACAGTGACTTCGTCATGATGAAAAGCGACGGTACGCCAGTAGGCGGCATTTGTCACAAGCGCGGGGTGAATGAAAATTACCCATGCGGGTGGATTAACTACTTTACTGTTGAAAGCTTAGATAATGCCCTACGTGCGGCTGTTGATAAAGGGGGCAAACAGGTGGGTGAAGTCCGACACCATGGAAACGACAGCTTCTGCGTAATCATTGATCCAAGCGGAGCGGCGTGTGCACTATATGAAAAAGGGCAGGGTTGAAACCAAAGCTTAGTCATTGCATTTACAAAGGCTTTTTTGAAGTAAAGGCAGTGCATCTTTGCGATGTACTGCCTTTATTTTTGTCTTAGGTTTAACGAGAAAACGGCCTTAATGCTGCTAAGCTTAGCTAGGCTTAGCTAGGCTTAGCTAGGCTAGAATTTTGCCTCTCTCGTAAATGCATCGTGACGACAAATTCACCATTTGCTCAAGAGCTATTTATTTAAAACTCCGCGATTTACTTGGTCGCGTTCAATAGACTCAAACAGTGCCTTAAAGTTACCTTCGCCGAAGCCATCATCTTGCTTACGTTGAATAAATTCAAAGAAAACAGGGCCGAAAACCGTTTCAGAGAAAATTTGAAGCAGCAATCGAGGCTCGCCATTTTCCGTTGTGCCGTCTAATAAAATGCCGCGCTTTTGTAATTCATCTACATTTTCGCCATGCCCTGGAAGGCGGTCTTCAAGCATTTCATAATACGTATTTGGTGGCGGTGTCATAAACTTCATGCCTTTTGCCTTAAGCTTATCTAAACACGCTAATAAATCATCACAAGCAAACGCGATGTGCTGAATGCCTTCACCGTTGTACTTCATTAAAAACTCTTCAATTTGGCCACCACCGCCCACGGCTTCTTCGTTTAGCGGAATACGGATTTTGCCATCAGGTGCGGTCATTGCTTTTGAAAGCAGCCCAGTATATTCACCTTTAATATCGAAATAGCGAATTTCTCTGAAGTTAAATAGCTTTTCATAGAAGCCAGCCCAGAAATCCATGCGCCCTCGATACACATTGTGGGTAAGGTGATCCAGAGTATGGAAGCCACAGCCTTCGGGGTGGCGGTCAACGCCTTCAATCCAGTTGAAGTCAATATCGTATATGGTGTTTTCACCTTGATACCTGTCGATAAGGTAAAGCATGGCACCACCAATACCTTTAATGGCTGGCAGTTTAAGTTCCATTGGCCCTGTGTAGGTGTCCACTGGCTGTGCACCACGGGCCAGCACTTCTTTGTAGGCATGCTGTGAATCTTTTACGCGAAAAGCCATCCCGCATGCTGATGGGCCGTGCTCTTCTGCATAGTATGCGGCATGGCAGTTCTTTTCATAATTGCTCAATAAGTTGATATCGCCTTGACGCCACAACTCTACGTCTTTCGATTTGTGGCGAGCAACAAGGGTAAAGCCCATCGCTTCAAAGATAGGCTCTAACATGCCCTTTTCAGGCGCTGTGAATTCTAAAAACTCAAACCCATCTAACCCAATTGGGTTTTCAAATAAATCAGCCATAGCAATACATCCTCAACGTAAATCATATTTTATAATTGTTAGCTGATTGTAAGGTTGTAGTGAAAATGCAAGCAATAGAGGTAGGCGCAACACATTTTTAGGATGGAAAGAACAGCTGTAACGTTTTGTTTTCATCGGTACGTCAAACATACGGTTAGGGGAGGCATATTTTCCCTAACCATATGATTTTAGTAATCAATAATAGATTTTGCGTATTGTGTCAGGTGTTCACAAATCCGTACAGGTATCGTGGAGTACTACTTTTCACTATCGTAGTGTTTTTGTAGGCCCTTCCAGCAAGAAAGATAATCCTTCTGGCGAAGGTCGCTATGCATAGCAAACGCCGTTGGCGCAATGGGATAACGAGATTCAAACATGAACGCTAGGGTGTTTTCATAGCGCTGGGGAGTAAGTTCAGCATTCGATGCCTTGTCGAACACTTCAGCTTCAGGGCCATGGGGCGTCATACAATTATGCAAGCTCATCCCGCCCGGCACAAAACCATGCTCTTTTGCATCGTACATGCCCTCTATTAGCCCCATAAACTCACTCATCACATTTCTGTGATAATAGGGTGGACGGAAGGTGTTCTCGGCCACCATCCACCTCGGTGGGAAGATAACAAAGTCAACGTTAGCTGTGCCTTCAAGATCTGATGGGGAAGTCAGCACAGTAAAAATAGAGGGGTCGGGGTGATCAAAACTTACTGTGTTTATTACGTTAAAGCGCGATAGGTTGTATTTGTAAGGTGCAGAGTTACCTACCCAAGCCACTACGTCAAACGGAGAATGATCAAGGGGGGCCTCAAATAGGTTGCCGCAAAACTTGTTTACCATGGTGTGTGGCGTGTCATTATCCTCGAACCACGCCGTGGGATAGCAAAAGTCCCGCTGATTAGCGTAGCCGTTAGCACCAACAGGGCCGCGTTCTGGTAAAACAAACGGATGCCCGTAATTTTCACAAATGTAACCCCGTATGGGACCGCCTAATGGTTCGACAGCAAAGCGTACACCGCGAGGGATCACCACTATTTCACCTACCGAGACATGAAGCTTTCCAAACTCAGTGGTAATCAGCATGTCACCTAATTGGGGGACGATAAGCATCTCACCGTCAGATGAATAGAACACACGATTTTGCATATCCATATTGGCGCTGTAACAGTGTATTCCCATACCCGTTTGTGTTTTAGCGTCGCCGTTAGTGGCGATAGTGACAAGCGAATCAATAAAGTCACACTCGCTGTCAGGCAATGGAATGGGGTCCCATCTCATCACATTGGGTGGGCAGGGGATAGCCGTTTCAGGTGCCGTGCGCACAAGGCCATTATCTATTTTTTTAAAGTCGCCCATGGCAATAGAAGGGCGTAGTCGGTACGTCCAGCTTCGACGGTTGTCTGCACGTGGTGCAGTAAATGCGGTACTGCTAAATTGCTCAGCATAAAGCTTATAATTAACTTTCTGTGGGCTAAATTGCCCTTTAGGAAGAGCGCCGGGCAGGGCTTCAGTTTCGTGCTCGTTATTAAAGCCAGTTAAATAAGATAAATTATCCATACAGGTTTCCGTTATTGGCGCTACTTTAGCTGCGCTTAGCAATAGATTAGTTACAAATGAAACTATATGCTTTAGGCTAGAGGTAAAATAATTGTAAATCAATGGTAGGTGGTTTGTGTGTATTTGGTGCGCGGGCGCTTTTGGTAAGCTAGGTTTACAGTCGTGCCAACTGATAAGCCAATACTGATATAAGCCAAGCTTTTAATGGAGTTAGGAGTATTGTGCCAAGCTATTACACTTCATGTAAGGTTTACGTCAACTCGCCTTTAAGGTTTACGTCAACTCGCCTTTTTAAGTCATCATCTCTAAATAAAAAAAGAGAAAGAGAGAGGGAAACATAGTGCAATTAAATGACATGCTTGCCTATAAGGTGGCAATGCTGGCTAGCGACTTAAGTGACTCTCTTGCTAGGGAATATGCCACTTACCAGCTTACAATGCCCGAGTGGCGAATTGTAGCAACACTTGGCGCGTGCCAAAAAGACGCACAGCAGCCTTATATGACCGCAAAAGCCATCGCCGCAGCGACCCGCCTAGACAAGGTGCAAGTTTCTCGCGCGTTAGACCGCTTAGTGAACAAGGGCGCGGTGTTAAAACGTATGTGTAAGGAAGATAAAAGGGCAAGCCTCATTGCATTATCAAGCGAAGGTGTGGCGATGTATGAGCAAATCACACCGCGGGTGGTCGCGTGGCAAAATAGGCAATTAAAGAATATCACTGATGATGAGTATCGCGTATTTCTAAAAGTGATAGATGCACTCAGCCCTTAGTTTTCCCCGCTTACGCGTTTAAAGGTGTGGTCTGAGCAGAAGACGCGTAAAGGCCAAGAAGGTTACTTTTGCGTGGTTAACTGTTAAATTTCTCCGAATTAGTCAAATTAAGGGGTTATATGCATAAACGCTGGCCCTTTAAAATAGCAAGGAATGTAAGTGGCCCCGTTAGACGTATACGCAGGTAAAAAAGCCCGAGAAACTATAATGAAAAATGGGTTTAGCCCAGACCTGTTCAGTTATTTTTTAGGCGCATCGGGTGGCCCTAAATGGTTTACTTTGGCAGGGCTAGATCGGGTACTTTTTCCCGAGTGGTTCGCTAATGTAAATCATCAAGTACATGTTATTGGTTCCTCCGCGGGTGCTTTTCGTGCAATTTGTGCAGTGCAAAATGACCCCTTTGCCGCAATAAACCGGCTAGCATCATCGTACTCAACCACAACTTATAGCAGTAACAAACCTACCCCAAGGGAAATTACCGCGAAAGCCGAAGACCTGTTGAAGGAAATGGTGAATGACACCGGCAAACAAGAAGTCTTGTCTAATTCCCGTTTTAAGGCGCACCTTATTGTAGCCAAATGTTTAGGCGCAACCCGCTTTGAAAGTAAATTTAGGCAGCTTTCTGGCCTTGCTATGAGCGCGGCAGCCAATACAGTAAATCGAAAAAACCTTTCTCGGTTATACACCCGCTATGTTTTTTCTTCGCCAAATACGAATTTTGAAATTAACGACCCCTATCAGCTCCCAACGCAATATCACGATTTAACCCAAGGCAATATTCACAGTGCGCTATTAGCGTCTGGCTCTATTCCTATTGTTATAGAAGGCGTGCAGAACATAGAAGGGGCGCCAGCTGGCATGTATCGCGACGGTGGAATTGTTGACTACCACTTCGATTTATCCTTTGGCCCTGACAAGGGGTTAGTGTTATACCCTCACTTTTACGATAAGCCTATTCCTGGTTGGTTTGATAAAGGGCTAAAAAACAGAGTACCGCATCGCTCAAGCTACGATAATGTGGTGATGTTAGTCCCCTCGGCGTCATTTGTGGCGAACCTGCCTTACAGTAAAATACCAGACCGTAAAGACTTTGAAGTGCTTGATGCCGAAACCCGCATTAAATACTGGCAAACGGTGTTAAAAGAAACTGATAGGTTAGGGGAGTATTTTATGCGTGCGGTGAACGACGGTACACTAGTCGACGCCATTAAGCCGCTACCCTTTAACATGGTGTAAGTAAGCGTCTTTAAAAGACAAAAAGCAATCGAATTGCTGCGAAATTAGTCACTTGAACGGGCTTTTGTTAAGTTTTTCTTGCAGGCAGCGCCGGTGCTGAGTATTATACGCGCCGTTGTCTGGCATTCGCCCACCTATCTGGTGCAACACAGTTTTTATGCGTCTATAGCTCAGTTGGTTAGAGCGCTACCTTGACATGGTAGAGGTCCCCTGTTCGAATCAGGGTAGACGCACCATTTATTTATTCCCCTAGTAAAACATTTTCATCCTGCTTTAAGAAAATATAACGTTTTTTTCTCAGTACCCTAATTTCATAAATTCAAAGCCTAGTAGTTTTTCCACAAAACCCTTGATACCCATATACTTAAACTGGCTGTCGAGCGGCAAACACAGCATGTGGATAGCAGTGATGCTGTTCAGTAAACATAAAGCCGTGAGTAAATTTGGTGTCTAAAGCGGTTACGACAGTCACCTGATATACGGCTCCCAATCCTATACGTCACTTTTTGCCGCACAGTTGTTTCATGCTTACAAAACGTCAGTTTTCCAGAGTAAGCGCATGCAAAACATTCGAACCGAACAAATTAATATTCACGTTATTGGCGTGGGAGGCTGTGGCGGTAATGCAGTAAGCAACATGGCCAATCTTTGCTCACATGAAAATATTAGATTTAGCTCTGTTAACACCGATATCGCCGCTTTGCATAGATGCACAAATCATGAAGTGGTATTGATAGGGGAGGCGACAACAAAGGGTTATGGAGCGGGGGCCGACCCGTGTGTAGCAAGCGATGCAGCCATTCAGAGTAAAGATGCTTTAAAGGCGTTAATAGAAGACGCCGACCTTATCATCATTATCGCAGGGCTAGGAGGCGGAACGGGAAGCGGTGCATCGCCAATTCTTATTGATTTAGCTAAAGAGAGCGACATCGATGTGATGTGCTTTGTTACTCTACCTTTCAAAACAGAGGGGGGAAAGCGAAGCGACATTGCAAGAAACGCACTAGAGACAATACGAAGCAAAGCGAACGCAACATTAGTGATGTCTAACGATTCATTGCTTTCTGCACTAGATGAAACCGTAGGCCTTCTCTCAGCATTTCGTCACTGTGATACGCAAATGCACAGAATTGTTGAAGCCATTATCGTAATGCTAACCAATACTGGCTATATTAACGTTGATATCAATGATTTTAGCCACATTCTTTCTTTAGAGGGAGACACTGCGCTGGGAGTAGGTATAGCTGAAGACGACAGTTCGTTAAGCAAAGCATTAAAGCATGCTCTAGAAAACCCATTAGTTGATAAGCAGAATATTATCGGGGCGCAAGGCGTTATCGCACAGCTAACGTGCAGGGAAGAGCCCAGTTTAGCTATGTATGAAGAAATGCTAGCCACGCTTCAATCTTTGGTTGATGGCCCTCAAACTCTCATTATTACAGGCGTGACTCTATCTCCAGAATTACCCCATTTTGGTGAAGTGTTAATTATCGCGACCGGTGTGCCCTTAAAGAAACAGAGCTTTGAACAAGAGGAAAATGTGATACCTATGAAGCAGGCCTCTGTACCGACATCATCGAGAAAGGATGCGGCATATTTGGATATACCTGCTTTTGTGAGGCTTCAGGGCAGAGAGTTACCTTAGTCAGTAAACATCTGATTATTTTGCACGGCTTTTTCCTGATAAGCGAAGTACAGCCTTTCAGAAAGCTCAGCAAAATATTGCCGTAGTTTTTGAGGCGCAATGACCTCTATGTTCTCGCCCAAGCCTCTTAAGAAGGCGCGTAGTTTATTGGTATCTTTCACCGTGGCGGTAAGCAGGGACTTATCTGCTTGGGTAGATTGCGTAATTACCTGATCGTTACTTAGCCTATAACCGTGAAGTAAAAATAAAGAGTTGTTTTTAACCAATAACTTAAGCTCTATATCTTCTTTATTGTTAGCCGACAGGGTCTGGACACTTTCTAATTCACCAAATTCCTGCTGGCAGTCTTCATCGGTTACGGTAACGTTTCTAATAAATTGTAGCGGCAATGCGTAGCGCCTTTTGTGCAGCGAACCAAAGGTACATACAAAGAGTTGCCGACCATCCTGTTTCACCAGCCCCATAGGGTTAACTCTATCGTAATGTTTCCATACCATTTCATTACCGCCACTAAAAATACGCTTAATATCGGCAGAGATTTGCTTCTTGAAAAAGATCGCACTTTTTAATCGTTCAAACGAAGCTGCGTCTATTTCTGGTGGTATAAGCGGCTGGGAAACTTGTGAATCGGCCACCGACCTTAGCCAGTTTGTAAGCAAGGAATCACTGTCTTGCTGTAAGACCTGACTTGCTTTTGCAAAGTAAGGCTGCATTTCTTTGAGTGTAGAGTTTGGAAGCGTAGCACCCGATTGTTCAAGCACCTTAAAAGCCAGAGCGGTATTGCCGTCCATTAAGCTTAAGTTGAGCTTCTTAAAGTTCGCGTTAATAAACCAGCCGTAGGGTTTCGAACGCTTATCAACGTCTAAGCCAAATAGGCCAATGTTTTCTAGGCTGACTAAGTCCCGCTGTACCGTGCGCATGTCGATATTGTGATGGCCGCAGTTTTGTAAGTTCTCAAAAATTTGGCGGCTAGAAACCTTTCTAGGCGCGGAAGGCACAAATTGAAGAATGTCGAGCTTGCGTTGAAATGCACTCATAGTGGCGAACTGGCTTTTGCGATAGTAACTTCACCATAGCATAGAGATAGCTTGCGACAAAAAGTGTCGCATGTTGAAATGTTTTTCGACTTATTAGCGAGGCTATCGAGCGAAGTATACTCGTAAAAGCCCTGCGGCTGCGAACACCTAGTCAAAGGTGCTATAAAGACAGACCTCAAACGGTAATATGAATAGACCATGTCCTACTAGACAGGGCTTCCTTTGTATATTTTGTCACAATTATTTTGTGGTTTGCCTCTAGTTTGCGCTAAGCATAAATTTTATAGGCTACACTTAAATGGCGGTGGTCATTTTTTTACATTGACGCTATCCAACAATTAGCACTCGCGGGAGTAAGATGAGCTTAACAAAATACCAAGAGCCCCCGTTATTTGAACAGCATGGAGCAGCTGAAAGACGGTTCCTTCAGCTTATTAGTGCGCTGCCAAAAGTATCGGTGCAAGGTTACGATAAGCACCGCAACGTTATCTACTGGAACAAATCAAGTGAAGACATGTATGGCTATAGCAAGGACGAAGCCTTAGGTCAAAAGCTTGAGGACCTCATTATTCCTAACTTCATGAGAGATGACGTTGTTAAATTTCACCAGCGTTGGATTGAGTTCGACGAAGCCATTCCCTCTAATGAATTAGTGCTGAAAAAAAAGGACGGGCAACCCATTCATGTTTTTTCGTCTCATGTAATGTTAAAACAAGGTTCGGACTCGCCAGAGATGTACTGTGTTGATATTGACTTAAGTGAACAGCACGAGATACGTCTAGAGCTCGAGCGTATGGCGTCTACTGACTTACTGACCGATTTACCCAATAAACGCGTGCTTGAACAGACGTTAATCTCTATTATCGAAGACGTGACGCATTCCAACTCAGGCTTTGCGCTGTTCTTTATCGACCTTGATATGTTCAAAGAAATTAACGATACATTAGGGCATACATGGGGCGATGAATTGCTAAAAGCAGTAGCGAAACGTTTGGTTAGCTGTATTGATAGCGCAAATGGCATGCTAGCTCGATTTGGTGGCGATGAATTTGTTTATGTTGCGAATAACATAACCGACGAAATTCAGTGTGAAGAAATCGCAAAAACGCTTACCGACTGTTTCAAAAAGAGCTTTGAGCTTAGTACTGAAAGCGTACACATAACATCGAGTATCGGTATTAGCATGTTTCCAAGGGATGGGGATGGCATTGACGACCTTTTAAAGCACGCTGATGCGGCTATGTATCAAGCGAAGGCTGAAGGGCGCAATAGGTACCACTTTTTTACCAAGACGTTAAGTCAGAGGTTGCGGCAGCAGCGAAATATTGCTGCTCGTCTACGTGAATCGCTGAAAAAGGACGAATTTGAGCTTTTATTCCAGCCCCAAATAGATGTCAAAACCGGCAAGTTTACATCCTGTGAAGCCTTACTTAGGTGGCGCCCTTTGGGTGAAGAAAGCGCTGTACCGCCAAATATCTTCATACCTATTGCTGAGCGCAGCGAACTGATAGCAGACATAGGGCGTTGGGTACTAGAAAAAACCTGCCAGCAGTCGAAAAAATGGAAACAAAAAGGTATAGGAGTTCGCATCGATATAAATGTTTCAGGCAAAGAGTTGGAAAAAAGTTCCTTCTTTGAGCGTTTAACTGCCTGTCGGTCGCATTATGGGTTATCGCCTGAAGATATTGGTTTAGAGCTTACTGAAAACGTTCTGATCAAATCGGATAATGCAATTTTGGAAAATTTACGTGCTCAGCGAGACTTAGGTGTTGAAATATCGATAGACGATTTTGGTACTGGCTACTCTTCACTGAGTTATTTGAAGCAGTTCCCCGTGAGTCATTTAAAAATCGATCGCTCGTTCTTAAAAGGCGCGCCTGAAAACGCCTACGACAGCGCCCTGATGGAGGCCATTGTAAACGTGGGTCACAAACTCGACTTGAAGATAGTGGTTGAAGGGGTAGAGACACAAAGTCAATCTGACTATTGTAAATCGTTGAATGTCGAATTTATTCAAGGCTTTTTGTATTCAAAACCCATTAGCGCCGAGGCCATTGAAGCTCTGCTTGAAAAGCAATAAGCCTGATATAAAAAGAGGCGCTTTTGCGCCTCTTTTTTGCATTTATTACTTGGAAAGCTTCAATTTCTTACCTGCAAAACCCCATGTGCAGGTGCGCCTAACTCCCCCTACGTTGCAACAGTATGTGAACCTTAATACACATTCCAAAGTGCAGGTTTAGCAAAATAATAGCCTTGCTGATGTTCTACACCTAGCTTGTTCAAAGCCACAGATTCGGCTTCGGTCTCTACCATTTCTGCAATTACTTTTATATTCAGGCCAGTCGCTATATTGATAAGGCTAGACACGAACAGCTGATTGTCTTTATTGGTATGAATGCTTTGGGTCAGTCTTCCGGAAATTTTAACAAACTGCGGTTTAATCGCGCGTAGGCCAGAAAGCGATGCAAAGTGGTCGCCAAAGTGTTCAACAGTGACTCGACAACCCAGCTTGATCAATTGTCTGCACAGCGATTCTGCATAGTCTCGATACTGTATTAGCGCGGCATCTTCAACTTCGAAAAGAAGCCTAGGGCATAGCGCTTGTCGCTGGGTTAATTCGTTAACCAACCAATCTCTAAATTCACCATTGGCAATTGACGTAATACTTAAATTGACGGCGACTTGCTGAGAGGTCACTTCCATCTTTTTAAACACGATGCTGGTAACCAGTCTGTCGACTTGTGGTATTAGGTCTAATCGCTCAGAAGCAGGGATAAGCTGCGACATGGGTATGACTTCGTTGGTATCTTTGTCTTTAAAGCGCCCAAATGTCTCATAGTAAGCGGGAATATTTTGCTCTATATTCATAACCGGCTGAATCATAATGTCGGCATACTGCTGAGCGACAATATAGTTAAGTCGTTCGCGCCATCGCGTATTGCTGTGTACGTGAGATATTTCCGAAGCCAACTCCCAACCGCTTTGGGTTTTCATGGCAGCGATAAGCGCACTATCCACACTTTCCATGACTTGCGGCATAGACATAGTGCCGGTAAAGCGAGTAATACCGATATACGTGGCTTTGGTGCCATCGCGTAATGGTGAGGCGCTAGCGCATTGTTTTGATATGTTAGTCAACATGAGATCTCTTGCCGGCTTTTCCATGGGCTCGCAAATTAATGCGAAATCTCCGCCAGTCAATCGAAACACAAAGCGCACGTTGCTGTTGTTTTTGGTTTCTTCAACCAAGATGTTCGCTATCGCTTTAACATAGTTATCACCCGGCACCATACCTAACTTGGTATTAATACTGGCCAGTTGCGCTAGCCGTACAATAATAAGCTCTTTTTCTTGTGAGGTTGCGTTTTCGTTTAATAGCGCACGCATGTGGCGCTCAAACGCGCCTCTGTTGGCTAGTTTAGTTAATGAATCTTTGCTCGCTTCTTTTTTAAATAGCTCAGACTGGCGTGTAAGTTCATCGAACTTCGAGGCTAGCGTGCTTGAAAGGGTATTAACGCTACTCGTCAACTGTTCACAGTCGCCAGAAGAGGCACTCACTTGGGGCGACGTGAAATTATGGCTCCCCATATCGTTAAGTTTTCTAACGGTATCTTCGATAGGTCGCTTAAATCGTCGATTCATTACTGCAACTAACAATGAAACAAGCAGTGAAAGCGCGACAAAGGCGATAATATTCCTAAGTAGTACGTTAGTGAACCTGGTGTATACCTCAAGCTTATTTGATGTGAGTACGAGCGCGCGCTGACTATCGCCTAAAGGTATGCGTTTTTCCAATTCTGAATTGGAATCGATTGACGTGAACCACGATGGTACAGCGTTCTGAATTGCCGCTTCTCTTTTGGCTACCACACTACCGCTTGCGTCAACAATTGCGGCGTAAGATATATGGGGCTGCGATACTGTACTTTCTAGAAGGGTGCTAAGGACTAGCTCCTCTGTCTGCGGTGACAGAGAGGAGAGCTGATCAATGTTTTTTCTATAATTTGCCGCGCTTTTTTCAGCCTGTAGCGTGACCGCCTCAGACGTGTTTAATTGTAACTCACGTAGTTCGGCGACAGACAATGCAGTAAACGCTAAAAACAATAGGGCAACAACACCCCAATTAGTTTGATTAGTTAGCTTCATTACTAGCAGTTATCTCCTTTAACTGAGAAATTAAGTCTTTGCTCAATAAATAGATGTAACGTTAATGGGCATAATTGTAGCCTACAGAGTATGCGCATACTATTTATGAACAATAATACTCATAAATGTATAGCAAAACATAACGTTAAGCGAGAAGTAATGACGCTTTGATATGGCCTTTAGTGATTATAATGTGTCTAGCCACCATGCCCTATTAAGTGCTTTATCAGCGTTTGGAGATGCTTCCTGTCGCTGACTGTTTAGGCTGTTGGAAGTAGCGCCATTTTGGCGCTACTCGTTACAACGTACTAAACAGAGCGAAATGTCTAGGCTATTCAGATTTAATACCATGGAAGGTACAGTGCAGTACTGGCAAAATAAGCAGCGTAAGTACGGTTGCCACTGTCAGGCCAAACACAATTACTATTGCCATTGATGCAAAGAAGGCATCAGAAAATAGCGGTATCATGCCTAATATGGTGGTAATGGCCGCCATAGACACAGGGCGTACACGAGAGACCGACGCTGCGACAACTGCGTCAAACGCGCCGCTATTGCCTTTGGCCTGCACGTTAATCTCTTCCATTAACACAATGCCGTTTTTAAGCACCATACCAATAAGGCTTAAGCTTCCCAGCAGGGCCATAAAGGTAAAGGGGGCGCCAACTAACACTAAACCGCCAATAATACCAATGGTAGTCAGTGGAATAACGCCCCAAATGGCTAGCGCTTGACGCAGCTTTCCAAACAGCAACACGGTAATAATAAACATGCCTAAGATACCAATAGGCATACTCGCAAACAGGGCGCTTTGCGCATCGCGAGAGGTTTCGTATTCGCCGCCCCATTCAATGCGATATCCATCGGGCAGCGATAGTTCTTCTACTAATGGGCGTACCTTCGCTTGAACGCTGGCAGCGGTTTCGCCAGAAAGGGGAAGTGGCTCAGCGTAAACCGCTAGCATACGCACCCGATTGCGGCGCTTAATGATAGGGTTATCAAGAGTAACATCTACATTGCTGACTACGTCAGCCATGCTGATATATTTCCCTTGTTCTTGACTCCACACATTCAGCGAAGCGAGATTGTCAATATCATAGCGTTGGTTAAGGTCGTTGCGCATGACAATAGGAATTAAGTCACTGCCCTCGCGGTATAACCCTACCGTTTCACCTTCGTTATTGAGCAGAAATGCGGTGTGAACGGCATCTCGGGTTACGCCGATGCGACGCGCTTGTTCTTCAAGAAAGACCGGCTCCACAAAAGGCACCTTGTTACTCCAAGACAAACGCACGCTATCCATGGTTTCCTCTGCTTGGAATATCGCTTCAATATCACTGCTTATCTCCCTTAGTACGTCGGGCTCAGGGCCATAAATTCGGGCTTCAATAGCCGCTTTAGCCGACGGGCCTACTTGAAGCGCCTTTACTTTGTACTGCGCGTTAGGGAAATCTTTGCGTACCAGTTCTATGATTTCTCGCATACGCGCATCGCGCGATTCAACCGTGTTGGTTTCCACAATTAGCTGACCGTAGCTGGCGTACCTGTCTTCAGGGGCGTAGGTGAGGGTTAGCCTTTGCGCGCCACTGCCAATAACACTGGTGACATTGGCAATGTCTTGCATGCCCAACACGTTAGCCTCTAAGCGGCGTATTGATTGCTCAGTGGTTAATATGTCGCTGCCCTCAGGTAGCCATAAATCTACAAAAAAGAGCGGCGTTGACGAGTCGGGGAAGAAGGCGTTTTTAACAAACTTCCCTGATGCCAAGCTGCCCCCAAGAGCAAGGAGTACCACGCCTATGGTAATGTAGCGGTGGTTAATGGCACTCGTGAGTACGCGCTTATACGTAGTAAAAATAATGCCTTTGTATGGGTCGTCGTTTTCGTCACTTGAACCGCGCTCTTTTTCTGTATTAAACAATAAATTAAAAAAGAACGGGGTAATGGTAAGCGCGGTGATCCAGCTTAAAAACAAAGAAAAGCACAATACCCAGAACAGGGAACCCACAAACTCGCCCGTTGCGTCAGGAGAAAGCCCTATAGGTGCAAAAGCGGTAATGGCGATAACCGTAGCACCTAACAGGGGTAGCCCATTTTGACTCACTACATCTTTCGCCGCTTGTAGTTTGGTCTGGCCTTTTTTCACACCAATAAGCATGCCTTCGGTAACCACGATCGCATTATCTACTAACATACCTAGCGCAATAATAAGCGCGCCCAAAGATATTTTCTGCAGCTCTATCCCTTTTACCGACATCAATATGAACGTGCCAAGAATAGTAAGCACTAATATCAACCCCATAAGCACGCCGCTGCGCCAGCCCATGAATAGCAGTAAGACGAAAATAACAATGGCAACGGCTTCGGCAAGATTAATTAAAAAGCCGGTTACGGAATCGTCTACCACGGAAGGTTGGTTGTAGACGGTATTAAGGCTCATACCCAGCGGCATTCGCTGCTCGAGTTCGGCAATTTTGGTATCTAAGCGCTTACCAACATCAACAACGTTAACCGCCGATGCGAAAGAAACGCCAATCGACAGCGCCGGCGTGCTATCGCTGTGATAAAGATTAGAAGGCGTGTCATTTAATGTGCGCTCGATGGTAGCAATATCTGTTAAGCGAATAAGTCCACTCGCCGGAGACCCAATCACTACTTGGCCAAGGGCTTCTAAATTATCGAATTCGCCGGTTGGCTGTATAGACAAACGTTTACCTTGAACTTTAATTGACCCTGCATTACCCACCACATTTTGAGCCGTTAACAGGCCGGCAATAGACTCGGCTGATACATTCAGCGTTTTCATTTTATCGTGATCAAGAGAAACGATAATTTGCTCGTTTACCGTACCTGCAATAGAGACTTTTTTAACGCCTTCCACAAGCTGGATTTCGCGCTGCATCAAATCAGCAAAGTCTTCCATTTGTTTTAAGGTGTAATCTTCGCTTTGAAGCGTCATCAAAAGACCAAACACGTCGCCAAAGTCGTCGTTCACGATAGACGTACCGGTACCCGGCGGAAGCGAGGCTTGCGCATCACCCACTTTGCGGCGTAGGTTGTCCCAGTATTGCTCTAAATCTTTGGCTTGAACGCTACTTTTTAACTCAACGGTAATTTGCGATAGCCCCACCATGTTTACGGAACTAATGCGCTTTACATTAGGTATTCGCTGAATGGCTTTCTCAAGCTGCAGAGTTACCTCCTCTTCCACTTGTTCAGGCGTGGCCCCAGGGTATTGGGTAATGACAAGGGCATTTCTTATAGTAAATTCTGGGAATTCTAGCTGCCCTAAGCCTAAGAAGGTAACGATGCCGCCAACACCTAAAATGATGGCAACCATCCAGCTAATAACTTTTTGACGAAAAAAATACTCGACCATGACTTACAGGCCTCCTTCTTTCGTCCACTCCGATACAGACTGGCCCTCTTTGACAAGGTGCGCGCCTGCCGCAACTATCTTATCATCATCCTTTAGCGGCCCTTCCACTAATAAGCCATTTGAAATGCCACGGGTAATTGTTACTTCAACGGCTTCAACACTGCCTTTTTGGGCATCATCAGCGCTAGGTTTAAAGCGCCATACAATGGCTTTTTCTGGTTGTGCGTTATCAGTCACTACCGCGCCGAAGGGCACTAGCCACAGCTTGGTGTCAGACTCAATCAGTTTAGACATATCCAGCAAAACGGTTGCGCTCATACCAGAGAGCACATTGATATCGTCAGGCTCTGGCAGGGTAACCGTAACTTCGTAACTTAACTCACCTTGTCGGGTGGAGCTTTCGTGATCTTTATACATTGCGCCGTAGCGCTTTTCTGGCATACCCGAGAAGGTCACCCAAGCCATTTCCGAACTACGGTTTTTACGTGCCCGCGAACGATCAATCATACGCATTTTTTGTTCTGGCAGTTGAAAAGTAACGTCAATGGCGCCCGGCATATGCAGTTCAGCAATGGTTTGTTGAGGCACTATAACTTGATAGTTCTCTACAGGAACAGACGCAATCAGACCAGCAAAGGGGGCGCGAAGTTCGGTATAGCTCAGCTGGTCTTGGGCGTTAGTGAGGCTGGCTTTAGCGGCTAAAAAGTTTGCCTTGGCTTCATCAAAGGTCGAGCGGCTTACGGCACCTTTTTCAACAGACGCTTCCATGCGCTCAAACATAGCCGACGACACATCAAACTGTGATTGGGCGGTAGCAAGCTGCGCTTTCGCATCTCTGTCATCTAGCCGCGCAATAAGCTGGTTTTCTTTAACTTCTTCGCCAGCTTTTACGTTTAGTTCCTGTAGCTTTCCGCCAATGCGAAATGAGAGGTTTGAGTATTCAGAAGCTTCAACTTGGCCGGGGAATTTGGCAATGGTCTCGTCAGAATGCTGTACGTTATAAAGGGTCACTGGCGCGTAGGGCACCGTTTTAGGTGGTGTCGGGGCATCTTCACAAGCACTCACCCCAATAAGCGCTACAAACGTAATCACGGCACGAAGAATTGCGCGGTGAAACAGACTTCTTTCAGTCGACATGGTGACTCTCCATTTAAATAAACCATTACTGCACCCCATAGTTAACCACGGGTTTGTTATCGTTTTACTAAAGCGCACGTTTTTCCCCTAACGGCCTGTATGTTAAAAACGCGCTCACCTAGTTTTAAGAACACACAGGTTATAGGTTTTTTTTTCCCATTTCGATCAGGTTTTTAGTTATTTCTTCAATGACATGACAGTGAAAATGCGAAGTAACGAGTACGCGGCGAACGTCAAAAGCCCGTATTACCTTTTCGTGTTATTTGGCTTTTCATCTGGCTGAAGCTCTTCGGCATAGCCTTTTGGTGGCGGTGTCCAGCCACGCATTTTAGAGTGCTTGTCGTGTAAATCGGCCTTTAAGGCATTTTCAATAAGCGCTTCTAACTCAATAAATAGCTTAAGGTAGTTGTTATCGACGCGTTCGCCGCTCGAATCGTCAGCCCACGCGTGATACAGCACGTCATTTTGTTGCGACTCAATATTCTTGTATGCCATTTTTTGTCGCTCTACTTGAAAGGGGTGAACATTGAGCGAACGCAGGGCTTCTGCCCCCATTTCTAACGCGCTATGGTAAGTTTCAGACACAACGTAGTCAGCGCCAAGCTGGCGTAAACGGTAGCCGTGGCCGCGGTCAAAGGCACGGGCTAGCACCTTAATGTTTGGGTAAGCGTGCTTGGCGTATTTGACCGTTTTGGCTGCGGTTTCCCTGTTGTCTATGGCAATAACCATTAACGAGGCTTCATGAATACCCGCCGTATGCAGTATGTCTGGCTTAGATGCATCACCAAAGTACGATTTTGTACCAACGCGGCTCATTAGGTCTATTTGCTCTGAACGTATATCAAGCACCACAGTTTCAACGTCGTTGGCCATTAACAATCGATTGATGATTTGTCCGAATCGGCCAATGCCCGCAATAACCACGGTACCTTTTTCATCAATGGTATCTTGGTCGCGTTTTGACTTTTTATTTCGATAACGAGGAATAATGGCTTTGTCGAATAAAATGAAAAGCCCTGGGGTTAAAAACATCGAAATTGCCACTACTAGGGAAAGTAGTGAGATAATATCTTTAGGCAATACATAGTTTTGAGACGCGAAACTAAGCAAGACAAAGCCGAATTCACCGGCCTGCGCAAGGCTTAAAATAAACAGCCACTTGTTGGTGCCTTTAATTTTAAAGATAAGCGCAATAAGGAACAGCACGGCGGCTTTTGTTAGCATAACGGCAAGGGTTAAACCTGCAATAAGCATGGGGTTTTCAGATAAGACTGAAAAGTTAATGCCTGCGCCCACTGTGATAAAGAAAAGGCCTAGCAATAAACCTTTAAACGGTTCTATGTTTGCTTCTAACTCGTGCCTGAATTCACTGTTAGCCAATACCACCCCTGCTAAGAATGCGCCAAGCGCAGGAGATAGGCCCACAAGCCCCATAAGCGCAGCAATGCCGATAATAAGCATAAGTGCGGTAGCGGTGAAAATTTCTCTTAACCCAGACGCTGCCACAAACTTAAACAGCGGGCGGCTTAAGTAATGGCCACCAATGGTGAGAAAGGCAACCGAACTAATAATAACAAGCCCATAGGCCCAAGGCGCCAAGCCGTCTACCAAGTTAAAGCTGTCGTGTGCCTCGCCGCCTCCTTGCTCACCGCCGGCTGCAACCAGTTCAGGTATGGCTAAAAGAGGAATAAGCGCAAGCATAGGAATAACCGCAATATCTTGAAATAGCAGGACGGAAAAAGCGCTTTTTCCTCCTTCAGATTTCTGAAGCCCTTTCTCTTGCAAGGTTTGCAGTACAATCGCGGTTGAAGAAAGAGCGAAAATAAGGCCGATGGTGAGTGATATACCAAACGGCTGCTTCAGCGCCAGCGCGGTAGCGGTTATAAGCGCAGTGGTTAACGTTAGCTGCAGGCCGCCAAGGCCCAAAAGTTTCGATTTCATGGCCCACAGAGAACGAGGCTCAAGCTCTAAACCAACTAAAAATAGCATCATTACAACGCCAAACTCTGCAAAGTGCTGTATAGCAACGGTTTCATCACCAACAAGGCCGAATATAGGGCCAATCACTAATCCGGCAATTAAATAACCTAAAACAGAGCCTAGCCCTAGTCGCTTGGCTATAGGCACGGCAATAACCGCGGCCACCAAGTAGATAAATGCGTATAAAAAATAACCCGTCACATTAGTTTCCTTCACTCGTATAAAGGTCGGCGAGATTTTCCATACGCTTAGCTTTTTCTGTATCCAGCGTATTGGTGGTCAGTTGAGTAAGCAAGGTTCTCCACTTTTCTTTGTGTTCCGCTACCCGATGCTCTTCTTGCGCTGTGCGAGAGCCAAATATGGCAAAGGGCGCGATATAGTTCATATGAGTGATCTGTGCCATCTGTTCCAATGGCTGCAGCAACTGCCTAATGGTGTAGTGGTTAAACCCCTCGCTTTGGTAGGCTTTTTCTTTGCCTCCTGCGCTTATGGCACAAAGAAACAGCTTATCTTTAAGCGCTGTGCCTTCATGGCCATAGGCAAAGCCATATTCCAATACTAAATCTTGCCATTCTTTTAATATCGACGGTGTTGAATACCAGTAAAGTGGAAAGAGAAAAACAATCACATCGTGGTCAACTAAACGTTGTTGCTCCCGTTCAATATTAATATTGAAGTCAGGGTACTGTGCATACAGGTCGACAGCGGTTACTTGTTTATTCAACTTCGCTTCGTTGAAAAGCGGGACGTTCACCTCCGAACGAGCTGGCGCTGGGTGAGCAAAAAGAACCAATACCTTCTTACTATGCTTGTTCCCTTCAATGGTGTTTGTATCAGTCATACAGCTTTACTCATTTATTCTTCCACACCGAATATCAATAGTTTCACACGGCTTTTTGTTCGAGCACCAAGGCTGTTTCGATCAAATGTAATATGCCGTTTAGAGCAATTAATAATGTCTTTTTCCTCAAAGTTATAAGGTTACTAATTATCATTAGGTTGAAAAAAGTAACCTGATAACCATTATGAACTCACCTTTAAAATACCAAATATAACGATGACGGAACGTTATTTTTAACTTTGACTTAAAACAGTATAACCATGAAAACACCACTTAAAACACTCGCAGTTGCATTATCTTTACTTTCTTCTTTTACATCACTTTCTACTCACGCCTTACCTCAGGGGAGTGAATTAAAAGCGGGGGCTGCGGCTTGGAACATGCTCGATGATGTAGACCGATACGCCATGCACGTCGCTTATATTCATAAACCGCTGACGTCGTTTTATGGCCTGCGGCCAACGGTACTTTTAGTTAATGCTGATAAAGGGCAGCACTATTTTGCGGCGGGTGTAGCTAAAGATGTTTATGAATATGAAAGCTTTTCGGTACGCCTAGCCTTTCATGCTGGCATAGTTGATGAGTCGGAAAATTTAGGCGATACCATCGAGTTTTACTCGTCAATTGCTGCGCTATATAACGTAACAGACGATGTATCGCTAGAAGCTGAAATCGGGCATATCTCTAACGGTGGGTTAGGCGATACAAACCCGGGCTCTGAATCTTTTGTGCTAAGTGGGCACTATCGCTTTTAAACCGTGGCGTGTCATTTCTCGCGGCGATGTTTTGCAACTTAGCTAGCACTTCTCAACCAGTTAGCGAGCTTTGCAATTACAAGCTACATGGCAAAACGATAGTAACCATCCCGCTTCATAGGCGGGATGGTTACTCATGGCACTCGCCAAAAGCGCGTTTACATGGCTGGCGCTTTAGGCGGTCAATGCTTTCTTAACATCGTTTGCAAGCATTGGAAGGTGTCGCATGCGTACCCCAACGGCTTGATAAACGGCGTTACCTACTGCTGGCGCCACGCCTATGACACCAGGTTCACCTAGGCCAACTGGAAATTCATCACTTTCAATGAATTCTATGTCCATATCCGGCACATCGGCCATGCGAAGCGGCTGGTAAGTGGTAAGGTTTTTCTTTGCAACGTAACCGTCTTTTATTTCGTTGTGTTCAAACAACGCCAAGCTGGTACCCCAAAGTAAAGCGCCTTCCATTTGCGCCATAGCACCGTCGGGGTGGATGATTATGCCCGCATCGGCCACTACCCAAAGCTTCTTAAGGGTAATTTTGCCAGTATTTTTGTCTACGTGAACATGCGCTGCGGTTGCCAGCCATGCAGGCATGGTGCGCTCTTGGCCTGCCGTCACGCTATAGCCAATACCTTCATTCTCACCTAAGCTTACATTCGCGGTTTTCTTTTTAAGTATTTCGAGGGTATTCGCTAATCGCTTAGCGCCGCCCACGCTTTCAGGGGCTTTTCCTGCTTGCTTACCTTTACCATCTAGCATGGCAAGTCTGAAGTCCACAGGGTTTTGCTTGGTCTTGTGCGCAATTTCGTCAATAAAGCTTTCAAGCCCCCATACTATCCAACCTTGGCCGACCGAGCGCAGCCACCCTGGAGTAAAAGTGTCTTGGGCCACTTTGTTATTAATAACCCGTGCTCTGTGATGCTCCATGGTATACCAGTGGTCAGAACCAGAAGCAGAAAACGGGTCAACTTTACCTTTACCATCAACGCCGTCAGGCATAAAGCCTGGTGCCATAGCGAGCGTAGGCCAGCCTGCTGCTAGCGCATGCTCCATGCCCACAAAATTTCCAGCCCCGTCAAAATACGCATTAAATAACGATGTTGACGCTGAGCGAGGTTGGTCAAACATCGTATCGTCTGGACGCATAAATAGCATTTTAACCGGTTGACCAACCGCTTTTGCGGTAAGGATCGTGGGAATAACCCAATCACCAAAAAGGCGGCGACCAAATCCGCCACCTAAATAATATTGGTGAATGACAACATCAGAGTCTGGTACTTCGGCTGCTTTAGCGGCTGCAGGCAACGTTAGGCTTTGCCATTGGTTACCTGTGTGGATATGCCATTTACCGTCTTTGAATTCTGCAATAGCATTAAGCGGCTCAAGCTGGAAGTGGCTTGCAGTAGCCGTGGTATACAGAGACTCAATGGAGTTTGCTGCCTGTTGTTGCGCATCACGAATGTCGCCTTCGTCAACAAAAAGCGTGCCTTCATCGCGGTCTCGGCAAATACGCTCTCCCTCTCGCTGGATGTCTGCTTCGCTGACATTAGCATTCTTGCCGGTGTTATAACTCACTTTCACCTTATCTACCGCTTTGATTGCGGTAGGATAATCGGTAGCAAGCACCGCCACCCAGCCTTCAATTGTGCCCGTCGGGTCGGTTAGTACTTTATACCCCTTGTAGCCAGATAAACCCTTGGCTTCGCTATCATCAACACCGGTAACTTTACTGCCGTAGCGGGTTGGCGGAAGAATAGGGCGGGCGTACAGCATGTTGTCTACTTCAACGTCGATACCGTAGACAGCGGTACCATTGGTCTTTGGAGGAATATCTAATGCTTTATATTCGTTGCCCAAGCCTATTAAATGACGTTTATTACCAGGCTTTATAGGCATGGCACCAAGCTCTTCAGCCGTGTAGGTTTTGTCGATGTTGCCATTAGCGACAATATCGCCATAGCTGACCTTTTTACTTCCCGATACAACAAATCCCGCGTTAGCCTCACATGCTGATGGCGGTACGCCTAAAAGTTCGGCTCCGGCATTAATGAGTGTCTGACGGCCTGCGGCGCCCGCTTGCGACATAGGTTTGTAGGATTGAAAAATAGACCATGAACCACCTGTTACCATGTAGCCCCATTTCGGGTCGGTGTCGACATGAACGATAGACACTTTGTTCCAATCGCATTCAAGCTCATCGGCCAGAATGCGAGCAATGGCGGTGCCGACGTGCTGACCCATTTCCGCTCTGGCAGTGTTCACTGTTACTTTTCCGTCGGTATCCATTTCAAACCAGACGTTTGGTGAAAACGTTTTGGTTTCTAATGCTTCTTTAGCCGATAACACTGAGGGTATTAGCGATGCGCCAAACGCCATAAGCAAAGATGATTTAACCGAACCCACCATAAATGAACGGCGCGACAGATTTACCGTGTCTTTCTTTTCTCTAGAAATATCTTTTATGCTCATGCGTTTTCACCTTCTGATGTCGCATTGGGGTCAAAGTACTGGACAGAAGAGGTTGCGGCCCGTTTTATGGCTTTTTTAATTCTGGTATAGGCCATACAGCGGCAGTAGTTTCCATTCATGTGGTTGACGATGTCTTCATCAGAGGGGGTGGGGTTTTTATCAAGCAACGTTGCGGCTTGCATAATTTGCCCAGACTGACAGTAGCCGCACTGGGGGACTTGCTCTTCCACCCATGCTGATTGCAGCGGATGTTCATTGTTTAGACTTTCTATGGTGTTTACGTCTTTCCCCTTAGCAAGCGAAACGGGGTAAGAGCACGAGCGAATGGCGTTGCCGTCAATGTGCACAGTACATACACCACACATAGCCACGCCGCAGCCAAACTTGGTGCCTTTTAGCCCAAACTCATCTCGAATAACCCAAACGAGTGGCGTATCTGAGGCAGCATCCGTCTGCACTTTTTTTCCATTTAACGTAAATTCAATCATGGTTTTCATCACCGTGAAGTTATAGTTTAATTTGCTCTTACTGCCTTATGAGGCGGTGAACCTTTTATATAAAGTAGACTGACTGATAAAAGATGCGCCACTGTGGGCTAGCATGTATCATGTGGTATAGTTTAGTTACCTTGTTCAACTAAGCAATCAGTTTACTTTTAGTAACTAGGGTGCTTTTCTAAAGGACATCAATGAAAACTCAAATAAAAACAGATGCTAAGGGTAAGAAAACCGTTTTAAATACGTGCACTGAGCCATGTGCGATTGAGCGGGGAATGCGCTTAATCGGTGGTAAATGGACAGGGTCTATTATTTATCATTTAAAAGATGAGCCCGTTCGCTTTAACGATCTGTGCCGAATGCTAGGTGGCGCAAGTCGTAAAATGGTTGACCAGCGTCTTAAAGAGCTAGAAAACAACGGGATGGTGATACGCAACGTGATCGATTCTCGTCCCATTGCCGTGGCTTACAGCCTAACCGGTTTCGGGCGCTCTGCGTTAGATATTCTTGAACAGCTTAGAGTATGGTCAGAAAGTCATTCAAGCGACTAAGTGCGTAAAATAAGCGCGCCAAAAAAGGGCGGCGATAGGCCGCAGATGCTGCCTTTTAAAAAAATGCGTTAGCTAATCCTTTGGCTTAGGCGATTTATGAAGCGAAAGATAAAAACTGAACTATACTATTTATACTAAAGTATAAGTTTCGTTAAGGGTGAATCGACCCAGATGGTTAGGCATTAATTTTGAGGCGATGGAATGCATTTAATTAGCGGGGCGATGCCCTATGTTTGAGAAAACTTTTCACTATTGCGCGGTTGGGCTAGCTCATGTTGGCATAGACGGGACTTTCATTCGCGTAAACAAAAAGTTGTGTGACTTTTTGGATTATTCAGATCAGGAACTTACCAAGCTTACCTTTCAGGATCTTACCGCGCCAGACCACCTCGATGAAGACCTCGATCAATTAGAGCGCTTGCTTGAAGGGCAAATTGATAACTACTCAATAGAAAAACGCTATATCAGGCGTGATGGCAAGAGGGTATGGGCGAAACTTACCGTTTCTCTTGTGCGGGACGATAGTAACAACCCTGACTACTTTATATCGGTTGTTGAAGATATTGACGAAAAAAAACGTATTCAATCTGAGCTTTTTCAAGTTGATGCCTTGTTTAGCAAAATTGTTAGTGCTTTCTCAGAAAGAACGTTTATCTGGGTAGCAACACCGGATTTCTCTAAACTCAAATACGCTAACGATGGCTATGCAAACATTTTCGGGCGAAGTGAATACGAACTTTACTGCAACCCAATGAGCTTTCTTGATCATGTTCACGAAGAAGATAGAGCTAGAGTTGCCAAAGTGTTCAGCCGTCGCCCCCTTGAAAACTGGGATATTCAGTATCGCATTTACGATTCAAAAGGAGAGGTGAAGTATCTTCACGACCGCGGAAACCTTATCTTCGACGACCGAGAAACACAAACACTCATCTTAGGCACCGCCGACGATATAACACGAGAAAAGAATCAGCAGCAGGCCCTAATGAGCGCGGTTACCAAGTTAGAGCACCTATCTCAAACAGATTCCCTCACAGGTCTTGCCAATAGAAGAGAAATATTGAGTCAATTGAGCGATGAAATAGCGCGCATGGAGCGAGGGCAAAAAGCGTCTACCCTCGTTTATGTTGATCTTAATAAGTTTAAAGAAATCAACGATAAATATGGGCATAAAGTCGGTGATAACGCGTTGGTAGAGTTTTCTCAGCAAATGAAAAGCATGTTGAGGGATAGCGATCGATTTGGCCGAATTGGCGGTGATGAGTTTGTTATTCTGCTTTATGGAACCAATGATAAAGAAACGGAAATCTTTTTCGAGCGTATTGCTCAGCATAACTTTACGCTTAACGTGAATAATACATCGGTAGTGCCGATTACCTTTAGCGTTGGGTGGGTAACATGGAGTGCTGAAATTTCAACGGTTGAAGAGTGGCTGGATAAGGCTGATGAGGTGATGTACGAAAAAAAGCACAACCTGCAAGGGCAAGTAGTGATTGATAAAGCGATGTAGGTATAGCCTACATCGCTTTCACTGTTTTATTGTCTTTGCGCGAACCACTGGGCTATTTCTTGACGCTCTTCTTCAGTCATGTTCGTTTTGTTTAAAAACGGCATGTCTTTAGTTACTGTCGTTCTACGAACCAATTGAGGGGCAAACCGTTCAATATCTTGCCAAGAGTCTAGCACTACGCCTAACGGTGCTACCTTGAAAATATCGTCGGTAGGTGTGCGTGAGTGGCAGCTCACGCAGTGTGTGGCTATCAAGTTCGCTACACGTTCATTAGTCACACTAGTACTCCCTTGCGCTGCACTTTTCTTACCAATAGGACTAGCATCATCGGTTTTATTCGCTACTTGAGTAGTCTTACTTGAAGGCACAGCTACCTCTGTATGAACAGGAACAGGCGCCGATGATGATTGCGGCCACGACACCCATAATGCAATCGCCATCATGGCTATGGCGCCAGAAACCAAAATGCTCGGTTTCGTAGTACCCACATGGCGAAGGTTAAAGAAGTGTCTTATCCATGCCGCAACCACCATGATAGCAATAAGTACCAAGTAGTTTTGCGGGTGCTGATAGGTCATGGGGTAATGATTTGAAATCATAATAAACAACAAGGGCAGGGTGAAATAGTTGTTGTGCAGCGAGCGAAGTTTGGCACCAGCGCCCCAACTCGGGTCAATATTTTGTTTATCAGCCACTGCCGCCACCATTTTGCGTTGGTTAGGCATGATATTAAAAAATACGTTTCCAGCCATAATAGTGCCGATAAGCGCACCCACATGAATGTAAGCCCCTCGGCCGCTGAACCATTGGGTAGAGAGGTAACTCACGGCGCATATTAAGGCAACAAGGCAAATACCAAACACCAACGGGTACTTGGCAAGTGGGCTTCTACAGGCCAGTTCATACAATGCTAGGCCGCCAAAAATTAACCCCAAACCTAAAGAGATTGCCAGGGTTGGTGTCATGGCATTAACCGACGGGTCGATAAGGTAAGCGCTGGCACCAAAGTAATATACAATGATAAGAAGGGCAAAGCCTGATAACCAGGTTGTATAAGCTTCCCACTTAAACCAGTGAAGGGTTTCTGGCATTTTTTCTGGCCCATAAGCATACTTGGCCACCTCATAAAAGCCGCCGCCATGAATGGCCCACAAATCACCTTTAATTCCCTTATCTTGCTTCCATTTTGGGGGCGTGCGCAAATTATTATCTAACCAGATAAAATAAAATGAGGCACCAATCCAAGCAACGCCAGCTATTACGTGAAACCAACGTACAAATAGACTTAGCCAATCTAGCCACGGCATTATTATTCTCCTTATTAAGGGTCAGCAGACCCTACTGTAGCTCGTTATTACCGCTGCTTTTTTCATAGCAACAGTTACCACTGATCCAAGTTTGCGCAATCGCGCGATCATCGCCTAAAATACTTAAGGCAAAAAATACATCATCGAAATCGGCGTCTTGTTGAATTCGTAAACTTGTCAGTTCATCGAATCTGGGTTCTACCACAATAAAGTCTGCGATAGTTCCTGGGTTTAAATTACCGATTTCCTCATCAAGGCCATGGGCGATGGCCGCCCCTTGTGTCATAAGGTAAAAGCCTTCAAGTGGGCTTAATGGGTCGTTTCTCAGTTGACTCACCTTGTAGGCATCGCCATAGGTCTTAAACATGTTAAAGGTGGTACCTGCACCCACGTCGGTAGCCATGGCCACATGAACCTTATTGGCACGGGCAGCGGTCATATCAAAAAGACCGCTTCCTAAAAACAGGTTTGACGTAGGGCAAAAGGCCACGGTTGCACCACTTTCTCCTAACCGACCCCATTCATCAGGCGTTAAATGGATACCATGGCCAAAAACGGCGCGCTCACGCACGAGATTATATTTATCATAAACATCTAAATAGCCATCAGCCTGCGGGAATAGACTTTTCACCCAGGCAATTTCATCTAGGTTCTCAGATAAGTGAGTTTGTATGAAAACATCACTGTACTGCTGCGCCAATTCACCTAATGCCGCAAGTTGGGCTTCTGTGCTTGTTGGCGCGAAGCGAGGGGTTAACGCGTAACGATTTCTCCCCTTGTTATGCCAAGTTTCAATTAAGCTGGCACTGTCGGCCTGCGCACTCTCAGCGCAGTCATTAAGCTGGCTTGGGCAGTTTCTGTCCATGCACACTTTGCCTGCAACAATAGCCATGTCGATATCGCTTGCGGCGTTAAACAGGGCTTGGCAACTGCTTTTGTGCACAGTGGTAAACACAAAGCCGGTGGTGGTGCCGTTTTTCAAGAGCTGATTTAAAAATACTTTTGCTATGGTGTCAGCATGTTCGCTATCTGCAAACTGCATTTCAGCCGGGAAGGTGTAGTTTTCAAGCCAAGTAAGAAGCTGTTCGCCGTAGTGCGCAATGCTTTGTGTCTGCGGGTAGTGCAAATGGCTGTCAATTAAACCTGGCAGTATCCACTTACCCGTCAAGTCGGTAACGCTGGCCGCAGGATAGCGCGCTGCGATGGTATCGAAATCGCCGATATCTTTTATTTCTTTTTTATCAATCAACAAACCACCGTCTTTGAAAATGACGATGTCGTCAGAAAATTGTGTGGTTTGTTTAGGAAAGTGCGCAATGCTTGCACGAAAAAGCTGCATGTTTATTAGCTGCCCCTGTAGCTGCTGAAACCGAACGGAGAAATTAGTAGCGGTACGTGATAGTGCCCACCGTTTTCTTCTAGTTCAAAGGTAATATCAATGTGTGGGTAGAAACTGCTGCCGTGAGCCTTAACTAAGTAAGGCTTGCAGTGAAAACGCAGCGTGTAAACACCTGCTGGAAAGCCATTGTCGCTCTCTAGAGCCCAGTTGTTAAAGCGGCCGTCGCTATCTGTTTTACCCGACAGCGTATTACCGTCGGGTAGGGTTAGGGTAAGCGCGATACCGTGAGCTGGCTTACCCAAAGTGGTGTCAAGTACGTGGCTTGAAAGCGTATTCATACTGTATTCCTATTAAATTCGTTACTTGTAATACGTCAGTGCGCTGTTAAGACAGGCTTTTATTAATACGCAGCAGCGTAATTTTTATTTGCTCAGCTGCGGCGTTTACTATTTCTTGTTGCGTTGAATTAGGCAACCTTGCCTGCAGTGCTTCTAGCATGGTTTGAGCAGAAAGCCCTGTGGCGCAAATAATAAAAATAAAGCCGTGTTTATCTAAATACGCCTGATTTGCCTCTTTTAGTTGATGAAGCACCGCCTCAGGCGCACTGGCCGTGCCTGACTGCTCTCCCGCCGCAATGGCTTTGGTATTTGCAAACTTTTTGCGAAGCGAGTCTACATCTCCAATCATAGGGTGGGCGGTAAAGGCCTCTAAATAATCACTGTTACTGCATTTCGCCCATGCGTTTTTTGCCTGTTCTGTTAAGGCGTTGGTATCGCTGTAGGGGCGGGCATTAACCATCATATAAATCCAAGTTTTTGATGCGCAGCATTGCTCAAACCAGGCTGAAGCCTCATCCGAAGCGAGGGTATTCAATTCATTTAATGTCACGGGTAGTATCCTTTTTGCTGCTCGAGCTTTCACTGTCATCTAGCGTTGTGGCAACGACCTGCTCGCCCCCAGTCTTATTTAATTTATTCGTCTGCATGTGACTAACGCTAACGTCACTTACCGCAGAAGGCGTCGCGCTGCGGTTGTCGTGGTGAAGCCGAGCGATAATTTGCGCCGAAATCGAAACAGCGACTTCAATTGGCTGCTTACCTGGAATATCGCGATTACCGATTGGGGTCACTAAGCGTGCTAATGCATGTTCATCAAAACCGCGATGCGTAAGCTTCGTTTTAAATCGTTTGGCTTTTGTATCAGACCCAATTAAACCCACAAAAGGCAGGGAAGGGTGCTTCAACGCCTGCTCAGTGATGCGATAGTCAAGTTGATGATCGTGAGTAAGTATAATGAGCCAGCTGTTTTCATCTAAATGCCTTACTTCACTTTCCGGCGCGTCTTCCACAATTTTTTGTACGTTGGCAGGTAACGCGTCGGGAAACAAGTCTTCTCGGCTGTCTATCCATACAATGCGTACGGGAAGTTGAGCCAAAATAGGCACAAGGGCCTTGGCTACATGGCCTGCACCAAAAATAGCAACCTGCTGCTGATGTAGGTTACATACATCAAACAGCACTTTTACGGCACCTCCGCAGCATTGCCCTAAAGTACTGCTTAGCGGGTAGCTGTGTAGCTCAGTACGCGTTTCACCCTTAGCGAGGTAGGCACGTGCACGACTTATCGCATCAAATTCAAGATGCCCACCGCCTATGGTATCTATGGTACGCGACGCTGTAACTACCATCTTGCTACCTGACTCTCGAGGGGTAGAGCCCGCTGTTCCCACCACGGTAACCAGTACATAGCCTTCGTTTTGTTGCTGGCATTCGGCTATACCCTCGTACCAGCGCTTGGCGCGAAAAGACGCAGTCATATTGACGACCCTTCGCTTGCACAGTTTTGTATTGCAGCAATGGCATTCAGTACTCGCTCTGGCGTAGCCGGGGTATCTAGCTGCGGGTCAAGGGTATAACCAGACAGGCTTGAAATGGCATCTTTAATAGCACTCCACACCGAAATGGCTAACATGAACGGCGGTTCGCCCACTGCTTTTGAATGATAAATGCTATCTTCAGCATTTTTTCGGCCAAATAATTTCACGTTGAATACTTTCGGTGTATCACCGATGGCCGGAATTTTATAGGTGGCCATATTTTCGCTGATGAGTTTACCGCTCTCGTTCCACTTTAAATCTTCTGTAGTTAACCAGCCCATGCCTTGGATAAATGCGCCCTCAATCTGACCAATATCAATGGCAGGGTTAAGGCTACTGCCCACATCGTGAATAACGTTCACTTCGTCAACGGTATATTCGCCAGTTAGGGTATCTATAGAGACTTCGCTCATCGACACACCGTAGGCGAAGTAGAAAAAGGGTCTACCTTCACCAGTATCGCGGTTGTATTGCAGTTTAGGTGTTTTATAGAAGCCCGTTGAAGATAGCGATACGCGAGCAAAGTAGGCTTGCTGTACTAGTTCAGGAAAAGTAATGCTGTGCTTACCTAGCACTGCATGCTGATCAGTAAATACGACTTCATCAACACGTTCGCCTAACCCTAGGCTTTCGGCATAGCATTTTGCTAAACGGGTTTTAAGTGTAATACACGCATTTTGTACTGCTTTACCGTTGATGTCGGTGCCGCTAGACGCTGCAGTTGGCGACGTATTCGGTACCTTATCAGTGCGCGTAGCAGTCACCTCTATCATGTCCAGGTCGAGGCCGAATTCGTTCGCCGCAATTTGCCCAATCTTCGTGTGTAAACCCTGACCCATTTCTGTACCGCCATGGTTCACCTGAATACTACCGTCGGTATAAATATGAACCAGCGCACCTGCTTGATTGAGGTGTTTCGCTGTAAAGGAAATACCGAATTTGACCGGTGTAAGCGCAAGGCCTTTCTTTATAACCGGGCTTTCACGGTTGAAAGCAGAAACGGCTTCTCTGCGCTGCCAGTACTGAGCGCTTTGTTCGAGTTCGTTTATCATTTCCGGCAGCAGGTTGTGTTCGACCTCCATACCATAAGGCGTGGTGGTTCCCGTCGTTGGCCCGTATAAATTGCGTTTTCTAACCGATAGCGGGTCGCTGCCTATAGTGCGCGCAATCTTATCTATCAGGGCTTCAGCCATAATCATGCCTTGCGGGCCACCAAAGCCTCGGTAAGCCGTGTGCGACACCATGTTGGTTTGTAGTCTGTGACCAACGATATCGCTGTCGCCAAGAAAATAGCCATTATCTGCATGAAACATAGCTCTATCGACAATAGCATCAGAGAGATCCGGAGAATGCCCGCAAATACCGTTAATGGTCATGCGGGTGGCTTCAATTTTTCCTGTGCTGTCAAAGGCGACGTCAAAAGCATTGTCGAAGGGGTGACGTTTGCCGGTTACGTGCATATCGGTAAAGCGAGGTAAACGCAGCTTTACCGCGCACCTATTGCGTGAGGCAAGTAAAGCAGCGATACAGGCCCACTGCGCCGCTTGGGTTTCTTTCCCACCGAAGCCACCGCCCATACGGCGCATATCCACCATAACGCGATGCAGTTTGATATCTAAGACTTCAGCAACAAGTTTTTGTACTTCGCTTGGATGTTGGCTAGAGGTGTAAATCTTCATGCGATCTTCTTCTTCGGGGATCGCGAGGCTCACTTGCCCCTCTAGGTACATATGCTCTTGGCCACCTATGCTCAGCGTACCTGACGCTTTATATTGCGCGTTGTCGAAGGTGTTATCAACGCGTGTAGATTGTTGGCCAAAGCGGTGTAAAGGGCGCACGAATGTTTGTTGTGCGTGCGCTTCATCTGCGTTTAGTACAGGGGGGGCTTCAGCAACCTCAATGTGGCCCTTAAGCGCCGCTTGGCGCGCCAACGTTACCGAGGTAGCAAGCACGGCAAAAACCGGTTGACCAAAGAACTTCACCTCGCCATTGGCAAGTAGGGGGTCGCCTTCAAATACCGGGCCTATGTCTTTATGGCCGGGCACATCGTCTATGGTTACAACATCAACCACACCTTCACTGGCGCGCACGGCACTTAGGTCAACATGGGCGATAGTGCCCTTAGCACACTTGCTTAGCCCTACAGCCGCGTAAAGCGTACCTTGAGGCTCAATCACATCATCTACATAGTTGGCAGTGCCCTGCACTTGACGCTCGGCGCTTTCATGTTTTTTAGATACGTGAACCGCACCTTGCTTTTCACGTTCGCCTGTTGGGATAGGGGTATCAATTAACTTACGCATGTTGCACCACCCGTGTTTCAATGTTGTTCGTCGATTGGTTTTCTAGCCAGAAGCGGTGCCACAAGTTTGCTAACACGGTTTTGCGGTATTCGGCAGTAGCCCGCACATCGTCTATGGGCGTGAATGCATCAAATAAAATTTGTTTGCCTAGGTTTAGGCATTCACTACTTGAGAATTGCTTACCTTTAAGCGCGTTTTCAAGGGCTTTACAAGTAGAAGGTATAGCTGCAACACCACCAAATCCTGTGGTAATAGCGGCTACGTTGCCATTATCAAGAGTAAGATTGAATACGGCACAGACCGCTGAAATATCATCTTCAAAGCGCTTGGAAATTTTATACGCAGCCAACACTTGGGCAGGCTGTTTAAGCGGTATTTCTATGGCACTGATCCATTCACCACGTTCTAGCTGAGTTTCACGATAGCCAGTGAAAAATTTGCTAACTGGTAAGGTGCGCACTTTATCGCCGTTATCTAAATGCAAGGTAGCGTTTAGGGCTAGCAATAGGGGAGGCATATCTCCTATCGGCGAAGCGTTAGCCACATTGCCGCCCATTGTAGCCTGATTTCGAATGGGTAAAGAGGCAAATCGAGTGACGAGTTCAGCCAATTGTGGAAATGCAGTTAATAAAAAAGGTGCTGCATCATTTAACGCAACGGCTGCACCAATAATAAGTGAATGTCCTGAATTTATGCACTGTTTTAGTGCGTCGATGTGAGTAACACTAATAAGGGTGTCGATATTCTTAAGCTGCTGGGTGACCTGTAAACTCAAATCCGTACTGCCTGCAACAAGCTGGGCATTGGGGAACTCGCTAATTAGGGCCTTTAGTTCTTCACGGGTAGTTGGCGTATAAACCTTGCCTGTACCCGTGGGAGGCGTATTAGTCAGTGACAACAAAGTAGCCAGTGTCTTGCCTTGTTTAGCAGAGAATTGGTCGTTTGGCGTTTGCTCACATACCGCTAGTGTTGCATCTATGATGGGGCGGTAGCCCGTACAGCGACAGAGGTTGCCCGATAAGGCCTGTAGGACTTCATCTCTATTTGGCTTCGCGTTACTGTGATAAAGCGCAAACATTGACATAATAAAGCCGGGGGTGCAAAAGCCACATTGAGTACCGTGATGGTCGACTAACGCCTGTTGAACAGGGTGTAAGTGTTTACCATCGCTTAAATGCTCTACAAATAAAAGTTGTTTACCGTGAACCGCACTCATAAGTGTAATGCAGCTATTTACCGTTCGGTAATGTAATGTCTCTTTGTTTGACGCTGCAGGTTCAACAAGTACCACGGTACATGCACCACAGTCGCCTGCCGCACACCCTTCCTTTGTCCCTGTCTTTTTTCTGTGCTCGCGTATAAATTGTAGAAGGGTGAGGTCGGCTCGCGCTTCGTTTAATTCTACGATATCGTTATTTATTAGAAAGCGAATCATACTCACACCTTCTCGTAATATTCATTCTTGTATCCATTAATATAGCTGTATTTTTTTAATAAAAGTAGACCAAATGGTCAATTTATTGCTTATAAAAAAAGGCCAGGTTATAAAAAGGCCATTATTTCGCGCCAATATTTTTGGGTTTTGAGCGAAAAGCTTTCCCAATTTCTGCGTCGCATGTATTGGATAAGGCAAGATTCGTGCAAGGTTTGAAGTAACACGCAAATTTCTAAGGCAAGATTCGTGCAAGGTTTGAAGTAACACGCAAATTTCGTGCTTTAGTATGGTTAACACCCCACAGTTGGGGCATGTATACTTTATAGCAACTCATCGGCAATAAATGCTAACCTAACAATAAGGCATGCAGCATTATTCTGCCCGTGCGCTTGCAAAGTAGATTGCAAAGGAATTTAAATAATAATGATGAAGGTAAAAAGTGCCGACGCTGGTGTTGGCGCTATGAACAGAAGAAAGATACTCCAAGCTGCTGAAAAGTGCTTCGCTCAGTTTGGTTTTAAAGGAACAGCGGTACAAAAAATTGCTGACGAAGCCGGGCTCCCGAAAACTAACGTACTGTACTATTTCAAAACCAAGCAAGAGCTTTACGTGGCGGTGCTAGAAGAAACCCTTTCACTGTGGAATTCTCGCTTTGATAGAGCAACGGTGGAGGATGACCCCGCAGAGGTGTTGGCTAACTATATCGCTGAGAAAATGGAAGTATCGCGAACCAACCCCCAGGCGTCTAAGATCTTTGCCATGGAAATTATCAACGGTGCACAGAATTTAAGCGGCTACTTTGATGAAGAGCACGCGCTGTGGATGAAGGGGCGTTTAGCAGTTATCGATGCGTGGGTAGAGGCTGGTAAGCTTCCCCCTGTTGAAGGCGAGTATTTGCTTTACACTATTTGGGCCAGTACCCAGCATTATGCCGATTTCTCTACGCAAATCACGCGGCTTCGAGGAAAGAAAATGACAAAGATAGACTTCGAGAACGCGACAAAGCAAGTGGTTAAGCTTGTATTAGGCGGATGTGGTTTGTCGGTACCTGAAAGCTTTGAGGTGTAACGTGACAGACGCTGTATATCCTAGAGATTTAGTGGGTTACGGTCAGCACGTACCCCATGCCAAATGGCCAAACAATGCCAAAATTGCCATACAGTTTGTATTGAATTACGAAGAGGGTGGTGAGAATTGTGTTCTTCACGGTGACGAAGCGTCCGAAATCTTTCTATCTGAAATTATAGGTGCACAAGCCTATAAAGACCGCCATCTTAGCATGGAGTCAATCTACGAATATGGCAGTCGAGCAGGGTTCTGGCGTTTACACCGCTTACTGAATAAGCACGAAATCCCCGTTACCGTATTTGGCGTTACAATGGCCATGCAAAGGCACCCTGAGGCGGTAAAAGCAATGATTGATTCTGGTTGGGAAATTGCCAGCCATGCTATGCGATGGGTGCATTACCAAGATATGGATGAAGAGCAAGAGCGCAAGGAAATTGATGAAGCGATTATTCTTCACGAGCAACTAACCGGGGCTAAACCTGTAGGGTGGTATACGGGAAGAACGAGCCCAAACACCTTAAAACTTATTGCCGAGCGAGACGATATATTATATTGCGCTGATTCCTACGCCGACGATTTGCCCTATTACGATTGTCACTACAGTAGGCCTCTACTCATGGTGCCCTATACGCTAGATACTAACGACATGCGTTTTGCCACGCCGCAGGGGTTTAACAGTGGTGAGCAGTTCTTTACCTATTTAAAAGATGCATTTGATGTATTGTACGAAGAAGGTGAAGAAGCGCCTAAAATGCTTTCTATTGGCCTTCACAATCGCATTATTGGGCGGCCTGCTCGTATGGCGGCGCTACAGCGCTTTATTGAGTACGTAAAGTCACACGATAAGGTATGGCTGGCTACAAGAGAGCAAATTGCTCGCCATTGGCTTGATACTCATCCTAAAGGCGAGGGTGACAAACCGCACTATTAGCGTTTACAGTGCACTAAGAAGATATACATTTCGTAAAGCGAACGATGATAAAGCGTTTTCCGTTCGCTTTTAGCCAAAGGACATTAACGATGAAAGTAAAATTAGCACTAATTGCACTTGGCGCACTCGCGCTTACCGGATGCTCTAAGCTGACCAAAGAAAACTATGACAAGCTAGAAATGGGGATGACTCAGGATGAAGTAGAGTCGATATTAGGCTCTGCTGACAATTGCGGTAAAACCATGGGAACCACGGCGTGTACGTGGGGTAGTGAAGATGAAAAACACGTAAAAATTGTGTTCATGGGCGATAAGGCGGTTACCTTTACTTATGACGGCCTTAAGTAAAACGGCGCTTAGCTAAAGTTAGGTCAAAAAAGTCTACATTATTTATCTAAAAAAAGGTGGCTAATTTAAATTAGCCACCTTTTTTGTATTTAGTGCTATAGCGTGATTTCTATCGCATTATAAGCGCGCTTAGCAGTTATTTTAGGTCCAGCAAGTATCGCAGTAAGAATACAACCGCAAGTGCGTAGGTAAGTGGGGTTACGTCTTTGAACTTTCCTGTACCCACCTTAATGCCCACATAGGTAATAAAACCAAGCGCGATACCTTCGCTGATACTAAAGGTGAGAGGCATTGCAATAAGTGCTACAGAGGCCGTTGCCAGTGCGCCTAGATCATCGAAGTCAACTTGACGAATCGATTCCATCATTAAAATACCCACCATGAGAAGTGCAGGTGTGGTGGCCATGAGAGGGATCACTTTCATCAGCGGCGTCAAAAACAGTGATAATAAGAAGCACACTGACACTACGACCGCGGTAAGGCCTGTTCGGCCACCTGAAGAAACGCCGGTGGCAGACTCTACATAGCTTGTTACTGGCGATGTGCCGACCATTGCGCCGGCAATACTCGCTGACGCATCGGCAGTCATCGCCGCGCCAATTTTAGGGAGTTTACCCTCAGGTGTGAGCAGGTTTGCTTTTCGCGAAACGCCAATGAGTGTGCCGATGGTATCGAACATGTTGACAAACATAAGCGCAAAAATAAGGTCCCATGTCTCAGCAAGGTGGTCGATAGGATACCAAAAGTCCATTGCCATAAAGGTGTTTGATATCGACTCTGGCATGCCTACAACGGCAGATGGCGTAGCCGTAAGTGTGCCATTCTCAGTAGGAACGAATGCGCCGATAAGTGTAAGCGTTACGATAGATATTAAAATGGCACCTGTTACGCGCTTTACCATAAGTACAATAGTAAAAATGATACCCGCAAGGGCGAGCATAACAGCGGGTTCTGAAAGGTCGCCTAGCTGCACAAATGTGGCTGGGTTATCAACAATAAGCCCTGCGTTTTTAAGGCCAATAAAAGCAATGAACAAACCGATGCCGCACTGCACGCCAATTTTAAGCGACGGCGGAATAGATTCGGCTATTTTTGTTCGCACCCCTGTCAGTGACAGTATAAGAAAAAGAATACCATTCCAAAAAACGATACCTAATGCTGCTTCCCATGGGATCTCTCGACCAAGGCAAATGGTAAACGCAAAAAAAGCATTTAAACCCATGCCTGGTGCTAACGCGATAGGGTAATTTGTCATCAGTGCCATCATGAGCGTGCCGATACACGCTGCAATCGCTGTCACTGTAATTAAGCCCTCTACGGGCATACCGCTTAACCCCAAGATACCTGGATTGACCACAAGAATGTAAGACATAGCGGCAAACGTAGTTAGCCCCGCGATGATCTCTGTTCTTACTGTTGTTCCGTGTTCCTGCAGCTTAAATAGCCGTTCAATTACGTTATTGGACATCAAGAGTTCTCTGTGTGTGTTTCATTTATAGTTTTGTGCGTTAAAGCAATAAACTGACCAATTAGTCAACTTGTTGGTGTGTTTTGTGCTAACTTAAAATTTTAGTACAATGAAAAAACAAAATTCATTGTATGACTTAACGTCATTAGCCAGGCGACATAAAGCCAGCCAAACGGTTAGTAAACACCATAGTTGATGTTAAAAAAACGCAAACAAAACCTAAATGAGCAATAGAACTCGTTTACAGATAGCATTAAAGATTAACTATAACGCACCAAATAAATGCATTCGCATTGTGATGGTGCAATAAGTGAGGGGCCATGTCGCTGTCATCCATAATTAACAACATTCCAAAGGCCGAACTGCATCTGCATATCGAAGGTAGCTTAACGCCTGAACTCATGTGGCGCCTAGCTAAGAAGCACAGTGTAACACTTCCTTATGCCAGCGTGAAAGAGATAGAAGCTGCATATAACTTTGAAGACCTGCAAAGCTTTCTCGATTTATATTACGCTGGTGCTGGCGTGCTTAGGGACGAAGAGGACTTTTTCACACTCATGTGGGAATACCTAAGCCGATGCCATGAGGAAAACATCGTTCATACGGAAATCATGTTCGACCCACAAACACACACCGAGCGTGATATTGGCTTTGACGTTTTTATGCCAGGCTTTCTACGGGCCATGGATAAAGCAAAACAAGAGTACGGCATTAGTAGTTATCTCATCATGTCTTTCTTGCGACACCTTCCTGAAAGCGCAGCTTTTGAAACACTCAGCGAAGCAGAACCGTATTACAAGCACATAACCGCTGTGGGGTTAGATAGCTCAGAGCTAGGGCATCCGCCGTCAAAATTTGAACGGGTGTTTAAGAAAGCGAAATCACTGGGCTTTAAAATAGTTGCTCATGCTGGAGAAGAAGGCCCCGCTTCTTACATTTGGGAAGCCATTGAGCTTCTTGATGTTGACCGCATTGACCACGGGGTAAGGTGCCAAGAAGATAAAGCGCTTATGGCACTTTTAAGAGAAAGGCAAATTCCACTGACTGTATGCCCGCTAAGCAACCTTAAACTGTGTGTAATAGACGATATGAAACAGCACAATATCGTTGAACTATTGAACGAAGGGCTATTGGTTACCGTTAATTCAGACGACCCCACATACTTCGGCGGTTTCTTAAACGACAACTTTGTAGCTTTACAAGAGTCTTTAAATATCGACGAAGATACCATTAGAACGTTGGCAGCAAACAGCTTTAAATCCAGCTTTCTACCTGAGGATGTTAAGCGCTCTTTTGTTGAGAAAGTCTTTAACGTGAGAAAAAGTCTTTAACGTGAAAGAAAACCTTTGATGTGAGAGAAAGTCTTTAACAATAGAAAAAACTTTTAACGTTAAATGACAAGGGGCACCCTACTACGCCCGCATTACATCAACGGTTTTTTTAATTAATTCGTCAAGCGCGGCCATGTCGCTTACTACGTTGCTAAGGTCGCCTTGCTTTGCTTTAACTTCAATTTCCGCTGCTTTTTCTCGAATGGCGTCAGCGCCCACATCGCCAGACACGCCTTTCATCGCGTGGCTATTAAAGCGCACGCCTTCGGCGTCTTCCGCCTCTGCGGATGCTTGAAGCGCATTTTGCTTTTGTTCGATTTGTGCCAAAAACATTTCAACAATGCGATTGAGTAGACCCTCGTTTCCCCCGAGCCTGCTTATTGCTGCCTCTTTATTCCATAACTTCTCTGTAGAGAGTGCGTGTTGTGCGTTTAACGTATCCATGACTATCACCAAATCAATTGTTTCGTACCACTTTATAGTAATTGTTGTGCTTTAAAAAAACATTAGTCAATTGCTTTGACTAATATTTTTACATAATGCATGGCTAATATATACTAAAGGCTAAAATTTTTTTGAGTATATCGAGCGATACTGAACTTGGTTAATTGTTCCACAGTGTGGTAATTCTCATGGATAGTGAGACACAGAAAGTAGTCATCATAGACGATGAGCCTACAACACTCTTGTTATTAGAAAGTGCAGTAGAATCTCTAGCAAAAGTCGTTACATTCTCTCAAAGCGTACAAGCGTTTGAGAGTGTTAAATTACATCGCCCAGACTTAGTTGTGCTGGATATAAGCATGCCTAAAATGTCAGGTTTTGAAGTGTGCAAGCAAATAAAGGTGTGTCCTGATACGGCTTCAATTCCTATTATCTTCGTTACATCCCACAGTGATATAGAAAATGAGCGCATTGCACTGTCCTAAGGCAGTTTCCACTTAACGTATTAAAAATAGATCGTTCCTTTATAATAGATATGGATACAGCGCAACAGGTGCACGATATTGTTACTGCAATCGTGCACTTAGCGTTAAGCCTCGAATTAAAGATTGTGGCTGAAGATATAGAGACGCAATCCCACTTTAATGGTTTAAAAGCTCTGGGGTGTCACCTAGGGCAGGGGTATTTTATGTGTCGCCCTATGCCAATGAACAATTTCTTTACAAAGTTCATTGATGATATTGATGTGGCGTGAAAAAGCAGTTTTTAGAAGCAAGTCTTAACACGTAAATTTACGTGCCATTTTTAATACCGATTAATTCCAAAAATATAGTGTTTTCAATACACATCTCTCTATAAGATGCTAGACTAGCTTTAATTTATGTGGTTTCAAAAAAGTCCTAGGTAACAAAGGCTATGCCTTATCCCTTCGCGGTAATATATTAAAAAATTAATGAATGGAATGGAAATAAAACCCTACTCAGCGTGCCGGGTACTAATTGTTGACGATGAACCGATGAGTCGGTTGTTGTTGGAGTCAATACTAGAAAGCGTTTTTCACTGCACTGTAGTGGAATCCGGTAAAGACGCTATATCTAACTGCGAGGAGTGTTTGCCTGACTTAGTGTTACTCGACATGAATATGCCAGACATAAATGGGCTCGAAGTATGTGCAACGCTCAAAGCATCCCTGACGACAAGCCATATACCGGTAATATTCGTTACCTCAACGATGGACATTGAAAGTGAAAATGCATGTTGGGAGGTTGGAGCGTCTGACTTCGTTATGAAGCCTGTAAACGCATCTACCTTAACGCACCGAGTCAAAACCCACCTCCAAAACAAGCTTCGTACTGAGTTTTTAGAAATGATGACATTTCATGACCAGTTAACGGGCCTGTACAACCGCATGTATCTGACCAAAGAAATCCCTCTGCTAATAAAACAAGTAGCGCGAGATAAAGAAATGGTTGGCGCGATAATGATTGATATCGACTATTTCAAGCTTTTTAACGACCATTACGGGCATTTAGAAGGCGATAATTGCCTTAAGAAAGTCGCGCAGATTATTGCAGACACCGTTAAACGGCCCAAAGATGCAGTGATCCGTTTTGGCGGTGAAGAATTTTTGGTAATTCTTCCCTACATCGATTATCAGGGAATAAAGCTCGTTGCCAACCAACTCGTGAAAGCGGTGAGGCAAGCAGGTATTGTGCACGAAAAAGGGATTAGCGGCTATGTATCAATTAGCGCTGGATATGCCGTATGGAAGGCAACGGACGTTGTAGACGAAGATTCAGCTTCACTTATCGAAGACGCAGATATTTCCCTTTTTGAGGCCAAAGAGCGAGGACGAAATCAGGCGAAAGGCTAACGTGTATAAAAAATTGCGCCCTTATCGCCCTACAATCTATCCTATTGTTTAATGTCGTAAACGAAATATAAACGCTACTATTTGGCATTATAGAAGAAGTCTAATGTCGCAGTGCTTTGTGCGCTGCAGTGTTTCATCGGTGTTGAGCTTAGGTAGCGAGCCATGGTTTATTTTGACGAGCAGTCGAGTTTAAATATTAAGTTGGAAGCACAGCTAAAAACCTCGTTAACGGGGTTAGTTCAGCGCGGCTGTGATTCGCTTGGTATCTTCCAAGCTATGCTACTGCAAATTGATGATGAGATAGTCAACGTTCTTGTAAAAGCCTCCTCTGCTTATCCCCCAAGCTTCAAATCGATTCCTTCTTTTTCTTCATGTGTTTCTGTAGATAACTGTTTCCCAGCTAACAGCGCAAAAGCATCGTCAGCCTTTAAGCAATGGTTTGCTACATACTTTAATGGCGAAAAGTACATTCGCGGGCGTATTCACAATCTCGACGGAAATCGCGTTTGTCTGGTTTTCATTAATGCCTGTCCGGCACAGTCGATAAACCTTGAGAAAGTGGCGTTACTCGATGACTGGTTAAATGTGATGCTTGAGAAGTTTCACGTTGAAAAAGCGGAAACTAACCAGAATACCCTGTACGAGAAGCTACAAAGCGTAGCAAATATTGGCACGTGGGAAGTAGATTTCACAACAAACGTTCTAACTTGGTCATCACAAACTCGTCGCATACATGAAGTGGACGACGATTTTATTCCTTCACTAGAAACCGCAGTGGGTTTCTACAAAGAGGGCTTTTACCGTGATGAGATTAGCCGCATTGTTTCTCACACCGTCGAAACGGGTGAACCATGGAGCGCAACCCTCGAGCTAGTTTCTGCAAAGGGTAACTCGGTGTGGATCGAAACCCACGGTATGGCAGAAATGAAGCAGGGTAAATGCGTTCGGCTGTTCGGCACTTGTCAAAATGTGAATAAGTCGGTTCAGCTTAGGCTTGAGCTCGAGGCCCGTCGTAAAGAAGCGGAAGCGGCGTCTAAAGAGCGTGGCATGTTGCTTTCGCGAATTAGTCACGAGTTGAAAACCCCGCTAAATGGTATTACGGGAATGCTTCAGGCCATCAAGTTTGAAAATAAAGACAATGTTCGTATAAGAAAAGCAGATATTGCATTGCACAGCGCCGACCGGCTTTTATCGTTAATCAACGATGTGCTTGACTATACGTCAATCATCAACGGAGAATTTTCCCTCAATTACAGCGATTTTTGTGTACGCTCATTAGCCGAAGATATCGTTGATGAGTTTAAAAGCAAATGTTCAGACAAAGGCGTCAGGCTTTATGCCGTATTGTCTTTTGACGATAACACCTATGTTAATGGTGATGCCGCAAGAATCAGTCAAGTTATTACCAACTTGCTGTCAAATGCCGTCAAATTTACGGCAAAAGGCTACATTTCTATTCAGGTCACCCTAAAGCAGCAGGGAGATATACCTATCTTGCTCGCCTCTGTCGAAGACACAGGTGTGGGCATGAGCGATGACATATTGTCGCGTATATTCAGACCCTTCCAAAACGATACCGACAGTGCATCAGAAGAATTAAACGGTAATGGTTTAGGCCTGTCTATCGTCAACCAACTGGTAGGAAAAATGGGCGGCGAGTTAGAAGTTCGCTCGAACGTGGGGAAGGGAACATGTTTCGATGTAGCCATCCCTATTGAAATGGCAACATTGGAAGAAACAGCGAACGAGGATGTCGAGATATCTTCTGAGCTTTTGACTGTGCCGATAAATATATTGGTCGTTGATGACAACGACATAAACCGCCTTGTGCTGGCCTCCATGCTTGAAAGATTTAACTACGTGCCCGATGAGGCAGACAATGGCGAAGTTGCTGTCGAAATGGCCCGGGCGAAAAGATATGACCTTATTTTTATGGACTGTGCGATGCCAGTGCTTGATGGGATGAGCGCAACGAAAATCATTATGCAAGAAGGGCTGCTATCAAAATACGGAAGAGTTGTCGCGGTAACCGCTAACACCACAGCCGAAGATAAAATTAGCTGTAGCGAGGCAGGAATGGCTGATTTTCTGTCAAAACCCGTGGTCCAGAACGACGTGACCGCGCAGGTTAGAACTACATTGAACGCAAAGTCTATCACCGCTTAATGCAAAAATGATTGCCAATAAGCGGCTTTTGCTTTTAGTGTGCCTTAGGAATTGAATGTTGTACTTCATTCCAGTGTTTAACGATGTAATCTGTTACCTGAGAGCCCACGCGATATGCTGCTTCAATAGCTGCATTCATCGCCGCATAGCCATCGCCCGAACTTTCAAGTTTAAGATTATCTGCAGCACTTAAGCTTGGCGGTTGCATCGTAAAATTACTCGCAGTACGTAAAATAAGAAGCGTAATTAGGAAAGTAAAAAGTTTTTATGAAGCAATATGCATGGAAAAAATCCTAAAAGCGAGCCAAGCACCGAAGTGACCTTCAGACAGTGTGCTGGGCTCTCTAGTAAAAGTGAGGAGACAAACTGTAAGTGGTTGTCGCGCTAACGTCTATGCTACGCACGACAACCTTAACAGCATTGGCTACCTAGAAGGTATAAGTGAATTTCGCGTTGAAGTGACGCGGTAATTCAGGAAGCACAATTTGGCTACCGAACAGGTCAGGGAAGTTAGAACGGAAATAACGCTCATCCGTTAAGTTTTTAACCGTTAGGTTAAACGCCCAGTCTTCTGCCTGATATGACAATCCCGCATTTACAAGCGTGTAAGCAGGTAGAGTAACTGCACCTGAATATCCTGAAGCTACTTCGTCGACATCTACAACACTTACGTTAGCGGCGTAGCCGTTCTGGAAGTCATATGTAGCTGTTAGCGTGTAGATATTTTCAGGAATACCGGCCTTTCGTCCGTCAGAATTCGTTTGGCCTTCACCCACTAGGTTTAAACCTGCAACATTTCCGCCGAACACTAACGAGGGATCATCAAGAGCGACTAAGTCATCTGCACCTAAGAAACCAAACTGGTTACCGTTAGCCAATGCCGTTAAGTTGATAACTTCGATATTGGTGTAGCCTGCAGATACAACAAGATTTTCATTAACCACCCAACGAAGTTCAAATTCAGTCCCTTCGTTATTGGTTGTGTTGTTGGTTACCGTATTCTGTGTATTAAAGTCGGTACGTTCTTGCTCAAAGAATGAAAGCGCGAAATAGAGGGTATCATCAACTAAAGAGCCTTTGACACCGTATTCTAATAACTCTGAGGTGTCGAAAGCGCCACCACCACCAGGTTGGTTGAGTTGACCTACGCCTATCTCAGCACCTTGGCCAGCTACCAGCGTAGCCTGCTCAGCAGCGGTGATGTATGGGATTAAACCAAATTCAAATTCATATGAAATACTCGTGTTCCACGACCAGCCGTCAACGGTTTCTTCCGCGTATACTGGTGTTTCATCCCCGGTGGCGCCAAGCAGCAAATCAGCGCGCGATGTACTTTCAATATCAATGGTGTCGTAGCGCAAACCAAGAACTAAGTTCAAGCCCCAGTCCCACGTTAAATCAGTCATTGCCGCGATACCTAAATCGAGGTAGTTACCCACATCATAGTTATCGTAGTTTTTGTCTGAACGGGTAGATAGTAGGCGACGGTCCAGCGCAGAGGATGGCATCGTCAGATCACGGCGATTGAAAAACTCGTAGGTAAAGTCATCACCGTGCTTAAAGTCGGTGTAACGTACTGATGGCGAGAATTGGAACTGTGCGAGTAAGCCGTCGTTTTCATATTCTGTGGCAAAAATAAGCTTGTCTTCTACCACCCAGGTGTCGTGGAACTGCGAGAAACCGTACGCATTTTCGTTAATGTTGTCATATGCATCATAGAATAGCTGGTTGCGAATTTCCCAATTATCCGTGTAGTAAATGGTATCGAAGTACAGCGTAATAGCTTCATTGCTTAGTTGATCATCAGGCGCTACCAGCGTTTGGCTACCACTTAAGGTCGTGGTGCCGGGATTTTCTAATGCCATTAAAGGATCGAAAAAGTCAGCTGTCACTGTGTCTAACGGAACGGCAGGGGTAAAAATAAACGGTGCAACTAAATCTGCGACTTCTGCGTATTCTTCGTGGCTGATTTGGCCATCGCCGTCGGTATCTAGCGGCTTCGCTGTACCAGTGACATAAGTGCCGTCATCCACTAGTTCTTGCGTTAAACGGTTCCAGCCAGCTACTTGGTTGCCATCGTAGTCATGGTACATACCGCCAAACTCAAAGCGTAAGTTGTCTGTGATATCTACATTGAAAGAGGCTTGAAGCACCGTTTGATCGGTTTGCGTATTATCGTAATAGCTATCTGAGTTCTCTAGCTCACCGTATATATAATAACCCATCTCTTTACCAGCAACGCTTGCTGGGCCGCCAACTTCGGCGGTTAGAATACTTTTATCCCATGAACCCGTGGTATAGGAAAGGGCACCGGTAGGGGCATCTAAATATTGCCCACCAGATGCGCGAGCAGATTTAGGGTTGAAGTTTAGGTAGCCGCCAATTTTAGACGGACCATAAATAGGTGACGCCGGGCCTCGAACAATATCAATTCGGCTTGATGCGCCAATAGGAGTAGGGTAGTTGCCTGGGTTATCAAGGCGCTTTACACCGCGAAAGTATGTTTCACCCGGTGTACCACGCACGTCAAGTGAACCGGCTACACCAAAGAATGACTGGGTGAATGTACCAGGCGCGAATGCGACCAATTCATCAATATCAGAAACGTTGAAACGCTCCATTTGCTCTTGAGAAATAGTGGATGCTGAACGCGGTGTTTCCAGAATAGATTTACCAAAGCCGAAAACAGACTCCACGTCTTGGCCTGGTAAGCTGCCTAGCGACCCAGTTACCTGAATCTTCTCGACATCTTTTTCTTTAACCTCTGTCTCTTCTTGCGCAAATGCTTGAGATGACAATGCCACTGCGGTAGTCATCGCAAACGCTTTTGCTAGAGGAGATAATTTGAATGTAGTGTTTTTCATGGTTTCCTCGTTATTTTTAGTTGCCCTTTTTTAGGGCTTTATCAACGCAACATTTCTATTGCGCCTTGCTGTATGCAAGAGGGTTAGCAGGATGAGTGCCAACCACTTAACCAGTTGGTCAACTTTTAACCTGCTCTTAAGTTTCTGAATTATAAAGATAAAAAATATAATGTTGTTCTTATATTGTTATTTTTATGTAAATAGTTAAGGTTTTTCTAATTTATGCACTTTTACGGTGATTTTTATCGTGTTTTTGCACTATAAAGGGAAAAGGCTGCATCTTGACGATGGTGAGTGCCCAGTATGGCTGTTATAGGTTTAGGAACATCGCGGCCGTTGTTAACCTCAAGACCCGTCTTATCTGCAAGGAAAGCGTTCGAGCTTTGTTTACCTTGGCGTATCGCCTTCTCGCGTTTGGCATTTTGTAACTGGTTTTCAGATGGCGTTTCACTCTTTGATTTGTGTGACGTTCTACCGGGTAAGGTTAAATCTAGTATGACAGCGGTAAGCCCTGCCGAAGTCACTGGAGAAAGCAAAATATTTTCAAGCCAATTAGGGAGTTCAGCTAGTGCCTGAGGCACCATCATTACACCTATGGCCATGCCCAAAGCGCAGGCCGTTACCAAACTACTGCGTCTATCTAGGGCATAACTTGCAAGTAGCTTCAATCCGCCTACGGCCACCATGGCAAACATAACCAAGGTTGCACCGCCTAACACAGGTTTAGGAATAGCTTGAAGCACGCCGCCTACCACTGGAAAGCAGCCAATAAACACGAATAGCCCAGCGACAAAAAAGCCTACTTTACGGCTCGCGATCCCCGTTAACTGGATCACGCCGTTGTTCTGCCCAAATGTGGTATTGGGAAAAGTGTTGAATATGCCAGCAAGCAATGAATTTACGCCGTCACCTAAAATGCCGCCTTTAATGCGACGTAAATACACAGGCCCGCTAACAGGCTGCTTACAGAAAAGGCTGTTGGCGGTGAGGTCGCCAGCCGTTTCTATGGCGCTGAATAAGTAAATAAGCGCAATAGGCAAAAATAAGTTGATATCAAAGGCAATACCAAAAGTAAATGGCGTGGGAATAGCGACGATAGACAATGAAGATAAACCGCTAAAATCTAGCCCTTTAGTAAAGGCAATATAGGTGGCACCTATTGCCATGCCGATAAAAATGGCGCTTAAGCGAAGCCAATGATTTGATGACGCGTTCAGAAAAACAATGATGAGTAATACACCTAGCCCGACGGTTAAGTTGTCGGTACTGGCAAAATCTGAAGCATTGAAGCCGCCGGCAAGGTCTGTCATGCCCACGTTAATTAGACTGAGGCCTATTGCGGTAATGACAATACCTGTGGTCAGTGGTGTGATAATTCGCTTTAAGCGGTTTACAAACAAGCTGAATACAATTTCAACTGACGCACCTGCCATCGTTAAGCCAAATAGCAGGGCTAGGATATCTTCAGGCGTGCCACCATTTGCTTTCACCTGACTACCGGCCAAAATTAATGCGCTGATAAACGCGAAGCTAGTACCTTGAATAGCAACAAGGCCACTGCCCACGGGCCCAATTCGCTTGGTTTGAATGGCCGTACCCACGCCGCTTACAAACAAAGCCATGCTAATCAAATAGGGAGTATACTCGCTTAACCCTAATGACGATGTGACGATAAGTGTTGGTGTAATTACGCCTACAAAACTGGCTAACAAGTGCTGAAACGCCGCGGTAAGTGATGGGAGAAATGCCGGGCTATCGTGTAAATCGTAAATTAACTCGCTGTTACCAGAAGACATGGTTATTCCTTATTTCACGCAGACAGTAAAAGCACTTGTAGACAAAGCACTTATTAATAAAGCACTGTAGAAGAAGTGAAGTGCGTTTGTTTTTTTGAAAGACGGGACCTCGGCCGTAAGTATCCACGCTTGCTGGCGGAGAACTCGACACGTTTGCGATGCGCTTTGTGAGCCCACACCCCTTTCGAACCAAGCGTTAGCATTTCTATCAACGACACGCGTGGCAACAAGGCTATGCGCACATGAAAAGCACAGCGTTAAAAAACGTAAGGGTGGTAAAGCAAATAACATGGCCGGATATAGGTAAATAAAGTATATCCATGAACTGCAAGATGTTGACCAACTGGTCTGTTTGTTTTGTGGTTTCCAACTGTTTGTTTTAGCTTGCTTTTTATGTGCTGTTTACGTGGGTTGAAATGTTCGGAATATGTCTAAGCCCCATTTTGGTGCCTAAACAAAAAAATGCGCTAAATTAGCGCATTTATTAACGTGAGTTGAGCATTTATTGCTAAAGCGTAACGCCTTCGTCCAGCGTGACAAAAATCGAGTGGCGCACTTCATTGTACATAGCCCGCGAGCAGTGGCCTTCACCTTCGGTATCTTCTAAAAGTAGGACGTCACCTGCACCAAATACATGTCGCTCACCGTTAGATACGGTAAACTCTGCGCGCCCTTTAATGATAAATAGCAGTTGGCGTGCTGGGGCAGGGTGCCATTTAAAGTCATAGTCGGCAGGCGTTTCTCGGAAAATGATTTTATCCGCGCCAAACTTTTCTGAAAGCATACCAATCGGCCCGCCGTCCTTTAGCGCAATATCCACTTCGCCGAAGTGACTTTTTCCCACTTCATCGTTGTAAATCCTTGTTATTTTCATTATTCACCCTTCAAAACTATCGTGGTTTTATCTTAAGAAGAAAGATAGCGGAACGCTCTCGCGATAAAAGGCCTTTGCCTTGAAATACGCTGACGTTGGCGCACGTTTGTTACACATGCTAAGCGTGTTGTAACTTGCTAATTGCTTTATAAAGCACCGACAAACTCGCCGCGACGTCATCGTGAGTGATAGACTCAGCAGGGTGATGGCTAATACCACCTTTGCAGCGGGTAAATAGCATTGCCACAGGGCAAATATCTGCAATTGCCATGGCATCATGACCTGCACCAGAAGCTAATGCCCGTGGCAATATTCCACTTTCTTCAACCCCGCGAATCAAGGCTTGCTTTAAGTGCGGGTCGCAGTGAACCGCGGGAGCGCTATGCGTTTGCTCACGGCTAAGCGTAATTTGTCGTGCTTTTGCAATGTCATCAAATTTTTGCAAAATTTCTGCCAACACAGAATCGCGCAAGTCATTGTCTTCACTTCGAATATCGAGTGAAAAACGGGTGCGACCCGAAATAACATTGACACCATTAGGGGCATTTTCAATTTTACCAACGGTAGCGACTACGCCAGGGCGCTGCAGGCTTATAGCTTCAACGGCTAACAGCATTTCTGCACTTGCACATAGCGCATCTTTTCGCATAGACATAGGTACCGTACCGGCGTGACCAGCCATTCCTTCAACCGTAAAATTAAAGCGCTTCGCGCCCGCTATTGCACTTACTACACCCACAGGTAAGTTTTCTTGCTCTAAAACGGGGCCTTGTTCAATATGCAGTTCTAAGTAGCCCAAAATATCGGTACGGGAAATAGCGGCGCTGTTAACGGCATCAAAGCTCAGGCCAAAATCCGTCATGGCTTGCTCTAAACTCACGCCGTTTTCATCTTTAAGGAAGCGCCATTGGTCTTGCCACTTACCAGTAAGCGCGCGGCTGCCTAATAGTGTTGTGCCAAACCGCGTGCCTTCCTCATCACAAAAGCCAACGATATCAATGTGAAATGGGAATTTAGTTTGGGTGCCGTCAAACATGGCTACCAGTGAAATAGCTGCAATAACACCCAGCATGCCGTCGTATTTACCACCATTTGGTACGGTATCTAAGTGGCTGCCCAAGATTAATCGCGGTGCATTGGGCACGCTAGATGTGTAGCGCCCCCAAATATTTCCCACCGCATCTTGCCAGGTCGTCATGCCTGCTTCAATCATCCAACCGGATGCAAGTTGGTTCGCTAACCTGTGTTGTTCGGTTAAGTAGCGCCTGTCTAAACAGGTGGGATCTTGGCTTAAGGTGCCCAAGGTTTCACACCGTGCCATAACCTGAGTGGCTAGTTCAGCGAATTCACGCATCCGCCACTCCTGCCGCTTTAGCTTCTGCATACACCGTTAATGCCGCATCTACCCCTTTGCCTGCAGGCGCATTAAACCCTTGCATTCGCAATACGGTTTCCAGAGATTGTAAAGTGTGAAGTACAGCATCTTCACGCGCGTTATAGCCCATGGTGCCAATACGCCATATTTTGCCTTTAAGGGGGCCGAAGCTGGTGCCAATTTCAATATTGAACCGCATAAGCAGCGTTTCCCGAACGGCTTCACCTTCAACGCCCTGTGGAATATGTACTCCCACCACGTTATACATTTTGTGTTTTAAGTCGCCAAAAGGCGCAAGGCCCATGGCTTGAATGCCGGCAAGCATGGCATCGCCAGCCACTTTATGGCGAGCTATAACATTTTGCTGACCTTCTTCTAAATGCAAGCGTGCGCATTCTCTAGCGCAATACAGCATGCTGGCAGCTTCTGTGTGATGGTTTAAACGCTCTTCACCCCAATAATCCATGATCATAGGTAAATCAAAATAATTCGAGCGAATTTTGGGGCCTCGGGCCGCTTCGTGATGGGCATCGCGAATACCCGCCTCAACGTGATGGCGCGTGCGTACCATCTTTACGAATTTATCGCTAAGGGTAATAGGCGCACTACCAGACGGGCCGCCTAAACACTTTTGCAGGCCAACGGAAACTGCGTCTAACTTCCACGCATCAACATCAAGAGGATTACCGCCGATAGATGCGGTGGCATCGCAGTAGAACAATACGTCGTGAGCCTCACATATTGCGCCTATGTCTTTGAGCGGTTGAAGCATGGTGGTCGACGTATCGCCCTGCACAATAGCCAGTAACTTCGGTTTTACTTCTTTAATTGCCGCTTCAATTTGCGCTGGTGTAAAGACTTCACCCCAAGGTACTTCGATAGTATGTACCTCGGCATCGGCGCGTTCGGCAATTTCAGCAAGCAAATGCCCAAAACGACCAAAAATAGGAACAAGTACTTTATCGCCTGGCTCTATGGCCGAGACGAGTACAGCTTCAATGCCAGCCCGTGAAGTGCCGTCAACCAAAAACGTCTGTTGGTTTTGGGTGTTAAAAACATCCCGGTAAAGCTGCATTACTTCATTCATGTAGCCGGTCATTACCGGGTCGTACTGGCCTACCAGCTGCGTAGACATGGCGCTTAAAACGCGCGGATAGCAGTTGATAGGGCCAGGGCCCATTAGCAAACGCGGCGGTGGAGAGAGTGGTGCCAAAGCCCCGTTAGAATTTGTTTTAGACATTTCGTGAGACATTAGGGCACTCCTAGATAAGGACTTGCGCTAACATGCGCAAGCCAGTGATGATAAGAACAACAGCGAAGATTTTCTTAAGCAAGCCTGCATCAAGCTTGTTGGCAATGCCTGCGCCAATGGGAGCAAACAGCACGGTAAGCGGCACTATGCAAGCAAAGCCAAGCAAGTTTACGTAGCCGTAGGTTGCAAACGGGGCGTCGGCGGGAGTTGCTCCCACAAACAGTAGGGTTAGCGCTGCAGGAAGGGAAATAATTAAGCCTACTGCCGCTGCAGTACCCACCGCTTTATGTGCTGGGTAGTTACAAAAAGTCAGTGTAGGTACGGTTAGCGTTCCACCGCCAATACCCACCATAGAGCTAAATAAGCCAATACAGCTTGCCATTACCGATTGACCCCCACGGCCTGGCAAACCATTAAATAGGGCGTCTTTTTTACCTATAAGCATGTTAATTGCAGAAAGCGTAGCAATAATGCCAAACAGTAAGGTTAGGAAAGTAGGGTTAACCACGGTAACCAGATAGCTGCCAGCAAGTACGCCAATTAATATGAATACGGCCCACGCTTTGAGTAAGGCAAAATCCACGTTGCCTTTAGCGTGGTGGGCACGAATAGAGCTTACCGAAGTGGGGACAATAGTAGCCAGCGACGTTGCTGTGGCAATGACCATCGCGCTTTCAGGCGATACGCCAAGGGCTTGAAATAAAAAGAACAGCACGGGCACTATCACAATGCCGCCGCCTACGCCCAGCATTCCCGCGAGTAAACCCGCGAAAACGCCCGTACCTATTAAAGACAATATAACCGTAAGGTTATCCATTAAAAACTGCATGTAATTTATAACTCTTCTAAGTGATTAATTTAAATGTGTAACTTAAGTTAATGGCAAAGCGTTAAGTGAATTAACGGTGGCCAAAGAAAGCCTTACCGTCGCTGCGCGGATCGCTGGCACCGTTAACCGTTCCTTCAGTGTCGCGAATGATGGCGCCGGCATGGCCCATCAGTTCGTTGCATGGGTCTACCGTAACCATGTCGTGACCGCGGGCTAGCAAACTATCACCTACGTATTCAACCAAGTCGCGCTCGGCTTTTAAGTTGTGGCTCTGATCGCCCCACGTTCTGCCAAGCAACCAGCGTCCTAACGAAATCGCTTTTGCAATGGGTTGGCCGTGATAAATGTGACGCGCAAATAGAGCGGCTTGGGTTTGCGGTTGTCCTTCACCGCCCATGGTGCCGTAACTCATTCGGCGGCCATCAATAAGCTCTGCAAAAGCTGGGTTTAGCGTGTGAAACGGCTTTAAACCGGGTGCTAGGTATTGATTGCTGCTTGAGTCAAGTGAGAACGACGTGCCGCGGTTATTCCAAACAATACCGGTTTGTGGGCTTACTACGCCGGAGCCAAATTCCCAGTAAAGGGACTGAATATAGCTCACCATGCGACCTTCTGAGTCACAGCAGCCCATCCAAATGGTGTCGCCGTGTTTTGCTTCATGTGGCCATGGCAAGGCTTTGTCTAACGAGATGTTCTTGACCATTTCTTCAAGCGCGTCGTCGCTTAATAGGCTTTGTAAGCTCACCGGTGTGCGCGACGGGTCGGTCACGTTAGCGTTACGAGCAATAAAGGCTTGCTTTGTACACTCAATGAGCAGGTGCACCATGTCGGCATCGGTACTGCCAAAGTGTTGAACTTTGTCGTACAGCGCCAAAATAATCAGCGACGCCACCCCTTGTGTGGGCGCCGGTAAGTTATAAAGCTTACCTTTACTGGTAGACACCGATAGCGGCTCTACTAATTTTGCTTCGTAATTTTTGAAATCTTCTAAGCGAATAGGGGAGCCTGCCGCTTCTAAATCTTCAGCGAGTTGTGTGGCAAGTTCGCCGTGATAAAAGTCATCCAAGCCTTTATCAGCCAAATGCTTCAAGGTTTCAGACAGTTTAGTAAGCTTTAAAATTTTACCTTTTTTAAGGGCTTTGCCCTTTATTAAAAACTGGGCAAAGTTTTCGTCGATACTGAGTTCCTCGAAAGTTTTATTGCTTGCGTCAACCAGGCTTTGGGTAACTTCTATCCCCCAGTTGGCTTGGCTGATGGCGGTATCAAATAACGTACTTAGCGGCAGCCCGCTTTGCCAAGAATGGCTTATCTCTAGGGCTTTCTGCCACCCCGCTACTGCGCCGGCCATGGTTAGCGCCGACTTTCCGCCTCTGCTTGGAATTGTATCAAAGCCTTCGTAAAACGACGGCGTCGCGCCTTTTGCGGCAACACCAGACGCATCGATACCAACAGGGCTTTTGCCCGGTTCGCTGATAAGCCAAAAGCCATCACCGCCCATACCATTCATGTGCGGGTACTCAACGGCAATTGATGCCGCTGCCGCCACCATAGCTTCAATGGCCGTGCCGCCTTTCTCTAAAATGTTTAAACCCACTTGTGATGCAGCATAATGGGGCGCAGTAAACGCGATGTTCGGTTTTTCACTCATTGTTATATCCTTCGAAAATTCAGCAACGGCCAGGGCCTATTATGCAATAGGGTAGCGTTGTTTCTTCCTTCTGCTTGCTGCTAAATAGTGGAGGCGCAGTTTTTTGTGCGCCTAAACCATCAGCCAGTGGTTAGCGTTTTAGCTAACGCAAGAAGTGCAAGATCGTTGCCTTTTTTGCCCACAAGCGATAAGCCGCAGGGGGCATTGTGTAGGGTAAATAATGGCAAATGTAGCTGGGGCAAGCCCGCTAGCCCTGCTATTGCAGTAAGTGCAAGTAGCGCGTTTCTATCGTTTGCCAATGTTGTCTCGTCGGCATCGCATCGGGGTGCAACACCGGGTGTTGTGGGAATAACCAATACGTCAAAGTCGTTAAATAGCGCATTGATGTGGTCAATCACCACTTTTTGTTGTGCTTTAGCAAGGGTGACGTCTTGCGTTGTTATGGTCTTGCACCATGCTAAGCGCAACATAATGTCTTTCGCAATATCTGGCTGAACTTTCTCAATCCACTCGCCGTGTTGCTGCCAAATTTCACTGCCCTGCAGACTTCTAAATGTAGCGGCGGTTTGCAGTTTAAAAAGATCTAACTGTTCTTCTGTTAGCGCAACACAAGGGTTGTTATCAGCAAGTTCGGTTAACCATTTATTACATACCGAACTATGTGCCGTGTTTGCAAATAAAGGGGTGGCTATACCAAAGCGAGGGTTTACTTTAATGGTGCTCTGCTTTGTATTATCTATACATGTGTGCGCGACCTTCTGAAGCGTATCGAGATCTCTTGTCATCCACCCAATGGTGTCGAAAGAAGGGGCTAATGCTACCATGTTGTCGCACGGTAGAAGGCCATGCGTAGTGCGAAGCCCCCATAACCCTTGATAGCTAGCAGGCACGCGTATCGACCCGCCAGTATCGGTTCCAAGCCCAATATCGGCAAGATGAGCACTTACCGCTACCGCAGAGCCAGACGATGAGCCGCCAGGAATATGTGCAGGTGCAACCGGGTTTACTAATGGCGCATAGTGCTTGTTTTGTCCATGCAAACTGTAGGCGAGTTCGTCGGTAATGGTTTTACCTTTAAAATTAGCGCCAGCGTTTAGCATGGTAGCTACACAGGTATTCGTTGCTTGAGGTATTTCGTGTGTTGCCTGCCAGTCGGGATTACCTGCCGCCGTGGGCAAACCTTTTATATGAAACAAATCTTTCACCGCTAGACCAAGGCCCTTAAGTGAAGTGTTTATATCTTGGCCGTTATCAAGGCGCCTTTCTGCATGGCTCTGCTTATAATGAGCGCTTACGTCTGGGCTGTAACTGTCACCAAGGTAGGTATTTAAATTTTCAATTGCCTGCTCAAAATGCTTGTCGCAGGGCTTGATTACAAAAGGTGAGCTCACAGCGCAATTCTTATTTTTCGTTCTTTATTTATTCATATATGCCTACATAACATGAAACAATTGTTTCATTGTAATGTCAAGGAGAAACAAGCGTTGCTTTTCAGAAAAGCAGAAAAGCAAAAAACCGGAGAGCAAAAGGGCAAGCATTAAGAAGTCGTATAGCGGTAATTGAAAAATACGAACGAACTTATGTGAAGCCGCAACAAACAGCGCCACAATAGCCGCTGTTTTGCGGGGGCAATAGCCGCTAAAAGCCTTGAGGATTACTTTTAAGGAAGGCGATTTCTTGTACCGTCGACTCGCGCCCTAACACATGATTTCTATGTGGGTAGCGGCCAAACGTTTCAATCACCTTTTGGTAGCGCTTTTCAAAAGAAAATTCACGCTCGAGCCCTTCTTGAGAAAACAGTTCCATTGCGACATCGTGAATGGCAAGTGATTCACTATGCATGAAAGGCATATACATAAATGCGCGTTGCTGCGGGGTCAACACCTTATCTGCTTCTACGCTGACTGCCTCTTGGGCTAACACCAGCGCCATACTATCGGCACTGAATGCATCAGCGTGGTTGCGAAAAATATTGCGAGAGAACTGATCTAAAAGAATGATTTCTGCAAGACGGCCTGTTGCTGTGGCACGCCATGGCCAAAGTTCGCCTCTTGTTGCAGCTAATCGAAGTTCAGAAAATCGCGACGCGATTGTTTTATCCAGCGCAGGATCTTCTTCAAACCACTGTTCAGGTGAAAGTTCACCAAACCAAAATGCTAACACCCCGTTAGCTTCTTCCATGATTACTTGCGTCTTATCCATATCTACTCCAACAGCATGTCAAAAGCAGTAAAATAAAAATAATTTATACTTATACCTACTTTTTCCTGAAAAAGTTCCATTTTTACTTGCATAATAGCTGTTATCTGCTACTTACGTTTATAGTATTGCTTAAAAAGCGTACGATTGGAAGCGTTAGCGTTTAGGACTTTCTAGCTCATCCATTTGAATATAAATCTCGGTAATGGCGTCTACCCGGTCTGCCGCGGCGCTACCCAATGCTTCGTAAGTTAAATTACACAGCGACGCGACAAGGCTCATGGGGGCTGCATAACTATCAAACGGCGAGTCGCTACCAATGTGTGTAACCAGCAAATGGTCAACGCTTTGGCGGTAGCCTTGACCGGTAGGGTCGGTAACCAATATGGTTTTACACTGTTTTATGCTGTTTAAGACATACTTGAACTGTCGGGTTCTGCGGCGAAATCCAAATAGCACCACCACATCGTTTTCCCCAAGGTCAATGATATCTTCACTTAAGGTTTGCCCGGGTTGCGGTAAAACGCGTACCGACGTGCGAATCTGTTTTAACTGTTGCCTGAAGTGAAGCGCAATAGGGTAGGCGTTTCTAAACCCTATTAAGGTAATTTGGCCTGCCGAAGCAAGCAGCTTAGCCACTTCGGTCAATGCTTCTGAAGACGTACTTGCAAACGTATTAGCTAAATTTTTGCTATCACTTTCATGCTGAAGTACGCCGCTTGAAGGGCTAACCACAGGTACACCTTGTTCCCGTAATTGCACCAACGCGTCTTTCGCCTGTTGGTGCGAGTCGAAACCCAGCTGTCGAAAGAAACGGCTAACCGTGGCTTTTGATGTACCCGTTTTCTCGGCAATGAGTGAGGTAGATTGACTAAGCACAGCGATGGGGTTTTGTTGAATATAGTGCGCAATCGATTTGCCCGATGGAGACAACGAGGCATAGTGTTTTTCAATTTGTTGTAAAACGTCGCTAGGGCTATTTTTTGTCATTAGTTTCGCCTTATACATCTTGTGCAATTATTTCACGACTTTTGTGCGTTATACAAACACTACCTGAATTCACCCTCTCGCTTTTTCATATTTCTTCGTTTCTGATAATTACAAACCGCCCGTTAAACGCCTTTTTCAAACGTCTTTTCTGCGCAGTGATTCTCTGGGTGTAAACAAAACTAAATAGAAATTAATGGCTTACTTATAGCTGCAGCTCGTTAGGCGAAAGTAGCACCGAATTAGTCGTTCGAAGGGCGCACATTGGCACTACACTTTCATAATAGTAGCAATATTCATAAAACCGTCATCGGATGGTAATGAATGTGTTGTTCAGGGCATTAGGGCGAGAATCTAATGCATAAATGGAACAACAAGCATGGGTAAAACAAGCATGGGTAAAACAAGAGGTGTGTTGTGGCAAAGCTGTGGTCTGAACTGATTTTGCTATTTGTAGCAGTGCCCTTTGCTGTGCTGTACTGGATAAAGCATTTCGCAAGTTACCTCATGCCTATTTTGGGCGTAATGGGGCTTTTCTGCTTAGCGGTACTGTTAGCAGATAAACAATTTAAGCGTATAAAGTTGTGGCATTGGGACGATTACCGAATTCATTTTAAACGTATGCTTAGGCTATTTTTGCCGTGGGCGAGTTTACTTGCGCTGGTGGTTTATTTTCTCAAGCCAGCGCTATTTTTACATTGGCCAATGAACCAGCCTTGGATGTGGGTGGCAACCCTATTAATTTATCCAATTGTGTCTGTGATCCCGCAAGAAATTATTTTTCGCACTTATTTTTTCCACCGCTACAAACGCATTTTACCGTCTAAGTACGCACGATGGGGCCTAAGTACTTTTTTGTTTGGTCTTGCTCATTTGGTTTATGGGAATTGGGTGGCCGTTGTTGTCTCTTGGATAGGGGGCGCAATATTTGGCTATCGATATATGCAAACTAATTCGACCCCTGTGGTCGTAATTGAGCACGCTATTTGGGGCAGTTTTCTATTCACAATAGGGCTGGGATCTTATCTTGTGATTTCTACGTAGGCATTATGCATACAGCGTGCATGGGCGTTAATGTTACTACCAAGGAATTAGGTTATGTTATCAACTTCGCAATTCAGTCACTGGCTTTCGTTTACTTCTCGTTTTATGCAAGACAGTGAAGGCGGTGGCGTAACAAGCTTCACGAACGCGCAATCGTTGCTTTCCTCGCTTTGGGAAAGTTTTGTATACCGTTTACCCGGGTTAGCGCTTGGTGCGGTTATCATGGTGGCGTTTATACTGTTAGCCCCCCATGTGGCAAAGGTGCTGGTAAAGCCCTTTACTCGCACCACTGCGTCGCCACTCTTACGTTCGGTTATTCAGCGCAGCGTAAGCCTTATACTTATCTTACTTGGCATATATCTATTTCTGTTTTTGGCTGGGTTAACAGGCTTTGCAATTGCTGTGGTGAGCGGTACTGGCGTAGTGGGGCTTATTTTAGGTTTCGCCTTTAGAGATATTGCAGAGAACTTTATATCAAGTTTACTTCTTACCATCCAAAGGCCGTTTAGAATAGGCGATATTGTTCAAATAAACGAGTTCGTGGGTATTATTCAGAAGGTGACTGCGCGCGCCACCACGCTGGTTGATTTCGATGGCAATCACATTCAAATTCCTAACGCGACGATTTACAAGGGCGTTATTAAAAACCTTACCGCCAACCCGCTTATGCGCGGTCATTTTGTGATTGGTGTGGGTTACGACTCAGACATACAGCATGCACAAAAAATTGCGCGTGACGTGACTAATGCGCAAGATAACGTGCTGCACGACCCAGAGCCGCAAATTCTTATCGATGAGCTAGGGGCGTCTACCTACAACGTTAAAGTATATTTCTGGGTGAATGTTGAGAAAACCAGCGTACTAAAAATGTCGTCTGTTTTAATGCGCAACATTACCCAAGCGTTCTTAGATGCTGATATTAGCATGCCAGACGATGCGCGAGAGCGTATTTTTCCGCAGGGCTTAGCGATTACCCGCACTGATGACGCACAACCTGAGCCTGAAAAACGCGCCACAGATGAGCATGGTGAAGGCGGCGCAGCGACTCGCACCCAACATAAACCCCAAAGCGATGCAAAGCGCAGCGAAAGGCATCATTCAGATAACTCACACAACAGTGAAGAGGATGACGTTACCTCTGAAGCGCATGAGATTAGAGAACAGGCCCGTAAGTCTCGAGACCCCGAGGCCGGTGAAAATATTTTATAAAGCAACTTAGCCGGGTGCGACTGGCGATAAGTTACAGCGGCCTAAAAACTGTTGCCATAGGCTTACGTGCGACTTCATCGCGTCGCTGTACTGTGCGAAGCCTTCTTGGGTTTGGTTTTCAATGTAGCGCTTCAGTTCTTTGTGCAGCGAAGGTTCGTTAAGCCATTTTTCCCACAATGGAGAGAGCTTATAGTGGTATTGGTTAACTAAACTTCCCACGGGCTGAATTTTTTCAATGAAGAATAAATAGAACACATTGCGCAGGATCTTGGCTTGATCGCTCGCTCTTCCATCCGGGCAGCTTACCGCTTCAAGTTTTGGGCTGAGCATGTGCGTTAACTCAGAAAGCGTATGGGCTAAGGTTTGCTGCGTTTGCCAGAGCGTAGCCGGCAACCGGCCTGAGCGAACAATGTGAAGTTGATTCTCTAATTCACTGCTATTGATAGGCGTGGCAAGGTTAGCCACATTGTTAACGGTGGTTAAATAAAAGAGGGCGTTTACGCTTGATAGCGAATCTTTGTTGTTTTCTACAGAAAACAACCGTTGAGGGGTGTTAAGTGCCAAACGTAACTCTTGGCTTCCTTGAATCAGGTTCGCCCAGGTTTTGGCGTAGTCTATGGTTTTTTGCTTGCGCCATGACGCAATAGTATCGGCCAGCTTTTCATTACCACTGCCTTGTTCGTTTTGCAGCGCCGCTTCGCATTCCTTTAACACCGTAAGCAATTTGCTTTCGTGAACTAGCCGTTGTGAGGGCAGCTGACTTTTGCCTAAAGACGTGTTGCGCTCGGCAACAACGGTGCCCAGCTCACAATCTTGTAACGCGTAGAATTCCCGTAAATTAATACTTATGGGCTCAATGTTATGTCTAAGAGACGCTGAATCGGCAAGCGTAGGAAGGGGGCGTACTATGCTATCGTCAAACGACGGGGGAAGCGGCGTATCGAGTACACGGGAAAGGCGTTCAGCATAGTCTTCAATACTGTGCTTAACGGTGTTATCGCTAAAGCAGCCAGACAGCGCTAAGAAAGCCACGCCCACTGTGCCAATGCGACAAGCCCCTCTTAGCAAACGTTGGTTCACGCGGATGCCCCCGTATGTAAGCTACGACCACCGTCGACAAAAATGATTTGCCCTGTGATATATGGTGCCGAAATTAAAAAACAAAGGGCGTTTGCAATATCGTCAGGGGTACCTAATTCGCCTAACGGAATGCTGGATAACAACGTATCTTTTTCCGCGTCTTCCATTTCTCTCTCTGGCCACAATATTGCGCCGGGACCTATGCCATTAACCCGTATATTGGGAGCTAAATCTATCGCTAAAGATTGGGTTAACGAGGCAAGCCCAGATTTTGCCAGCAGGTACACGCTGTGTTTAGGGAGAGGGCGGTCTATGTGCATATCAACCATATTCACGATACAGCCTTTACTTTTTTTAAGCGCTGGCGTGAGTGCTTGCGACAAAAACAGCGGGCCTTTGACATTGCTGCCAACAAGCGATGTCCAGTCTTCCTCGGTGATATCGCCAACGGGTGTGGGGTAGAAGCTAGATGCGTTATTCACTAACACATCGAGCCTGCCCCAAACGTTTACGGCTTCTTCGCCTAATGCCGAAACCGCGTGGGTATCGCATAAATCTGCTTGTAAGCAAAACGCCGAGTTTGCGCGCTTTTGATTAAGCTTGGCGGCAAGTGAGTGTGCGTCATTTTCAGAGTGCCCGTAATGAATAATCACACGATATCCTTCGTTGTGTAATTTCATTGCCATTGCGGCACCAATGCGCTTTGCTGCCCCGGTAATAAGTGCGACAGGGCCTGAATTTGTCATAATAAAAGCTGCTCTCTATTTTTAAATCTTATGCGGCGTATTTTGAGGGGGTTAGTCTCTGTTAATGTCATCTAGCATGTGTTTTGCTTGCGCAATATAGTGTGCGCCGAATAATAACCCGTGATTTAAAATATGGTAAAGCTGGTAAATTGGTTTTCTTAACGGGTAATTTTTTTCAATGGGTAGGTGCTGTTTATATCCGTCAAAGAAAGATTGGGGAAAACCGTTAAATAACTCAGCCATGGCTAAATCGGTTTCGCCATCGCCAACATAGACAGCAGGGTCGAACAAAATAGGCCCCTTACAATTAAACCCTGCATTGCCTGCCCACAAGTCACCATGAAGCAGAGAAGGGTGGGGCTGATGTAAACTAAGAAGGTGTCGAACCCGCGTAACGATAGAGTCGATATCACCATCCTCGCTTTTCCAAAGTCCGTTTGAGGCCAAGCGTTCTAGCATGCTGCCAATTCGCCTTTCGGCAAAAAAATCGGCCCATGAAGCCATTCGTCCATTGGTTTGCACGCTAGCGCCAATGTAATTATCGTGGGGCCAGCCGTAGCTGGTATAGGCGTTTACCTTGTGAAGCGACGCTAACTGCTCGCCTAATGTGAAGTAGTTATCTGCGTTAGGCTCTATAAAGCGAATGTGAGAAAGCACTAAATATTCCATATTTGGGGTTTCGTTGGCGGTAATGCCGTGGCAGATGACGCGAGGTGTGGCAATCGTTTGTGTATTGGCTAAGGCATTTAATCCTTCCGCCTCATGGGAAAGCTGCTGGGTGTCGTCGTAACGCCTGGTTTTCACGAAATAGCGATGAGTAGCGTCTTTAATAATATAGCTTTCATGGGTGTCGCCACCGCTTACGCGCTCGGCTTTTTGACAACTGAAAAATTGCTCGGTCTCATCTGAAATATGCTCGCTAATGAAATGCCACATATCACACGCTCTGCTAAGTCTATTTCTTTACATTAAGACGCCTATTTAAAACGTTCCCTTGAAACGCTTTGGTATAAAGATAGTGCCCGACCCGCGATAACGTCTTACTAACTGGCTTGGTGTGAACATATGCGGAAAAAAAAGCGCATAAGAAAAGCATTAATAAGCCAAATCGCATTATTCTAAAGTATGGGTTAAAAAAACATAAATGCACGAATTCGACGCTTAAAATGTTAAATGCAAAGAGCAATATGACACAAATTGCACCAAGATAGCCTTTTGATTATTGAAGTTGCCCATACACTGGTTATAATCCACCACTTGCTGTACCGAGCCCGCGCATTTTTTATGCATAGCGCGGCGAAAGTGCGCTGTATTCGAGTGCTCAATAGCACGATTAAATTTATCAGATTATGCATGTGGCGCAGAGTAGGCGTCACCACTGTAAAGGAATTAAAATGCCTGTAATTACCCTTCCTGATGGAAGCCAACGCGCTTTCGATAACCCTGTTTCTGTACTAGATGTTGCAAACGATATTGGCCCTGGTTTAGCCAAAGCAACCATTGCGGGGAAAGTAAACGGCGAACTTGTAGACGCTGTTGACATGATTGACGCAGACGCACAACTTCAAATTATTACTGCAAAAGACGATGAAGGTTTAGAAATTCTTCGTCACAGTTGCGCGCACTTGTTAGGCCACGCTATCAAACAACTTTGGCCTAACACCAAAATGGCTATCGGCCCAGTTATCGACAACGGTTTTTACTATGACGTTGATATGGAAGAGAGCCTAACCCAGGAAGATTTAGCTAAGTTAGAAAAGCGCATGCTTGAGCTGGCTAAAACCAATTACAACGTGGTTAAAAATAAAGTTAGCTGGCAGGAAGCCCGCGATGCATTTGAAGCGCGCGGTGAAAGCTACAAAATGGAAATTCTTGATGAAAACATCAGCAAGGACGACCGCCCAGCACTTTATCAACACGAAGAATATACCGATATGTGTCGTGGCCCGCACGTACCGAACATGAAGTTCTGCCACCACTTCAAACTCATGAAGGTAGCGGGTGCTTACTGGCGTGGTGACAGCGACAACAAAATGCTTCAGCGTATTTACGGCACAGCGTGGGCTGACAAGAAACAGCTTAAGTCTTACCTACAGCGCTTAGAAGAAGCGGAAAAACGAGACCACCGCAAAATTGGTAAAGCCCTTAACCTCTTCCATTGGCAAGAAGAAGCGCCAGGTATGGTGTTTTGGCACAACGACGGCTGGTCTATTTATACCGAGCTAGAAAGTTTTGTGCGTAAAAAGCTGCGTGAATACGGCTACGACGAAGTAAAAGGCCCATTAATGATGGACCGCTCTTTGTGGGAAAAATCAGGTCACTGGGATAAGTACGCTGAAAACATGTTCACCACCGAATCTGAAAAACGTGAATATGCGGTTAAGCCTATGAACTGCCCGGGCCACGTACAAATTTTCAACCAAGGTTTGAAATCGTATCGCGATTTACCGCTTCGTATGGCCGAGTTTGGCTGCTGTCACCGTAACGAACCATCGGGTGCGCTACACGGCTTAATGCGTGTGCGAGGCTTTACGCAAGACGACGCTCATATTTTTTGTACAGAAGAACAGATCCTACAAGAGGTAAGTGGCTGTATTAAGATGGTGTATGAGACATACGCGGCATTTGGTTTTGAAAATATCAAAGTTAAGCTGTCTACTCGCCCTGAAAAGCGTGTAGGTGCGGATGAGATTTGGGATAAATCAGAAGCGGCGCTTGCAGAAGCACTTAAAGCCAACGATATCGAGTTCGATTATCAGCCTGGTGAAGGCGCGTTCTACGGCCCTAAAATTGAATTTACGCTGCACGACTGCTTAGACCGTGCGTGGCAGTGTGGAACGGTACAGCTTGATTTCTCAATGCCTGGCCGTTTGGGTTCAACCTATGTGGCTGAAGATGGCGAACGTAAAGTACCGGTAATGATTCACCGTGCTATTTTGGGTTCACTAGAGCGCTTCATTGGTATTTTGACCGAAGAATTTGCAGGTTTCTTCCCACTTTGGTTGGCACCTCAGCAAGTTGTGGTAATGAATATTACCGACAAACAGGCTGACTATGCATCAGATTGTGTAAAAAAACTGCAAGATTTAGGGTTTAGAGCAAAGTCTGACTTGCGTAATGAGAAAATCGGCTTTAAAATCCGCGAGCACACATTGAAGCGTATTCCGTATATGCTGGTTGTGGGCGATAAAGAAATGGAAGCGGGCGAAGTAGCAGTACGCTCTCGTCGCGGCGATGACCTAGGCAAAATGGGCCTGGAAGACTTTATTGCCATGGCTCAACAAGAAGTTGTAGAAAAGACAATTAAATAGTTGAGCATTTTGTGTATAATGCACATCAAGGTGTCTGCTTTTAGTTTTTATTTTTTAGATTCATACGAATCACCTAAAAGCAGACAAAAGAATTAAATGTTTGGAGGAATAGCACATTAAAGGCGCTAACAACAAGGCTCAGGGCGACAAAGCCCGCATTAACGATGAGATTAAAGCCAGAGAAGTAAGATTAATTGGCAAAGACGGTGAACAGGTTGGTGTGGTTTCGCTAGCAGAAGCTACGCGTACCGCTGAAGAAGCGAGCCTAGATCTAGTAGAAATCAGTCCGAATGCCGAGCCGCCAGTCTGTAAAGTTATGGACTATGGCAAATTCCTCTTCGAAAAAAGTAAAGCTCAAAAAGAGCAGAAGAAAAAACAGAAGCAAATTCAGGTCAAGGAGATTAAATTTCGCCCTGGCACTGATGAAGGCGATTACCAGGTAAAACTGCGCAACCTGCGTCGCTTTCTTGAAGGTGGTGACAAAGCCAAAGTTACGATCCGCTTCCGCGGTCGTGAAATGGCGCACCAAGACATCGGTATCGATTTGCTAAACCGCGTTAAAACGGATTTAGAAGAAATCGCTACATGCGAGTCTTTCCCACGTCGTGTGGAAGGCCGTCAGATGATCATGGTGCTAGCCCCAAATAAGAAGTAGTAACGGTCTAAAGTTTTAAGGAATCTGCACCCTTAAACACCTTGCTGCTAAACATTAGCCGGTATGAAGTGACTGCAACACGAAAAATACCGATATTAAACAATGCGGAGTTTTAGCAATGCCTAAAATGAAAACTGTAAGCGGTGCCGCCAAACGTTTTAAGAAAACGGGTTCTGGCCGCTTTAAAAGCAAACAGTCTCACTTACGTCACATTCTGACTAAGAAGAGCTCTAAGCGTAAACGTCACCTTCGTGGCAAAAAACTGGTTCATGACTCTGATACCAAATTGGTTCAGCGCATGTTGCCTTACGTATAAGACTTAGGAGACTGATTAATGGCTAGAGTAAAACGCGGCACTATCGCACGTGCTCGTCACAAAAAAGTCCTCAAGCAGGCAAAAGGTTATTACGGCGCACGTTCACGTGTATATCGCGTAGCGGTACAAGCTGTAACTAAAGCTGGTCAATATGCTTACCGTGACCGTCGTCAGCGCAAGCGTCAATTCCGTCAACTATGGATTGCACGTATCAATGCTGCTGCTCGTCAAAATGGTATGTCATACAGCCGTTTCATTAACGGTTTGAAGAAAGCGTCTGTTGAAATCGATCGTAAGATCCTTGCCGACATCGCAGTACATGACAAAGCAGCTTTCAGCGCACTAGTCGAAGCGGCTAAAGGCGCATTAGCTTAATTATTAACTAATTAAGTTTAAGTTCTTTCGGGAAAAGGCGAGCAGGATGCTCGCCTTTTTTCGTTTTAATTTCTAACACATCTTCTCAAACTCATTCTTCATACCAAGTGGTTTTAAGCCGAAATCTAACTTTCACAGTTACGCTTCGTTGTCCGTATTTAACTGATTAGATAAAGGTTTTTAAATTAATAAGCTAACTCATCCATATTTAAGGTTAAAAAATGATCAATATGGGTTAGGCTTAGGCTCAATCTAACTTTTGTTGACTATATAAAAAACGTATAAGCACTTGTTAGTGGATTAAGTTTCGCAGATAGCATCACTCGTTGACTTTAAATACTATTCAAAGCGCAGCTCAGTAAAGATATTGGATGCGTAGCTATGCCTATTTGAGGCTATACAATACGGACATTGGAAATTCTATATGCACCAAACTAAAGCACTTCCCCTTTCTAAAATGCTTCTTCACTTCATCGTTCTGAGTTTATTCTGCAACGTTGCTTTATCTGATGAAAGTACAGAGGCTCAAAAACTTTATGAGAAAGCGCTCGCCAGCCAAGATATTCTCAGTGAGTTAGTGTCAATGCATGTTCCGGCCCATTCCGATCACCCATTTCGGTTCAATCCGATCAGTGATTTCGGTCTAATCCGATCGCTTATTTCGGCGTTATCCGATCCCTCTGTGTCAGGATAGTTGTCGCCTCAGTTTTTCATAGTATTAGACAGGGTGCGGAAGTTAGGCATGAGTGAGACATTATCCAGAAGAACATAAAAAGGCAGTGGTTAGTAAGTTGATTGAAAGCGGTTTATCATTACGCCAGTTTGCGCAAAGAGAAGGTATTAGCCTGTCTACGTTGTATGGTTGGCGGGACAAGTATACAGAGGCCGATTTCAGTTTGACTAAAAGTAATACGCCAGAGAATTGGACCGCAGAGCAGAAGTTTTCTGCGGTGATAGAGACTGCTGCCATGTCGGAAGTTGAGGTAAGTGAATACTGCCGGAAAAAGGGCCTTTTCCCGGAGCAAATCCAGCAATGGAAACATAGCTGTATCTCCGGTAATCAATCCGAGGCGGATAAGCGTAAACAGCAGGCCCAGGAACGTAAAGCGGATAAGAAACGCATTAAAGAGCTGGAAAGAGAGTTAAAACGCAAAGACGCAGCGTTAGCCGAAACTGCTGCGCTTCTGGTGCTTAGAAAAAAGTTAAATGCCTACTGGGGGGAAGACGAGGACAACTAACCACGTTCTCAGATAGGCAATACTATATTTCACTGATTGATGAAGCCGTTAGTGCGGGGGCCAGAAAGCACAAAGCCTGTGGCATCATCGGCTTATCCCTGCGCACGTTACAACGATGGCGGGACGCGGATGGAATTTGTGCAGATAAGCGCCCGGAGGCGAGCAGGCCGACGCCTGCAAATAAGCTAACTGAGATAGAACAACAAGCCATTTTGGATATCTGCAATGAAGAGCGGTTTGCCAGTCTGCCGCCCAGTCAGATTGTGCCCATGTTGGCCGATGAGGGAGTTTATCTGGGTTCGGAATCCAGCTTTTACCGTATATTGAAAGCCAATAATCAGCTTAGCCACAGAGGCAAAGCAAAACCCAAAGGTACACAGGCAAAACCTGATGGATTTACGGCTACGGGACCCTGTGAAGTGTGGACCTGGGATATATCGTACTGCCCCTCTACGGTCATTGGTCGGTTCTTTTATCTGTACATGATAATGGATATTTTTAGCCGTAAAGTTGTGGGATGGGAAGTGTATGATTGCGAGTCTGGTGATCATGCCGCTAACCTCTTGGAACGCACGCTATGGTCTGAGAAATGCGTGAATGACGAGATAATCTTACATTCTGATAATGGCAGTCCGATGAAGAGCCTGACCATGCAAGCTAAGATGATTGAAATGGGCGTTATCGGCTCACGTAGCCGTCCCGGTGTCAGTAATGACAACCCTTACTCAGAATCTCTGTTCCGCACAGTCAAATACTGCCATAGATGGCCGAGTGAAGGCTTTAAGTCGCTGGAGGAAGCGCGAGCCTGGGTGCGAGATTTTGTCCGCTGGTATAACACCGAACATCGCCATAGCCGCATAAGATTCGTTACCCCAGAGCAGCGACACAAAGGTGAAGACCAACAGATACTGGCAAAGCGCACTGAGTTATATGCCGAGGCAAAAGTGAGAAATCCAAGTCGTTGGTCTGGTGAAACCAGAAACTGGGATAAGATCGGAAGCGTAGAGCTAAATCCGGAGAATAAAAAAGAAGCAGCTTAACAGCTCAGGCGACAACTACCTTGAAAAACGCCGAGGACGAAAAAGAAGAAGAAAAAGTGATCGGATAAAACCGAAATGACCGTTCGGATTCACCGAAATACGCAGTCAAAAGAAAGCCTAACAACCAGTAGTTTTAGACAAAAACAAAAGGTAGCGAAAAAAGAAAGAGTGATTCTTCACGAGCTTATCAAGGAACATAAAAGTTCAGAATATTTACCCTATGCAGTGCTGCGCTTTCTTACTTTAAATCGGGAAGAAGGCGTACCAATATATTGGGGAATAAAAAATGATGTGAAAAATATAATAAATGACAGGAACAATAAGCACCGAAATACTATGCTAGTTCTTATCAAAAAACTTCAAACTAACAAAAGCTCAAGATTCGATGGTGCTTCCTTATTGTATTCCATGCCTGCTGTAGAAATGTTATCTAACGATAATGCTGCGGTCATTGCAGAAAATAAAACAACACAGCGACAAACAACGGGGCGTCACGTAAACACTATAGAAGGCAGTAAACCTCAATATAAGCCCTCTGACAACGTAAGAAACTCACAAGCCTTAACACAAGCACCTAATTCCGAGAGTAGAACAGTAAGTCAAGACGAGAAGCCCCAAGAAGTAGTAGCATCAAAAATGGAAGACCTTAGTGCGAGCGACTTACTTACTTTAGCGACTAAGGATCAAGATTGGGAGCATAGAAAATTGATTTATGAGTATTTTCTCAAGCGTTTCCCGAATGAACGACGCGCGCCTGATGTAATGTTTGGACTTGCGGCAACATATACGCAGTTGAAGCAGAACGACAAAGCGCTAGAGGTTATAAGACAATTTGAAGGTAAATATCAATCGCACCCATTAATGGCTATGCTTGGAAATTTAAGGCAAAAGCTTATAGAAGATGAATTGAAGATTGATGAAAACGTTATTGAAAGCAAAAATGCTATAAAAACTATAGATGACGTAGCGCTTCAAAGAATAAAATTTATACAAAGGCTAAATTCAAACGACATATCGTCGAAAACGGAGTACGACAAATTAGTATCCGAGATTGGCTATTTTGCTAACGACATTATTCCTCCTGTTTTAACTAAACTTAGCAATGAGTTTATAACAGACTTAAGTGAAAACTCCTCCATTACGAGCGACTCATTCAACGATTGGCATAGCAAAAAAGCGTTTGCACTCCGATTTGAAATAAAGATGTGGCAGCAACTTTATGAACTAGCCTTTTCCAAAGCGAAAGACAACTCCGTACGTGATTATTACGGTGGTGAGAAGGACGAGCTTCGAGAAGACCGCTCCCCCTATAAAAGTCTTTATAGGAACTTATCAGATAAAACCTATTTAATTTTTGAAAGAACATTCGAGTTACCAAGTGCAAAATCGCGCAGTCTTTTGGACTCGTTAGACAAAACGCAAAGCACCTCGAGTTCGCGTACAGTTTCGTCACATAATAGCTTTAAGTATCGGTTACTAACGCCAACAGAATATGTATTTGCTGGTATGGGGGCGCAAGCTGGAGCGGCGGCCTCTGGGGTGTTTGCTAAAGCTGCGGATCTCAATAAGTTGGAAGTATCAATTCAACGTACGAGAAAGTTGTTGTTCGAATGCTTTCCAGATTGCGCAGATTTGGCAAAATTGAAAAGCCAATTTTCCGGTTTATTAATGCAAAAGGATTTTCATTTCTTGTCTGTAAGTGGGCGAGATCGTTCACTCATGAATGTTTACAGCAGAGGTATGTCGGCTGCACTAGAGGGAATATCTAATGAGTCCGGATTTACTATAATCGATGGAGGTGTAGATTACTTTTGCCAAAATGAATTTCTCATTTGGTCATTGGATTATCAAGATGCTTCTCACGAAATTATGGGCGGACAGCTAGACGATTCACTTAAAGCTCTTGCAGACTTTGCATCAGGAAATATCGGCTCGATTAAATCTTTAGGTCACAAACAAGTAGCGCAAAAACTAGCTGTATTCGATAAAACTTTACCTTCCTATAGAAAATATCAGTTTTGTAGAGATGTGTCAGAGTTTGATAACGGTAATATTTTAAAACAGCTTGGTCGCTTATAAAGATATCACTGAGTCAGTACTTATAATTAGATATGACATTATTTTTTAATGAGTTATATATGCTTTCGGAGAAACGCTTGCTAGCAAGATATAGCTACATGAAAGAGAAATAGAGCTGATACGTTTTTCTGGTAATAAAAAAGCGGCTTAAGCCGCTTTGGAAAAATTCGAATAAGGGTAATCAATAGGCGTTCTTATTAATAAAGCCATTGAAAATAGTCATAAATACTATTTTGATATCAAACCAAATAGACCAGCGATGTATGTAATCTAGATCGTATTCTACGCGCTGTACCATTTTGTTAGTTGTCTCAGTCTCACCACGCAGGCCATTTACCTGTGCCCAGCCTGTAATTCCTGGTTTAACTTTATGGCGTAACATGTAGCCTGTAATGATTTTGCGGTATTCCTCGTTATGCGCCACAGCGTGAGGGCGAGGGCCAACAATCGACATACGGCCTTGCAGAACATTAATAAACTGCGGTAGTTCATCCAAAGACGTTCTTCTTAAGAAACCACCAATCTTCGTTAAACGGGCATCGTTTTTGGTTGCTTGTTTTACAACTGCACCATTATCTTGCGTGGTCATAGACCGGAACTTATAAACCGTAATTTGTTTACCATCTAATCCGTAACGCTTTTGTTTAAAAATAACGGGCCCTTTGGATGTAAGCTTAACTGCTGCTGCAATCGCTAACATAGGAACAGATATAAGCATTAAAATTAGAGTACTTAAAACAATATCTTCAAAACGCTTAAGAACGTCGCTTGCACCTTGGAACGGGGTGTCGTAAACACTTAGTGCTTGCACATTACCTACTGTTTGCCAGCGAGCATTTAGTAGGTTGTACATGAAGAAGTTCGGAATAACATAAACGTTTGCCGTGGTGTCACTACACTGCTCTAATATGCTGCGAATTCGGTTTTCTGCACTCATCGGAAGGGCAATGTAGATGTAATCAACCTCATTGCGCTTTGCCATTTCTATCGCAGCTTCAATGTTGCCTAACACAGCCCCTTGCATCTCGTGTGGAAGGCGCTCTGGCTCACGGTCATCGAAGAGGCCATTGAACTTGATACCCAAGTGCTCATTTTGTTGTATCTGAAGTGCGACATTCGCGCCAAGTTGAGTAGCGCCTATTATTATAGAGCGACGTGAGTTCAAACCACTTTTACGAATGCGAAATAAAAATTTTCGCATAACAAATCGCCACATGATTAAAACAACGAATGACGATGCGAACCACAGTAAAATTGCAGGCGGCGGAGTTTTAATTTCTTGAACGAAGAAGTATCCCATGGTCATAGTGCCCAGAATACTCAACATCCAAGTAATTGCGGCTGCGCGAAGCATTTCTGGTGTTCTGTGACCGCGCCATGAACGATAAAGCTCTACGCCTTCCGCTGAAATTTGGAAACAAATTACGTTGATAAATAGTAGGATTAAGCTTGTTGTGTCTATTTGCGTTCCATAATACGCAGCCGAAGAATAATAAAGAATAGTGACAAGTGAAAGGTCAATAAGTCTGTAAATCGTAGAAAAACCGCTCTGGTTTCTAACAACTAAACCACCGTTGGTATTAGGTTCTACCGGATGAGCTTTTATCGCTTTGTTAGATTCTACTCTATTGTCCATTTAGGTAATCTCTAGGTGAAAAGTGAAGGCCGCCGTGGATGGCTTGGTTGTTTTACTAGCCTGATCCAATTATTACGTGAACAGTAAAAACAGCTAATACATTTATCTAAAAGTAAGCAATAGTTGTGCCTAATTATGGCGCGGTGTTTGCTGCTTTTACAACTATGTGTTTTTGACACGTTAATCTTAGTTATTTCAGAACTACTATTTTTCATTGTAACAATATTGGACTGTTATTGTAATTTTATTACAGCAAACAACTTTATTTCGTACTAATTTGGTGCAGAAAGAGTAGAATGACGCTCACAAGCTTTCCATTCGTTACATAAATACGATAGCATACTGAGCAAAATAACGTGTCGACATATAGCTGAAACAATACCTAAGTACTTTATAAAATACTTTTGATTTAGCTAATGTGTCTGCGAGCGGCCGTTTGTTGAGCGCAGGCGAGTTAACGAAACTTTTTCTACGTTTAGTTAAGAGGCCAAAAAACGGCACGTCTATTGCTCGTGTTCAAATATAGTTTAGATATTCCGGTAAAAAAACACCAAAAATTGTAAAAGATGCAGATTTTTCTTTTACTAGAGCTATACGCGTGTGTAGTGGGTGAAAGCTAAACGAAGTTACCGTTATTAGATTGTCATTACAGATAGGTCATCGAAGGAAGGAAAAAACATGTTTAAAAGGACCAAAAGCATCATAGCAATGTCGGTAATTTGCGCCACCCCGACACTATATGCCCAAGAGGCCGGTCGAATCCAAGCTGGACAATTCGATTTAATACCATCATTTACTTCGTCAATGGCTTATGTTGATAACGTTGCATATGCGCGTGATGATGACCCCAAAATATATAGCTGGCGCGCTACGTTATCACCGGAATTGATCGCTGCTACAGAAGTAGATGGTAACCCAGTTCAAGTTGGATATAGATTAGAACGCGGCGTTTATTTTTCTAGTGATAACGACGATTACACCGATCATTTTGTAGAAGCTTCGGGTGACTTCGAGTTGAACAGTCGCCATCGAGTCAATGCTGTCGCTCAATATGAAGACGGTCATGAAGAGAGAGGCACCGGCTTCTCACTAGGCCTTGGTACAGCTATTACTACTCCTGACAGGTATAAAAGTACTTATTTCGGTGGTGAATACATGTACGGCGCTGCTACATCTGATGGTTTGTTAACGCTCAAAGCCAACCGTGAAACGCTAGACTATGATAGGTCTGAACAAGCTTACCTAATTCGAGATCGTGTAAAAAATAAAGTAGGCGCTGAATTGGGTTATAGAATAGGTTCAGCGACTACAGCCGTTCTTGATGTCACCCAAACTTATGTCAGATACGATAACCAAACCGGGATTGAAACACGTGATAGTGACGAGACACGTGTTCTATTAGGTGTAACTTGGGAATCGACTGCTGCAACAACGGGTTTTGCGAAAGTCGGTTATAAAGAGAAAGATTTTGAATCTGCAACAAGAAGCACCTTTTACGGAACAGATTGGGAAGTTGGAGTAGAGTGGCAACCTGTTTCATATTCAACGTTCCGCTTCTCGACCAATGCGGATACTCGCGAAACAAACGGCGAAGGAAACTTCATTCGTGGCAGAGACTATACTGCATCATGGAATCATGAGTGGTTAAATCGTCTAAGTTCTTCTGTGAGTATAACTCGTGAAACCAATGAATATGTATTAAATGATGAAGGTATAGAAAACCGTGATGACGAGCTGATGCGCTATTCAGCCTCTCTAAATTATCAAGCACGTCGTTATTTATCGTTCTCGCTGTTTTACCAGTTAGCAGATCGTGACAGTAATAGAGAATCAATAGGTTACGATAGAAACGTTGTAGGTTTATCCGCAGAGGTTACGTTGTGAAGAATGGTGTAGTTTATAGTTTCTTCTTAATTTGTTTCTTACTCCTCTCGAACGTCGTTACGGCCCAAGAGGGTAATTTAAGTATGAGCCAATATCAGCTGGGCTCTGGCGATAGAATACAAATAAGTGTTTTCGGGCAAGACGATCTGTCTATGGAGGTTCGCCTTCCTGACGTTGGCACAATAAACTATCCATTCCTTGGTGAAATAAAGCTTGTAGGCCTAACTGCAGCACAAGTAGAACAGCTTATATACGACGGTTTACTAGGTGACTACCTTGTTAATCCATCTGTTTCTGTAGCTATCGTGGAATATCGCCCGTTCTTTATTGATGGCGAAGTTAAGCGCCCTGGCGGTTATGCTTACCAACCAGGGTTGTCGGTAAATAAAGCGGCGGCGTTAGCAGGCGGGTACACCGAACGAGCAGCGCGCGACAAAATAACAATCATTCGCGAAAAAGATGGCAGAACTAACGAGTTCACAGTAACGGTTAGCGACATGATCCAGCCTGGTGACATTATCACCATTAATCAGCGTTTCTTCTAAATTTTACGTAGCGTTCAGGAATAAAAATGGCAGTAAATAGCAGGGAAGAGTTAAACGCCGGTGTGTTTGAAAATGAAACCATCGACATTGCTCATTATTTAGGAATTATAAAGCGTTACGCATTTCGTATTATTTCATTAGCAATTGCGTTCACAATTTTAGTTGCGCTGTTAGTTATGCGCATGACGCCCATGTATACCTCTACCACGACTATCTTGGTAGAAGCTGACAAAGCTAACGTTGTTTCAATTGAAGAAGTCTATGGCTTAGATACCAAGCGTAAAGACTACATGCAAACTCAGTTTGAAATTTTGCAGTCGCGTCAAATTGCAGAGCGTACGGTGGAAAGCTTGTCATTATGGAATAATGAAGAGTTTATGCCAGCCAAAGAAGAGCCAGGTATTGCCGACCAGCTTAAAGCCAGTCTTCTAGAGGCATTACCATTTTTGCCGCAGGAAGAGCCAAAAGAGCTTACCGAAGAGCAAATTTTAGCGGCTAAAAAACGTAAAGCTACGTCCTTGCTAATGAGAGCGTTGTCTGTAGAAATGGTAGATAACACGCAAGTAATGCGTATTACCGTTACCACCGAATCTCCGCAGCTGTCGGCTGAATTGGCCAACGCTGTTACCGATGTGTACATCGAGAACTATCTTCAAGCTAAGCTGGATATGACGGCAAAAGCGACGTCTTTTCTTACAGAAAGCTTAGAAGGTTTGAAGCAGAAACTAGATGTTGCTGAACGTAATTTGGCGAAGTTCTATGAAGAAAACCAAGTGGTAAACATTGATGGTGTAGTAGGTTTAGCGTCTGAAGAACTAGAGCAGCTAAGTAAGCAGTTATTAGATGCGCAAACGGCGCTTAAATTAAATGCGGTAATTTACAAGCAAACACGAAACGATGTTTCTTTAGATGATATTGCGCGTTTACCAGAAGTGCTTAACCACCCGACTATCAGAGACGTTCGCCGCGACGAAGCTAAGGCGATGACGCGCGTAAGTGAGCTTAGCAATGTATACGGCCCGAAACACCCGCGCATGATTGCAGCAAACGCTGAGCTTTCATCAATAAGAGAAACATTAAGCGGCCAAATTCGTGACCTTATTAGAAGTATAACTACGCAATACGAAGTATCGGAAGATCGTGTTGCTCAGTTAGAAAGAGAAGTTTCACGAGCAAAAGCAGAATTTCGCGACCTATCCGCGCTGGATAATCAGCGCAAAGCCCTTCAGCGCGAAGTTGATATTAATCAGCAGCTTTACAATTCATTCTTTACACGCTTAAAAGAAACAGACGAGCTAGGTGGGTTTGAATCTGCAAACGCAAGAGTGTTGGATGAAGCGCTTCCAAACTATGTGCCTTCAAAACCAAATAAAAAATTGTTAATTGGCGCAGCTTTCGTATTTAGTGTGGGTTTTGGTGTGTTCTTAGCTATTGCGATGGAAACGCTTAACAGTGGTATACGTTCAGTGGAAGATGTTGAGCGCAAGCTTGGTCAACGCATGCTGGGCCTTATTCCTTGGTTACCACACAAGAAAAAGACCGACTTGCCCGTTCGTTCATTCTTCGACGGTAAAAAGCATCAGTTTGCCGAGTCTGTTCGTACATTGCGTACTAGCTTGTCTTTATTAAATTTAGACAAAGAGCAGCAAGCTATAATGGTAACCTCAAGTGTACCTAAAGAAGGTAAAACGACGGTTTCTATAAACTTGGCGTTCGCCTTAGGTCAGCTTGATAAAACGATACTTATCGATGCAGACTTACGTCGCCCTTGTGTTGGTAAGCAATTCAATATTCCAAATTACCAGCCTGGTGTAGCGAACCTTATACTCAAATCTCATACATTTGACGAGTGTTTAGTAAGGGATGAAGAGTCTAATATTGATATTTTATCTGCCGGTACTATTCCTTCTAATCCGCAAGAGCTACTTTCAGATAAAGGTTTTAACGAGCTAATTCAACAGCTGAAAACACGGTATAAATATGTAGTTATTGATACTGCACCGACGCAAGCGGTAAGTGATTCTATGGTTATTGCTAACTCTTGTGACTCGGTTATTTATGTTGTGCGTGCTGACAGTACCAGTGAAAAACTAATTAACAATGGCTTGTCTCGTTTCCTTCAAGTGGGTCATCGTCTTGATGGTGTAGTACTAAATCAAGTAGACTTACGCAAATCAGGAGCAGCACAAAGGTACGCTGGGTTTTATGATCAATATGGGTATACTAGTCATAAAAACAGCTAACAGCATTTATTGATAGACTTACATAGCCACATATTACCTGGCATCGACGATGGTGCCAGGTCTCTAGACATTGCCTTGGAAATGGCACAGCAAGCGGTAGATGGCGGTGTTCGCCATATGGTTTGCACACCACATATACACAAAGGCTATTTTGACAATACGTTAAAGTCTATCGAACAAACTTTCTTAGAGTTTCAAAAAGAAGTAAATCGCACGTGTATTCCTCTTTCCCTTTCCTTTGCCGCAGAAGTGCGCGTCAACGAGCTAATTCCTATTTGGTACAAGCAAAAGGAGCTGCCTTTTTTAGGCGAATATAACGGCAAGCATATCCTGCTACTAGAAATGCCACATAGCCATATACCGCAAGGCTTGGAAGTACTTATAAAGTGGCTTTTGAAAAATAACGTGCAGCCACTTATCGCTCACCCAGAACGCAACCGTGAGTTGTTAGCTGAGCAGCACAAATTTAGTTGGCTGCAGCGACAAGGCTGTATGTTCCAAGTTACTGCAGGTGCGTTAACAGGCCGCTTTGGCGACAAGGTAGAAGACTTTGCATTATCTATGATGCGAAACAAAGCATTTCATATTGTGGCGTCAGACACCCATGACCTTGTACGCCGGCCTAACGATATGAGCGCCGCCTACGAAGTTGTGTCGACATTCAGTGATGAACTCGCACAAGAGGTTTTTATAAAGCGGCCTGGTGAGATAGTGTCGTTCGCTCAAAGCAATGAACCAATCAATGACTAGCCGTTTACTCAATAGCTTCACAAATAACAGCTTAATACTGAAGTGGGTAATGGTGCTGCTTGCCGGTTTCTGTTTTTTGTGGAGCTTCCAGCTTTTCATTGCGGGTAACGCGTATTACAGCGTGAAAAACGATATTGAGGGGTGGCAACTAAGCCCTGACAAAGCTTCAATAAACAGAATTGACAGTGGCCTAAGTAAAATTAGGAGCGCTATCGATTATTTCCCAGATAACGCGCTGTATTATCAAATACAAGGGCAGCTGTTCGAGTGGAAAGCCCTTGTTGAAAAGAGAAGTAAAGAATCGAGCGATGCTGAATTAGGCTTAAAGAGCCATAGTGATAACTTAAAGAATGCGGCACAGAGCTACGAAAAAAGTCTGTTAATAAGGCCTACTTGGAGCGGTAGCTGGATTGGCTTGGCTTCTGTAAAGCTACAGCAGGGTGAGTTAGATAAGGAATTTTACCATTACTTAAAAAACGCGAAGCAAGCCGGCCCACAAGATGCCATAGTGCATAAATTCATAGTGGAGTTTGGTTTAGAAATGTTTAGTGCAAGGTCTATTCACTATGTAAAAATTAAAGAGCAATTGGAACAGCATTTGAATTTAGGCCTTCAAAACCCGCTAAGCAGAGGTTTTGTTTTAAAGGCAATACAAAAGCACAATGCGAGTGAAACTGTTTGCAGATGGTTGCGCGACGCCAGTTATCCGGTTAAAAAACGCATACCCAACTGCATAACCTACAATTAGCTATCCTTTCCCGTTTAGCCAATCCCACAAGCCTAATGAAAACCCTTCAAAAAGGTTAATACCTAACCAGCTTTTTAAAATATACAACAGCACTAAGCCTAGTACTAAAGATACGCATAAGAATAAAGCAATAACCGCTGCCATCACCAGTTTGCCTATGCGACTTTCGGTACGCGATAGGTCGCGCTTATCTCGGCCTGCCAGTAAAACGAAGTAATATCGGCTTCGCAGTAAACCTATAGTGCCTCTTACATCAACTTTGTGGCTACCCCATCGCCTACCGGCTAGGGCTGTGTTTAGGTGAAACAGTTGTTCGTCAGTAAAAGAATCGGCAACATTTTTTGGCATACGTTCCAGCATATGTTGAACGTTTGGCTCTTCTTTTATCGGTCGCTTTATCTTTAATACCACACAAATCCCCTTGTGTTATAAAACCAATGTTGGTTATTTATCTTGTCTTCCCATAGCTATATCGCGGCTTAACGCACCTAGCGCTAACAGTATAATAAATATAGCGGTATTTGCAGGCGCTTGTAGAGGAAAGTCTACCGTACTATGTAATGCCATCCCTATAACCGCCATAACAGCAGCAAAGGCTGTTCCCCTTGGTAGCGGGTGTCTTCGGTGTCGTATTGCGCTTAAGGCGCTTTTCGCGCAAAGCAAAACGAGCATGGCTATAATGACTGCGCCTACTATGCCAAACTCAATAGCAAACTGAAGGTATTCATTGTGAGCATGATCGTAAAAGTGCTGAATAGATTCACTTTGTACCTGAGGGTATACCGTATAAAAGGTGCCTCCTCCTGTACCTATAATCCCATATTGGGAGAGAAGGGGCAGGGCATCAGTAATAACTTCATCTCTGCTTTCTTGAGTTAAGTTTGTTTGCTCTAAACGTTGCTGAACCTGCTTAAGTCCAAAAAGACTACTAACAATAAGAATGTCGATTACCAACATACTGATAAATAACACTACATAGCTTTTTTGGCGCGGTTTGAAGTAAATTAAGCCTAGTGTGGCGGTAATAGTCATGGCTATGAAAAAGGCGCTGTTACCCATTCTAGAGCGAGACATAACTAACGCAATAACCATAATAATAATGCCAATACGAAACAGCACTTTATTGCTTAACCAAAAGCGCACTATTCTACGTAATCGCTCTCTAGTGCTAGAACCGCTTTGAACACGCAAATTCGCTATCATATAACCAATAGCAGCGCTTAAACATAGCAAAAGAAAGTTAGCGTAGTGATTCTTATACACAAAACTTCCCGTTGCGATATGCGAAACAGGTAACTTAAACACCAAACTATACTGTAAGCCAGACAATACTTCCAATGCACCGTATATAGCTTGAAACACACCAGCAGCGCTAATCACTATCAAAGTGTACCTAAGGCGTTTACCTGTTTTGATAAGCGTAAGTGCAATGAAAAACAAGAAGCAATAGGCAAGCGATTTAAAAAACGTAACGTTGCTCTGCCCAACATCGAAACTTAGCGAAAGCCACTGCGACCTTATATCTTCTACGTACCGAATATTTTCGTTCATCATAAAGTGAACGCGTTCAGGGCGAAGGGCTTCAACTAAAGAAAAAGGAAGGGGAATTATATTAACGAGCTGCCAGGCTAAAAATGCCATCCATACAATAACAAGCACCTTGAATTGTGCGTATAGCTTTGAAAGTAAAGAGTTGTTAATGAGTAATAAAACGCCGCCAATAAAGAAAAACGACATTTGCATTAATGCCCACGCCCAAGGGCGGTTGGCACCTAACGATAAAGGCAGCCAAAAAAGAGTGAACAAAAGAAAACCGAAAAGAAACTTTTCGGTTTTCTGGGTATTAAAAATAGGCACTTACAACGTACTAGCGCGAAATTTAAAAATAATGGACTTTAGTTCGCTGAAATAGTGGTATCGCCACCGCCAGCACCAGCGGCACCCGTACCTACACCTAGCGGAGAAAAGGTATTGCCTGCAGCGCCTGCCGCAGTTGCCGTTAACGTGCTAGGGTCTACACCTGCATTAATAACTGCTAATAATGCGTCTTCTTCGCTAATAACCTGCATCTGAAGGGCGATATTGTAAATTTCATTAGCGTCTTCTGGGAACATCAAAATAGCGATAGTTACTACTTGTTCTGGTTGTTCCGGCAATTCACCAAAACCTGCTATAGCAATTTCAAAGCCGGTTGCGTTGTCGTTCAGTAGACTCACCATCGATTGATAAGCAGCTTGGTTCTCGCTTAAGTAAGATAAGCCAGCGGCATTAAAAAACATACCTTCGTCAAGTACGGTCTGGCTTACTTCACTAGCTGCTTGCTCAACTGCTGAACCTTCTTCAATTTCAGTAACTAGAAGGTTTCTAACTTGTAGGCCTGGTACGCTACCTTCTTGTGCAAAAGAAACTGTTGAAAAAGCAATCAATACACAAAAGAGCACAGATAAAATAATGTTGCTACGCATAACTTATCCTTAGATTAAAAACGTCTGGTTAGCTTCTTGCTAACGCCATATGACCATATTGTACAACAAGTGAACGTCTAAGATCTCGCTTTTGTTGTACATCTATTCATTTATGCTCATTTTACGCGTGTATTAAAACTGCCACAGCGATGGTTTAGCAAAATAAAAACCTTGTTGATATGAAACATCTAATTTTGACAAAGCGACACATTCCGCTTCATTCTCAACAAGTTCAGCAATAATGTTAATACTTAACCCACGAGCGATACTCAATAAACTACTTACAAACAGCTGACTGTCTTTATCCGAGTGAATATCTTTCGTAAGTTTGCCAGAAATTTTTACAAAATGAGGCTGAATAGCCCTCAACCCGACTAACGATGCAAGATTGTCTCCAAAATGTTCAATGGTAATCTTGCAGCCTAAATTAACCAGCGACTTGCAAAACGATACTGCATCGTTTTTATGGTGTATTAACGCAGAATCTTCTAATTCAAAGATCAAATAGGTGCACAGCGCTTCATTTTGGTTCAGTAAACCTAATAGCCACTGTCTAAATGTTGCATTGGCTAGCGACGCGTTCGCAATGTTAATCGCAACATTACGTTTGTCTTCTGCTAGCTTATTAAGCACTAGGCTTACCACCAACTTATCTACCTCAGGAATTAAGTTCAAGCGCTCTGACGCAGGAATTAATTGAGACATTGGTATAGGGTTGCCAGTATCTTTGTCTTTAAATCGTGCAAACGCCTCGAAATAAGCGGGCGTGTTTTGGTCAACGTTCATTACAGGCTGAATAAGTATATCGGCATATTGCTGGTGTAATATTTGGTTCAAACGCTCTTTCCACGCCGTATTGCTGTGAATGTGAGAAAGCTCAGACGCAAATTGCCAGCCATTGGGTTGTTTTGTAGCGGCCATAAGCGCGCTGTCGGCATTTTCCATAATTTCGGAAAAAGATTGTTCATCATTAAACTGCGCAGCGCCAATCCATACTGCTTTACTGCCATCTTTAAGTGGGTTGCAAGGTGCTAGCGTACTACAGAGTACGTTTATGTGGGCTTCACATTCTTGCTTTGTCATAGCCTCTGTAACCAAAACAAAATCAGCGCCCGATATCCTAAACAAAAATGATGTTTCTTGAATACTAGATGAGAAGTTTTTAAGCTCTTCAGCTACACCAGTAACATACTTATCGCCATCTTGAGCACCTAACGTCATGTTAATAGCGTTTAGTTGTGCAAGACGTATTAAAATTAAATAGCCTTCATCCGAGGTGGCAGTTTTACTTAGTAGCGCGTTCATGTGGCGGGTGAAAGCGTTTCTATTTTGCACACCGGTAAGGCTGTCTTCAAAAGCTTGAATTCTGAACTGCTCGGCTTTTTGTGTTAGTTCTTTAAACATAACTTCAACAGAAGTAGAAAGCCTGTTTACTGCCTGGGTTATAAAAGAAAGTTCTTTCGTAAAAGGTCTGTAGTTGATGTGAGAAAACTTTTGATTTTGAATATCTTCAATTTTATTTACCACAATACGAAGCGGTTTTGTAATGGCAGTGATGATAAAAAGCAGGGCAATATAGGCAAAAACAAAGGCTGCAAAAAACATAAACGCACTTTGTTTAACGCTTTCCCACAAGGTTTCATTGGCAAGCCCTGGGTGACTTTGAACCGCTAGTTCACCTGCCATCGTCCAACCATCATTTAATTCTGTTTTTTCAACGGGGGGAGTAACTTCTACAATATCCGTAAACCAGGTAGGAACCGTATCGACAGTATCTGGGTTACGTCTTTCAATCAGTAGGTTCCCCTCCATGTCAGTAATGGTAATATACTGATAGAACCCTCTGTCGAAAATAGCATTTACCATGGTCTCGGCTACAATCAGGCCGTTAGCGTCACCCAAATAGGGCGTAACAGAAAGTCCTAACGAAGTTGCGGTATCTTGCGCGTGGGTAGCAAGCTGCTCGTTTACATATTCTCTTGTTAGCTTAACGTTTATTATGAAAGAACCAGCAAAAACCAGTATTAAAAAAACGAGTAAGCTTGAACTTAATTGGGTAGATAGTCTCATTATTCTTGTTTATCTCCGTACATAACGCGGTCTAGCCGCTCTACCATGTCGTCCCACATTTTCATTGGGCCGCTTCCCCTAAGTTTGCGGCCAGTGCCCATAGCTTTAGCAGCCCACAGTCCGTTACCGTTAAAGCTATAAATAGGCGACAAATCTCTTCTTTTATTGGCAGGCAAAATACGCCTGTTTATATTATCCAAAACAAGTGGAATAGAGGTTGGGGTTTCATAATACGCCAATACCATGTGAGGTTGGCGCAATTCTAACGCAGTAACATACATTAGTCGCAACTGTTGTTCGGGAATACCAAGCTCGAGTAAAGAGAAATATTTGGCTATGGTATAGTCTTCACAGTCGCCTGCACCGGTAGAAATAAACTCAATTGGCGTTGCCCAGTAATCTTTTTGTTGCCAGTGAACAAGGTCGTCTACAAAATCAAAGCGGTTAAAAAATCGATTTATTTCGTAAAGCTTTTCGTCTAAGTCTTCACTTTGTAGTTCACTAACCAATTGTCGCCATTTAGCAACGTTTTCGCTAGCCTCAGTGCCATAAACTGAACCAATACGGGCATAAACTTGGGGTGTGAACACGGTTTTTTGTTGTGCAATGGGCGATGTAACTGCCAACAAAGTACACCCTACAATCACAACCATGCGAGCAGCTAATAACATGCCGCGCACAGTTAATAAGGCAAGAAAAGGTGAGCATGAACGTTTCTTTTGGTGCAAACCGTAGGTACTTTATGCAATAGATTAAGGCAAGTGTAAAAAATCTTTCACTACTATGCGTTACCATAGCTTGCCTACCAATAACACAATGATGGCAAACTTATTAAGAACTTGAAAGGCATTTCAAAAATCATAAAGGTATTTTATTAGAAAGTGATCTTTCTGGCATGGTTCATGTTTAACTGTTTTTAATTAAGGTTTTAAAAATATAAGTATGCGGTGCGGGTTATGAAGTTGTGCGCCGTCTGGTATCATTGCCAAGCTTTGTAGTAATTTTACAACGAAAAGGAACTTTCATGGAGTACTCAGCGCGTCCAGCGGTGTTTATCATTAATTCACTTGAAGGCGGTGGCGCTGAACGAGTAATGGTTAAACTGTTAACCATAATGCAGTCTTATTTCGTTGCTAAAAACATTCCCGTACACCTTATTTTGCTAGATGACTTGCCTGAATCTCAAGTTTGCCCCGATTACGTTAATAAAATAGTGCTTAATTCCCAGGGCAGTCTAGTTTCGGGCTACCAGCAGCTAAAGCCGGTTTTAGCGAAACTAAATCCAGAATATTGCTTTAGTTTCTTAACGCGAAGTAACTTCTTGAACGTTACCTTAGCTAAGCGCTTAAAGTTTAAAGCTATAATTAGCGAGCGGGTTAATACAACAAGCCACCTTTCTGGCGGCCTAAAAGATAGTGTAAGCCGACTTTTGGTTCGTTTGCTTTACAACAAAGCTGACAGCGTTGTAGCCGTTTCTGAAGGCGTAAAAGCCGACCTTATCGACAACTATGCAGTATCAAGAGACAAAATTTCGGTGCTGTATAACCCGTATGATATACAGCAGCTTCAGGCCCAGGCATCGGAAAATGTGCAGGATCTGCCAGCAAAGCCTTACATTATTGGGGTAGGGCGCTTAGTCAAAAATAAAAATTTCTCTTTACTACTTAACGCCTATGCTAAAGCTAACATAGCAGAAAACCTAGTAATTCTGGGCGTGGGCGATGAAGAAGCGAACCTAAAAGCACAAGCCAAAGAGCTAGGAATTGAAAACAAAACGCAGTTTCTTGGTTTTAAAGCAAACCCATACCCTTATTTAAGCAATGCCGAATACTTTGTAAGTACGTCGAACGCTGAAGGCTTCCCTAATGCCATTGTTGAAGCCATGTGTTTAGAAAAAGCAGTAATAGCAACAAACTGCGAATCTGGCCCTGCGGAAATTATTGCCGAGCAATACCCTTACAGAGTAACTGGCGCTAGTAATGAAAAAAACGGTATTCTTTGTGAGTTAAATAACGCTGAAGGTGTTGCAAGTGCGTTAAGCTCATTCAGTGATGAAACTGTTCGGGCATCTTACGTTGCAAAAAGCAAAAGCTGTGCAAAGCAATTTTCTTACAATGCCTTTCAAGAAAAAGTCATAGCCATTATTGAAAAGGTTTGTAAATAAACATGTTCGAAGGGTTAAAGGTAGTTGTTAGCCTAATAAGCTTCATTATGGTGTATCGCACCATAACGGGGAACTGCAATAAATATTTAGCGTTTGCTATTTGCGCTATATGGTTGCGATTCTTTTTGTCAGCATTTCATACTATTACTTACCCTTCATTGGTTGCGGGCTTTTCAATAAATGCTTTGGGAAGTATTGGTGTAGCTGGCTTAGGGTTACTGCTTATTCCCACGTCAGCGCTTTTGCTCAAAAAGTATTTCCCGTTTTTTCTTTTTTGTCTTTGTATCGCAATTAGTGGTTTTGTAAATATGAAAATACCAGGCACGATCAATGTGTTAGTTAAATGGTGTTATTTTTTGGTACTTGCCAGCTCGCTCGTAATATCAATTAGGTTACAAGGACAAAATACAACATTGAAAAAGCTGCTTGTGGCATTCACAATGCCAGTTGCATTGCAAATTCTTTCTGTAGTTTTAGGGCAAGCAAAGGCTACTGAAGCTGATGGTTCCGCTAGTTTTATTGGTGGGTATAACCACGAAGCGGCTTTTTCAATGATAATTGTTAGTTTTATCTTCGTAATAGGGCTCATCAATCGAGGTACTCTGCCCTTCAGAACGGCTTTGTTCAGCCTTTCGTTATTTCTATTAATTTTAGTAAATTATAGAACATCTATTCTGACCATAATCCCTATAGCAGCAGTGTTTTATTTCACGCTAGTCGAACAACGCTTAAAACCTTCCCAAAAAGCACCGGTGATGATGGTTGTTGCTATTATATTATGTTTTGTATTTGTCGCATTGTCTGTTTCGATGCGTGAGAGGTTTTCTGACATAGGACTTTTGTTGGGTAACTTAGACTTGATGTTAAAAGCCCCAATATACTTCTCAGACTCTGAGCGTGATATCATGTCAGCCCGAGTCTATATATGGAGCCAATACATTGATGCTTTCCGTAATGCCGAGTTACTTAACCAACTATTAGGGTTCGGCCCAGACTCTTGGAAGGGGCGTTTCAATTTATACGCTCATAATACTTTTGTTTCGTATCTTTACGAGTACGGCGTACTTGGTTTTGTAAGTTTCATTTTTGTCTGCATAACTATCCTCATAAATTCACTCAAGCTATTAGACAAAAAGTTGTCAAAAATTATTGCGTTATCATTCGTCGGTTTCTTAGCAATGAATATGGCGACCATGCCACTATGGAATATTGAAGGGCTCATATTCTTTTCAATCTTCAATGCTGTTCTTATTGGTTATAAAAAGAAACCTAAACATTGCAGACATTCTTTTAGTAAACGGGAATTACTTTATGAAAATTAAGAGTAAATCGGATTATAGAATGTTTCTAGATGAAGATTTGAAATCACTAAATATAGAACCTTCACTGAAAAACAAGTTAACCCATGACATTTGGTCTTTTCAAAAATGCTTGAGAAAGTTGGAGTACTTTTTGAATTGCAAGATTGGACTACTAAGCAAAGTTTATGTTGCTTATTTACGGCTCAAAGTTCGAAAAAAAGGAAGAAAGTTAGGTTTTTCAATACCTCCAAATGTTTTTGGTCCAGGCTTATCAATTGCACATGCAGGTACTATTGTTGTTAACTCGAACGCACAAATTGGCAAGAATTGTAGAATTCATGTCTGTGTAAATATTGGTGCTGATGTAAGAGACGGGATGAAAGCGCCTAAAATAGGTAACGACTGTTATATAGGTCCGGGTGCGAAAATATATGGTGGTATTGAACTAGGCGATAATATCGGTATTGGAGCAAATGCTGTCGTTAACAAGAGTTTTTCAGGGAATGTGACTATTGCGGGAATGCCAGCGAAAGTGATCAGTAATGATGGCCCGAAGACCTACAGGGATATTAAGTAAATGAAAATAGCAGTTGTAGGACTTAGAGGTATTCCAAATATCATGGGGGGGATAGAGTCTCATTGTCAGCAAATTTATCCTAGGATTGCGGGTGAAGGAGTTGAAGTTACCGTCATTGGTCGTAGCCCTTACTTGGAAAAGCGGAAAACTGAATACAAAGGTGTTTCAATTGTTGGTTTGTGGGCAATCCAAAATAAGTTTTTAGAAACTTTTCTTCATACATTCATTGCTATTATTTACTCAGCCGTATTTATCCGTCCTGACGTACTCCATGTTCATGCAATTGGACCTGCGATTTTTACGCCTTTCGCACGCTTACTTGGTTTGAAAGTGGTAGTAACCCATCACGGAGCTGACTATGATCGTCAAAAGTGGAATGCATTAGCTAAGTTTATTCTCAAAACCGGAGAGAAAATGGCGTGCAAGTTTGCGAATAAAGTTATTGTAGTTGGTCGCTCTCTAACATTAGAACTTCAAAACAAATTTCCGAAAAGAAAGAACAACATTATTTTTATTCCAAATGGAACACTTGCGAATTTTGGTTTTAATTGTGTAAAAAGCGATCTTCCTAAAGATCTTTCTGTTTTATCGGACAGTTATATTTTAGCTGTTGCAAGGTTGGTTCCTGAAAAAGGACTGCACGATCTAATCAAGGCCTTCAACCATTCAGAAGCCCCCCATAAGCTTGTTATTGTAGGAGATGCTGATCATGACGATGAATATTCGCGACAAATAAAAAATGAAGCTAGTGACAAAGTAGTAATTGCTGGCCGACGCAGCGGTATTGAGCTTCAAAGCTTATACAAATTTGCAAGAGTTTTTGTTCTGCCTAGTTATCACGAAGGACATCCAATAGTAGCACTTGAAGCGATAAGTGCAGGTACAGAAGTCATCCTATCTGATATACAACCTAATTTAGACATAGCACTTCAAACCGATTGCTATTTTAAAGTTGGGGACGTCAACTCTTTAACTAATAAACTAAACAATCTCGATGAATTAAATTTACACGTTGTGCAATCTGAATTTCTTGAAAGATATGATTGGAATGCAATTGCTCAAAAAACAAAGAATCAGTATGCAAGTGTTCTTGGATTTGTACAGGAAAAGAGTGGCTCGATATGACAGTTGACCAGAAGTTAAACATAATTTACATACTCTCTGAGAAGTCCTCTGGCTCTAGTTTTCTTTTCCGTAGTCTTAATGAAGCACTAGGTATACATGAGTACCCAGTTACAAAGCATTTTGAGTCAGAGACGCTTTATTGGACAAAGGCTGCTTCTGTTTTGCACTTACCACAACTAAAGATGCTCGCCAGTTCTGTGCCGTATAGTGCCATGAGAGCACGCACTGAGATCGTTGATTTTCTAGAACTGAATTTAGGGTTCCTACCGCCTCATAATGATGACAAACAGTTAATATTTAGAGGTTGGTTTGAAATAATAAAAAAATTTGGACCAACGTTTATCGAAAAGTCGCCGCACCACCTAATGCAGAACAGTGCACTACAACTCATGAAAGAGTTTGAACTAGAATATAACGATGTTTTGAATTGCCATTATGTCTGCATAGTTCGAAATCCTAAAGATGTGTTTCTTTCTCAATTTAGACGGTGGAACGTAAATCCAATAGAACTCGAGAATCAATGGATTATAAATTATATGAATTGGTTTTCTTTCTCTTCAAGTTCACCTGAAAAGTGTACTTTGCTAAAGTACGAAGATTTAGTGCTGAATCAAGCTGAAATTACTAGCCGAATATGTAGCGCTTTAGGCGTCGATTCGCAAACAACTTTTAAAGAGAGTTCTAGAAAAAGTAAGGCATCAAAACAATCTTCGTTTTTTGGCCACACTTTTTCAGAGTCCGTTTATCATTTAGCTTCTTTGTTAGGCTATACCAAACAAGATATAGCTGGTCGATCAAATTTAAGATGGTCGATTTACCATAGATACATTCGTTTTATTTACTCGCCAGCCAAGCGATTATATACGTCACTGAGAGGGATATAATCATGGAATTCAGTGTTGTTATTACAACTTACAATAGGCCTGATTACTTAGAGCTTTCACTGAAAAGCGTATTGGAACAGCTAGCTCAACCAAGAGAAATTATTATTGTCGATGACAATTCTTCGAAAAGCTACGCAAGCGTGTTGTCTAAATTTGATGACATCAGAATAAGATATATCAAGCAGCCTTTATCAGGCGGTGCAAATGTAGCTAGAAATAGAGGAATTCATGAGTCCAATGGTGATGTAATAGCCTTTTTAGATGACGACGATATTTGGCTGCCTGAATACCTCGCTCATCATCATGAAAAATATCTCAGTGGTGCAGAGGCAGTAGTTTCTGGTTTCAAGCATTTAGGTGACGAATCTAAAGTAAAAGTAAACAAAGATAGTAAGGTTACTAAATCTTCTCTGGTAAGAGGAAATCACTATTGTGGAATGAGTGGCTTTAGTGCAAAGAGGGAATTGCTTCTAGAAATGCCTTTTGATGAAACGCTTAATAACGGCCAAGATTGGGATATGTACGTTAGATTATTCGAACGTAATGTTTCCTTTATTAATATCAACATTCCTATATTTCTCTATCGATTTCAAAATGAAGATGGAATCGGCGCAAAAGTTCGTAAAATGTCACCCAGGGACATAGAAAAGCGATTAGGTTCTGCAAAAAAACATAGAGATTTTTTAGGTGAGTACTGGTACAAAAAACGCATTTGTGAACAGGTTTTGTTTTCTCTTAAACATAAAAATTCAAAGGTAGCTTGGATTAAAAAAGCAATCGAGATTGCTGGTTATAGAGCTACGTTTATGTTTTTCCTTAATGGAGTTAAAAGAAAGTTTGGTTAATCACCACTGTTTACTTATGAACCTGCTTTAATAGCAGAGTGATATTATAACTATGGCCTGAGAGAGATAATTTAAACAAGTCTTTTTAGTCATACGGGTAACTTTGTTTGGAAAATTATAAATGAGTAACGGTGAATTAGTGCGAGCATTTATGTACCCACATAGAAGTCAAAATGAATTCTTAGACTTGAATAAAAAAGCACTGAAAAAGTTGGGGTATGATGTAAGAGAAACAAATCTTGACTTCGTAAAATTCCTTATATCATCGCCCAAGAAAGCTATTGTTATTTTAAACTGGGTGGAAGATAGAGTATATGGAAGATCTTATAAGCGTGTAGTTCAATACTTTTTGAAAATGATTGCCTTAGTTATATTTTCCAAGATTTTTGCCAAGAAGACCGTGTGGGTAAAACATAATTTCAAACCGCATAATTCCGCTGGAAGTATGAAGAGATTCAAATTTATTTGTGGCTTGTACTCATTTCTTAAAATAAGGCCGGTAGCTTTGGAAGAGTACTATAGTACGCCTGCACTTATTCATCCGTTATATAAAAATGACAAGACCATCTTAAAAAACTTAGGTTTGAATAAAAAATATGATAATGACGTCATATTTTTTGGGGGCATCAAGCCTTACAAAAACTTAGATTTAGTGTTGCAAGATTGGCCGCTTTCGCTCTCTTTAAAAATAGTGGGGAAGTGTTCAGACGCTTCATACATAAATAAATTAAACTCCATAATTATTGAACGGCGTCTAAACGTTACTTGGGACAACCGCTTCGTTTCAAGATGTGAGTTAGATGATTTACTTAATGTATCGAAATTTGTTCTGTTACCACATGCAGAAGGTACTATGATCAGTTCGGGCTCTTTTTACCATGCTATAGGAGAGGGATGCAACATTCTTACTAATGACAGCATTTTCGGAAGAGAAAAAAGTAAGCGACACTCTTTTGTGCATGTGATGGACATTAAAAGCCTGTCTAACGACATATTAGAGGGCATTTTTGTTTCTAGAGATAAAGTATTAGAAGAAGTGGTTTCTTGTTATGGCGAAGAAAAAGTAGTTAGTGCTTGGGAATTAATTCTTGCAAGTTCTTAATATAGATAAAGGATTAGAATGAATTCGAAAATTGATGTTTCAACTTCCTTCCAAAAAGTAAGCGTTTTGGTTCCTGTATATAATGACGTTGACAGAATTGGTAAGTGTATTAGTAATTTGCTGAACTTAAACTATCCAAAAGATCTTTACGAAGTAATCGTTATTGATAACGGTTCAACTGATGGCACCTACGAATATCTTTCAAATCTTGTGTCGCAGAAAAAAGAAAAACCTTTCCAACTTTTGCAATGTTTGACGCCAGGCTCTTATGCAGCGAGAAATGCTGGCTTAGAAGTTGCGAGCGGTGACTGTATAGCATTTACAGACTCAGATTGCTTAGTTTCAAATAATTGGCTTTTAAATTTAATGACAAGTTGGCATCAGGAAGAAGGTGATGTAATTGTTGCTGGTAAAGTTTCTTTTTTCTCAGATTCGGCCAAACGAACTCAACAAAGTGCATTAGATTTTGAAAACATGTTTTCTATGAAACAAGATCAAAACGCTAAAAACGGTAAGTGTATAACCGCCAACTTGTTTTGTTCGTTGGATTTGCTAAGAAAATACGGTGGCTTTAATGAAAAGTTGAAATCGGGCGGAGACGTTGCGTTTAGTCAGCGCATTGTTGAAAGTGGAGGTAAGGTTGTTTACTCAGAAAACTCTGAAGTTTTACATCCTTCTCGTAATAAAAACGAATTACTAGTCAAGCGTAGGCGAGTGGTAGGTGGCATGTGGGATTTGGAGCTCGCTGAAGCTGGATTAATACGTAAATCAAGGTTTTGTGCAAATTTGGTAAAAATGTTTTTTATTCGTTCTAGCCAAGCATGTATTAACTCTACGTTATCACCCAAACGTAAAGCAGGTTTAATCTGGTTACTTTTTTTGATTTTTCTTACCAGTATGACTGAGTTTCTTCAGCTTCAATTAGGTAAAGAAGCAAATAGAACATAGTTGATACTTTCGTAACCTTCCAGTTAAATTATTGAGAAATAAATGTCGCTTAAGAAAAAAGCTACAAAAGGTAGCATTTGGACTTCTTTAACAAGAACAGGGATCAACGTCGTTGATTTTATGGTATATGCCTATTTAGCGCGAGTTCTTACCTTAGAAGAGTTCGGTTTGGCTGGTTTTTGCTTTTTGTTCATTGAGTTTGCTAATACACTGGTGAATGCAGGCGTAAATCAAAACTTGGTTCAAAGAGACAAATGGGAAGACAGATATGCAGCTAGCACTATGACCTTCGTCGCTGGCATGGGTATGGTCGTAGTGATGGGAATATTGGGTATTGGTACCCCTATTGCTTATTATTCATATTCCGAATTGGCCGCGTGGGTTGTCGCCAGCCTTGCTCCAATAACGCTAATAACAAGCCTTCAAGTTGTAGTCAGTGGTAAATTAATGCGTGAGTTCAAAAATAGACAAATGGGCGTAGCAAAGTTCTGTGCCACTTTAATCTCTGCAGTGATGATTATTGTATTGGCTGAGAATGGTTATGGGCTTTGGGCGCTGATTATTGGTAAATTAGCTAATGCTATAGTTCAATATTTTCTTTTGTTGTATGTGGCTAAATTTAAACCCTACTTTCATTTCGATAAAAACGATAACAAAGAGTTGATTAGCTTTTGCTTGCCTCTATTCGGAATGACAATAATGAATTTCCTTCACAGGAAAGCTAGCAACATGTTTACAGGTATTGTTTTAGGCCCTGCTAGTTTTGCGCTTTTAGCAGCGGCCCATAAAGGGGAGTCAGTAGTAAGCCAAGTTACGATGAGTTCTATAAATACAATGGTTGTTCCTAGCTTTTCTAGAGTGAAAGAAAAAGACAAGCTTGGTAGCCTATATATAAAAATGGTCGCTGTAACAGCAATCATTGTATTACCTATATTTATGGGGTTAGCCGCAATTGCCGATCCATTTGTTACCTTTGCCTTTGGAGATAAGTTTGCTCCCAGTGCCGAATATATGACGATTTCTATATTTGGTATGATTCCAGGAGTGATTGCTTGGTTTTTGCCAAACTTACTAATTGCTAATGGTAAAACAAAAGATGCCTTCAATTTGACTTTACTAAACATAATAAGTAGCGTGGTCGTTGCTGGCGCGACTATATGGTTCGGCATCAAAATTATGCTTATAAGTATAGTGATAAGTGCATTTGTTTTATTGCCAATCCGTCTCTTGATTGTGCGTAGGCACATCGTTATAGACTTTATTGCTTTGTCTAAAGAGGTATTTCCACCTGCGAGTGCCTCTCTGTTTATGTTCATAATTCTTATTGAATTAAAGAATTATTTGAACAGTTTTTTCCCAAATGATATTTCCGTACTAATTGGATTAGTCGCTGCCGGGGGAGTGCTTTTTCCTCTAACAATGCTGACGTTATTTAATCGATATACTTTGTTATACACAAGCGAACTCAAATTTATGCTCTCTAAAGACCGGAAAACGGTGTCGTAAAAATTTACAGTTGAAAATATTTAGATTGCAAGTGTTTGAATTTTATCGTTATTATTTTTGGTATGTATCTTGTATAAAAATATTAGGTTCTTAATCTAAGTTTCATTTAAAGATATTTTTGAGGTCAGAATGAAAAACATGCTAGTAAAAGCCGGGGCAGCTTTATTAATGCTTTGCAGTAGTATTGGAGCAAACGCTTCTATAATTACATTAAATGGTTCTACAGAAGTTCAAGCGTTAGAATTGAATGAGACTTTTGAATCTTTTTACAACTTTGCAGATTGGAGTGCTAATACAGGCTTTGAACAAGCAAACGAACTTGTAGCCTTTTTTGCTTTAGATGATACTGACGCACTAGGTCTATACATGATTTTCGGTGGTCCAGGCGGCGACGCTGGCAGCATAGTTTTCGATATGAACGGTAGTGATGGGGAAGTAGTATTTGTAGATGATCCGGGCAACAGAGACCCTGTTGTTGCTACGGCTACTGGTACTAACGTTAGGTTCTCATATGCTGCAGGTAAAACCGACGGATTAGTTTTCTCGAATTTTTCAAGCGATTTTTGGGGATTAGATATAATATTTAGTTCGTTTTCTGGTATCGACGGTTATTCATTCCTAACATTCGATGATAACGGACAGAGTAGCGTAGTTCTTTCAGGAACTGGCTTGGACGACATTTCTATTCTATCAGTACCGGACTCAAACGTAGTGAGTGCGAATGCACCTTCTACGGTTATGATTTTTGCATTAGCAATAATTGGTTTAGCTGGTATTCGTCGAAAAGCTTAATTTAACTTCATAAGCAAATCTAAAGCCAATCAAACATGATTGGCTTTTTTTATGCTTTTAATGTTGTTTAGAACTATACCACCTAGGTAAGTTTTGCTAAATGGATACCTTTCGCACGATTGATAAAGCTTACATTTTTGTATTTTCCTAAGAATTAGGGACTCTATTAAAGTGGCTCATAGAACTCTTTTTGGCGCTATATTTGCTTCGATAATATAAATTTCACAGTGGAGGAAACGTTATGAATAATATCGGTATCGGTGGAAAGGCGCCTTTGTTCGTAGTAGGAACTCCAAGATCTGGTTCAACATTACTCACGTCTTTTTTAGCTTCGCATCCGAACATTTATTCTGGTGCTGAGACGCAATTTTTTAATAAGATTGGACTAAACAGTTGTGAGTTAAATGAAGCTTTGAAAACTGAAAATTGGCCCCATAAAGCTGCGCTACTTATGAAGAATAGGTTGACGCTTTCAGATCAGAGTGTGTTAGAACTTTACAAAAAAAGTTCTGGTGACATCGAAACCGCGCTGTCAAAAAAAGAGCCTTCTCTAAAAGCCATGTTAGAATCTATTGTAGAGCGGGAAAACACTAATTCGCAAAGTAGGTGGCTTGAGAAAACACCTAATCATTTAAAACATCTTAAAGACATAAGAAAAGAGTTTCCTTCAGCGAAGATTATACTGATACATAGAGATCTTCGTGATAGCGCTGTTTCTATACCTAAACTCCCTTGGGCTTCAAACTCTGTTATCGAAAATGCAGCTCTTATTTCGTCATGGTTTGTCCAAGTCGATGATGAATTCAACGGACCCGATTTTTTAACTGTTAGTTACGAAAAATTAGTGACTGATAGTGAAACAATATTGAAAAAAGTGTTCGAATTTATTGGAGAAGAATTTGATAGATCAATTCTATTAAGAAGTAATGCTGCTGATATAACTTCGGAAGGTGAGCCTTGGAAAAGAGACATATTCGGTAAAATAGATGCTTCTAGCGTTGGACGTTGGAAAACGTCCATGCCTCCAAATCTATTAAAACAGATTGAAGAAATAACTGGTGGTGTACTGATAAAGCTAGGTTATGAGATTACAAGCCAATTAGATTTCGAATGCTTGCAAATCAAAAAACTTCGCGGTCAAAAACTAAATCACCTCGATGATTACATTGGCATACTAAATAGCAACAAAAAAGCTCTGTCCTACGTTGATCAGAGTCATTCACTCATTTTTGTGGAACGAAAAAAAGTCTTCAGAGCACTCGCTGTAGCAATCAAAATAAAACTCGTAGAAAAAAAGAGAATTCATTTTATTGGTAAAAACTCTTTGATATTAAAGCTTATTGGTAGTTATATTCACGATAAATCATAAAGTCGATTACACTTACTTCAAGTAGCGCTAAAAATCAATTGCCTTTGCCCACTTTAATTAATAGTTTTTCTTTGCAATTAAAAATACATTTCTCAGACAGTATCTGAGTTGAACTAAACGCTCTATCTTTTGGAACGGTGATTGAAATATTAGGTATTTGGTATTTACTATCGATTTCCAACACATTGATGAGGGCAGGGTCAAAGTTTTGAACAGAACTAGTATCAACCTTGGTGGCTAATGAGGAAATAGTTTCCGGCGAAACATATGTTTTAGTACCTCCCATGGAAATGTTATAAATTAAATCGTTGAAGAATTGAGAGGATAGAAACTGTTGTTCATCGTATATACCATAACCTACCATGTTTGAATTGTTTCGAGTAATAATCACATTATTTTGTGTCTCAATCCAAAATGTCTTATCTCCTTGAAAGCTAGAGGCTGCTATACCGTTTCGGTTAGTAAGAATCACGTTCTCGTATACTCGTGTAACACCCGCCGGTTGGCTCATAATGCCACCAGCTTTTATTGCTGCCCACTCACGGCCCCTCTCATCACCAAGGTTGTAAATAAGGTTGTGGAAGATATAGCTGGGGCCTAGTCTGTTAGGTGCAATACTGATACCAGTGTACCCTTGAGTAAGTTCATTATTATAGATGAGTACATTACTTTGACCTCCATCCAATTCAACTAAATCATCATTTGCATATGCTATGTAGTTACCGTAAATAGCAGAGTCTCTTACAAAGCCTCCGACTCTCCAAGCATTTTTTCTGCCTTCTATTACGTCATTGAAGCGCTTTTCATCACTTCCATAAAGCCTGTTATTTCTGATAATAAATTGTCCACGTTTTTCCAAATCAGGGTGATATGCCCATATTTGGATGGCATTTGCCCCATTAGGGTGACCGTTGCCCCAGTGATTTGACCCCAAATTGGGGTTGTGAATCTCACAGTCTTCAATAACTGCAATACCCGACTTCTCTAGATAAATACCAGAGTCGTAGTTTATTGGTGATGTACTCCCTGCGCTAGAATACGCCTTTCCGCCTCTATACTCGTAAGCTGTTCTTCCGAACTCAGCGATATCGCACCCTTTAATCCAAATGTCATGTGTATGATTAGCGAAAATTCCATACCTCTGACCACCGCGAATAGTAAGGTTTTCTAACATTACGTATGACTGGCGGCCAATATTCACTGCAGCGATATCATCCGACTCTGGCGTAATAACTGCGCCGTCACCGATTATTTTTGCATATCCTTGTGATGAGCCAAATATATTTAGCGCTTCGAGATCTAATTGACCACCGTTGTATATCTCAGAAAGATAGTACACCTTATCAGGATCAATCGGTGGACTGTCGGGCTTGGTAGTAAATTCAAATACAAATTCTTTTATATCACCACTCTGATTGACTTGTATTTCAACGTCATAAGTGGTTTCAGGCTGCAAATTGAAAATGCTTCCTGATAATGCGCCATATATAGGATCCCAAGAAAATGATAAGCCTTCATCCCAAAGTTCTGTTCCAGCTTGTCTGTATTTAATATCGCTAGTGTATTCTTCATCTTGGTTATACAGAGTTATACTTGCCGAATGGATAAGCGGTGTGACAGTATTTTCTAACCCATTTGCAGTAGCTTCCATTGCCAGGGAAGGGTCGAGCCCAGCTTGCAAAATGGCGTCAAGAAGCTGCTCACTATCAATAATATTAGCTTTACGAACGCTTCGAATAATGGAATAACTATCGACAGGAAATATTGCTAATAACGCGTTAAGTAATGCAATATTCTCTGACAGTGCAGGCATAGTTTGAGATAAAATTAGCTCGTCAGAATTAGTAAGTAACCCATGCTCGTAAAGCTTAATTATGTTAATGCCGTATCTTTCTAATAACTGTTTTTCAACTTCATCAAGCGAGTTGCTTGTGCTAATTAATTCAACAACTTTTTCTGGTGGTATATTTACATCATTTTTTGCGTAAGTGTCACTAATGAGTAGGTCATACTTGTCGCCGGTTTGCAGCGCCATTTGCGATAGCCGTGTTTCAGTAATTGTACTAGTACACGCTGAAATGGTAAGTAAGTTTAGTATAGCGATAAGGTAATAAAAAGTGCGTAAATGCATGGGAAAACCTTGGGGAAAGAAAGCGGCAAGCGCAAAATAATATAAATAAAGTGTAGTTTTTCAGTTTTGAACACGCAAGGTGTTGGTTATTCCATTAAATACTAATAAAATAAAGAAACAGTTGAGCATCTATATGTATCCATCATGCGTTATTTCTATTGCATGTGGATTTCGGCTTTTCACCAAAGGCAATTATAAAGGAACGTAAATGCCAAAAGTTTGTGTTATTGGCACCAGAGGCATTCCATGTTTCGTTGGGGGAATAGAGACCATATGCGAACATCTTTACCCTGGTATAATGAAGGCACGTAGTGATTTTGATATCACTATACTCAGCCGAATAACATATCAGGGAAAAACAGAATACGAATATAATGGAGTAAAGGTTAAGGCACTTAAGGCTGTAAATATAAGCGGCTTAGAAACATTTATTCATACTTTATTCGCCTTGATTTACGCTAGGTTATTTGTACACCCGGAGCTTGTTCATTTACACGGAATTGGCCCCGGATTTTTTAGTCCCGTTTCTCGTCTTTTGGGGTTTAAAACAATAGTAACTCATCATTCACCAGACTATAAACGTCCAAAATGGCGTTGGCACGGTAAATTTATTTTAAAGTTGGGCGAATTAGCAACAGTCTTGTTTGCACACCGTATTATTTGTGTGAGCCAGTCTGTTCTTGACGAAGTTAATGAAAAATACTTTTTTTTAAAGAGAAAGCGTACGGTTATAAGAAATGCAGGCTCGCTAATCAACTACCGAAGTGCGCATAGTAAAATACTTTCAGAACTTGGAATAAGAGCAAACCAGTACATATTGGCCGTGGGGCGTTTAGATAAAACTAAAGGTTTCGACGATTTAATTGCCGCTTTTAATATGAGTAATGTCGAGCATCTAAAACTGGTAATTGTAGGTTCTAACTATGTTGAAGATGAATATGTTAAATCGTTAACAAAACATGCTTGTGAACGTATTGTATTTGCCGGTACCCGTGTTGATGATGAACTTACAGAACTGTACAAAAATGCATCTTTGCTGGTGAATCCATCATATATGGAGGGTTTTTGCCTAGTGCTTGCAGAAGCCTTGTCTGTTGGTATTCCCATTGTAGCCAGCGATATTGCCCCCCATAAAGAGTTTGAGCTCAATAAGACAAGCTACTTCGAGAGGGGGGATGTATATGGCCTCGCAGCAAAGTTGAACGTTAAAGACTATCTTTTTTACAAAAATACATACGCTGAAACACTACAGCAACAAAATACGTGGGAAGTAAATATTCAGAAGCACATAGAGCTATTTGAGTCGTTGTTATAAGAGTGACCTTAAAAACTGCCAATATTCGTTCGCTATCTTATCTATATGAAAATCATTAGCGCGATGAAGGCTTTTTGCACGGAAAACTTTTTTACGCTCTTTATCTTGAAGGTAGTTTATTGCGGCGGTGAGCTCGCTTTGTTTACCTAATGGAACAAGTATGCCGTATTTTCCTATATGCATGGTTTCACTGTAAAACGCTTCATTCTCTTCTAATATTTCAGCAGGTCCGGATGGGCAGTTTGTCATAATAACAGGTAAGCCCACAGCCATAGCCTCAACAAGTGCGTTAGGAAAGCCCTCGTTGGTTGATGCTGAGATATAGTACTTTGCTTTCACAAGAATAGGGAAAGGGTTTTTGGCATAGCCTAACAGTAGAACTCGATCAGAGGCACCTTTCGCATGAATGAAATCTAGTAAATCCTGCTTTTGTTCACCCTCGCCGAGTATGCAAAGGGGAGCTGGCTCATTGGATGCAAGGTAAGCATCTATAAGGTGCTTGAAATTTTTTGCAGGCGTTAAACGACCAGTACTAACAATATATTCATTCGGTATGTTTATTTCTGAAATATGCTTACTTTTAGCTAATATTTCTTCCGTATTGTACGGGTTGAAAACAGTAATTGCCCTATGCTTTGGAAGATTAAAGTTGTTAACTAAATCATTGGTTACACCTGTTGACACGCCTATTACAGCGTCTGCGTGGCGATACATAGCGCGGGGGGGTAAAGAAGATAATAGGCGTTTGAAACCAGAAAATTGATTGTCTAGATGACTACTTAAATGCATTCGTTCACAAAGCACAGCTTTCGAAGTGTTGTTAAAATACCGTACAAACGCATTAGCTACGTTGGATCTTACTAGAAAGCTTACGACTAAATCTGGAGAGTTTCTCTTTATATAACCACTAAGATTTATAATACTTTTTACGAGCGAGCCTCTGCTATCTAGCTTAATTAGTTTAATATGGGCTGGCATTTCGCGTTCAAGTGGTTCATCGTCTAACAGTACTATTGAGATATCAAAACCTTCATAGAATTCTTGCTTACTTAACAAATTCACTAACGCTCTTTCAGCGCCACCAAACTTAATTGAGTTGATAACGAAAACAATTTTCGGCATTATATTTTCTGCTTCATCAAATAGGTTATTGAGTGAATCGAAGTAGCACTACACTGAAATATTGACATTACTAATTTAGTCAAGCCACCAATAGCTCTGCTATTAGTCTAATAGTCAAAAAAATTGTGCGTTGTTGGTGAGGATTTGTCTAACCAAGGTTGTACTGCCCTCTGTCGAGAGGTGTCCTGAATCTACTACCATCAAGTTGTAATCTTTCATAATTGAGCAGCTTCCATGTTCACAAAAAGTCTCAAAAGGATCAAAAACGTTTATTGTACTTGGAAAGGGTAGGGCTTTAATTATTTCACGTTCGCGTAAGCCTTTCGAAGGTTTTATCATCCAATTGCCATTAAAGTTAGTGTTGCTTGATAGCCTGACATTTAGATATTGAGGATTATGGACAGAGTAAATAGGAACCTGGCTTATAACGGCAACTTCCACATTCAAGCTGTTTAGACGCTGTATTGTGTTTAAAATTCTGCTGATTTCGACACCTTGTGAGCGTGCATATTGCCAATTTGACGCTAAAACTACCCTTTTAACGTTATGCTCGGTTATTACTCGTAATGCGAATTGATTGTTATCACTACAGTTAGGCCTATTGTTAGGAAGCTCGCCTAAAATTGGAGCGCACCCGGCACTTGCATACAAAAGAACGTTGTTAGGGATGTCGTCTTTTGTTGATAATACACCTTGAACTAAGTGATTAGCGTGGGAGTCACCCCACAACAATGTTGTTTGTTTCTCCTTATCATATCCACCGACTGTGCATAAGTCCCCTGTCCATAAATCGGCACCCTCATCAGTTGAAAGAAAACAATTGGCCCCCTTAGGGAACGCATTTGAAACTTTATGGATTGGGGCGGGAAGAACGTCAAATCTGTTTTGAAAACCTTGCTGAATGTGGCTGAAAATTCCGATAGATGCGATTGCTACCGAACAAGATGCCGTATACAAAAAAGTTTGTCGAATATCCTTTTTTGAAAGTCTCTTGGCTCTAAAGGTATTTTCTATATATTTGTAAAACAAAAAACCGATAACGAAAGAAGCAGCAGTCATCGTTATTTTTTCTAAAAGGTTTGGCTCTCTCATGATTGAGTATTTATAGAAAACTACTATGGGCCAATGTACTAAATAAGTCGAATATGAAATTTTACCGAGGAATACCATAGGCGAACTTGCTAAAATTCTATACACAAGTGTATCTTTTTCATAAAAAGCAATAACTAAAGCAGTACCAATAGTGACGGGAATTGCGCTTATACCAGGGAAGAGGTAGGTTTCATCTAGAACAACTATAGAACCAAATATTAGAATAATGCCTAAAATAGGCAGAGTTTTCTTCGCAAAGGTGTTAGCTGTGGATTCATGGGCCAAGTAAACGCTACAGAGTGAGCCAAAGAGGAACTCCCATGCTCTGAATGGCATTAGGTAGAACGCAGCGCTGTTCTCAATTCCTTGAACCACCAGACACCCTAAAAGCGAAGTCGCTAGCAGTAGGAGAAGAGCATATACGGAGATTTTTTTAAACAGCTTGTGTAGAGTGAGCAATATTAAAGGAAATAATATGTAAAACTGCTCTTCTACTGCTAATGACCAAGTATGTAGAAGGGGTTTGAGCTCTGATGGGCCATCAAAATAATCGCTTTTAAGCCAGAAAAACACGTTTGAAAGATATGCTACTACGCTGACAGCACTTTGCCCTAGTTCTTTCATCTCGTCTGGCATAAAGACAAAATACCCGGAAATTAGAGTTAACAGTATTGTTGCTATTAATGCTGGATAAAGGCGGCGTAACCTTTTAGCGTAAAAAGAGGTCAGCGAAAAAAGGTCACTGCCAATATCTCTACATAATAACGTAGTTATCAAAAAACCAGATATAACAAAAAATATATCAACACCTATGAAGCCACCTGATAGGCTGGAAAAACCACAATGAAATAGAACGACTGAAGCTACAGCAATAGTTCTTAAGCCATCTATATCGGGCCTGTAATTTAGAGTATATTTCATATTATATTTCTATTCTGAAGCTTAACTGTAGTTTACATTACGCTTATCTAAATTATAGAAAAGCTTTAGTTGTTTTTATTTTGTTAAGTTAATGTTTTTGGTTTTAACTGCTTTTTCACGGCGAAGTAATAAGACTCCAAATCTTGTATAGTAAAAGTAAAAATACTCGCTAAATGATTTTTATAAATATCTAGAAAGCACCTAGTCTTATCGTATAATGTGTCATAGACTAATGCCATAATTAATTTGCGTAATTCGATGCATAATAGTGCCGAGAAACTTTTCATCTAAGGAAACTGTTTTGGCTCAGAAAGTAAGTCATTCACTACTATCACTTTTTTCTAAATTCCTAACAGTAGGTATTGTGAACACCGCAATACACTGGATAACGTTCTACGTATTGTTGAAATTTGATTTCTCGCAGTCTCTTTCAAATTTATTTGCTTTTGCGACAGCTGTTACATTTTCTTTTTACGTAAATGGCAAGTACACATTTCAATCGAAGACTTCATTAAAAAGGTACGTGACTTTCACCGCTTTTATGGGTGTTATTGCTTTCACTTTTGGTTTAGCTTCAGATTATTTTAAGTTACCTGGTTTGGTAACATTAATATTATTCTCTGGAACGAGTTTGGTCATCGGTTTTCTGTTTTCAAAATACGTTGTTTTCAAAGAGGTCTAAACAAAGCCATGGAAAAAATTTCTTTAGTCGTCCCTGTATTCAACGAAGAGGAAGTCATAGACATCTTTTATGAGAAAGTTAAAGCAGAGCTGAGTCAGTACCAGGTACAGGTCGTTTTTATAGATGATGGCAGTTCTGACAAGACACTTGAAATCATTTCTCGAATAGCTGCTAGTGATGAAAATGTGAAAGCACTTTCCTTCATAAAAAACTTTGGCAAAGAACCCGCGCTATTTGCCGGTTTAGAGCACAGTGATGGTGACGCCGTTATTCCCATAGATGTTGACCTGCAAGATCCAATCGAAGTTGTCCATGAGTTGATTGCTAAGTGGCGAGAGGGCTACGAAATGGTGCTCGCTAAACGTGCCAATCGAGATTCAGATACTTACCTCAAGCGTAAAACAGCACAGTGGTTTTACTCTTTCCACAATAAAATAAGCAATACTAAAATAGAAGAAAACGTTGGCGATTTTAGGCTTCTAGATAAAAAGATAGTTCAAAGTATTATTCAGCTTGAAGAGCGTAATCTCTTTATGAAAGCTATTTTATCTTGGTGTGGCGGCAAAACCGCGATTGTAGAATACACTCGCGATGAACGTGCAGCTGGTACGACAAAGTTTAATGGCTGGAAGTTATGGAATCTGGCATTAGAGGGGATTACAGGTTTCTCAACAGTACCTCTTAGAATGTGGACCTATATCGGCTTCGCTATCTCTTCGCTGGCATTTGCGTACGGCTTGATGATGATTGTTGAAAAGCTTATATGGGGTAATGACGTTCCAGGATACCCGTCATTAATGGTATCTGTTCTTTTCCTAGGTGGAGTTCAACTTATAGGGATAGGTGTTCTTGGAGAATATATAGGTCGCATCTATGTTGAAACTAAAAAACGACCTAGGTATATTTTAAGAAGTAACAATAAATAGAAACATTCGTTTTTACCTGTATCTGCCAAATATAGGTAATCATTTGGAATCGCGCATTGTGTTTTAGGTTTTTTTTGCTTTATTCATATGGAAAATAACTAATAAATCGATTGGTAAATACCTTTATAGAAATGAAGTTGTTAAATATCAAGCGTAGGCGAAGGTGTCTTTGCAGTTCGACTAACTCGCTCGTAGTTCCAACTTTATCGTGAAAGCACGTACTATTAATTGTCTGTTTGTCTTGTTTAAAGTTGTAGAGCAATAAATATCTAATTCAACACACATTATTCACAATGTGCATAGTTTGTGTTAATAATTTTAAGTGCTTCCGATTGCGCACTTGAGTCTTTGTCATCAACAAGCGTCCGGCAAGAAGGTGGCTGCTCATTAATAGTACACGAAGTATTGTCAGTATATAGATTGGTGTCTTTACAGAATAAATCGTGCTTTGTTAAGTGATTCATATTACCTTGACCGGCTTTGTACAAAATAAACCTTGCTAAGTTACGCTCTTTCCATGGTTCATCAAGGTTAATGTTCAATGTTTTATTTTTAATTACTTCTACAGCAGCTCTTACAACTTTATCTCGCTTATTGACTTCCTCTGTAAAATCAAGAAAGCCAGAAATGGTTATCAACGTAAAAGTTATATATGTAAAAGGGACAATGATTACAAATTTGCTCGTTTTCGTACATACTATATATATAGAAAAAGCCAAATATATTAAGTAATTATAATAAGTGAATGTATTATAGGCTCCCATTGATTGGCTAACTAATAGACCGTAGAGCACCATGGGGATACAGGACAGTATCAGAACAGCGTATAGGTCAAATCGAGCTCTTACAGTCATAAATACTGCGATGATAGAAATTAAAATCAACTCTATAAAATTGTCACCAACGTATTCTGTAAGGCTATTATCTCTTTTGGCTACATATTCAGGGTTCAACTCTCCTCCCAGAAGAAAAAACGAGAAAAGCCAGAGCAGGCAAGGTAAAAGGAATATAACCTCAACGTGAGAAAAAGGATTTTTTATATAATCTGAAATAACTTTGTAGTCAAAAGCTTTCAAAGCCTCAAAGTTTCTTAAAATGAAGATTAAGCCCAAGAATGAAGTTAAATACAGTATCGTAGTTTCTTTGAAATAAAGAGATATGAAAAATAATGACACTGAGAAAAATAAAGCTAATTTAGCATTTAATACCTCTTTTATACCTAGCCGTAAAAAGAGAGTACTAGCTACAAGAAAGAGAAGGATATTTCTTTCAGAGTATATCGCTGAAGAATATATGTTAACAATTGGGGGAGAAACGGCGATTAAGCTTAGAAGTACAAAGCGTCTGTTTTTAGGAATAAAATCAAACGCAAAGTAGGTAAGTGTCATCAGAAAAATAAAATGAAGTATCAGATATACTTTTAAAGCACTAAAGCTTTTAAAAATTTTAAGTATAACTGCATTGTCGACATGAGATAAGGGAAAAAACCTGCCGTTCCACATTTGGAACTTTATTTCATCTTTAATAAGAAAGTTTAGTTGAACGGACATCGAGTCGTAGTCGACACTAAAATCTGTGAAGTTATATGTACTCAAGCAAATAGAAATGACACAGGATATTAATAGAAGAAATAAAGCTGTTATTGAGACATCTTTGTTTTTTATATTTGGCTCATCAGAAATCTTTAGTTTGCTGAAGTTAACTGAGGAAAACTGACTAACTAAATAAAGCAGTACTAAAGAAGCGAATAAAAATATAACAAGAGCTGCTGATGAAGACATCCAAATCCCTTTAAGTGAATCAACAGATTTAGTCTGTAAAAGACGGTAAGTTAATCGAGTGAGCAAGGTTAAACTCGATAATAGTATAATGCCAAGATTAATTGCTGTTTGGTAGAGCTTTATCACGAAAATAAACGAAAATGAGACCTTACCTCGAGGCGAGCTTTGCATATGTCGTATATGACGTTCTCTCTTGTTCCCACAAAATTTCGCCATTATCAGCTATATAGGGTAGCGGTAATGTCTGTCACTCGTGTAAACTACCGCTTTTATTTCAGGCAAGCCTTAGCGCACAGAAAAATTCTTCCTATGCTTTGGCCATGCAGTCATCATGTAAATTGAGGAAAACATGGAGCTTGACGCTATTATCAATCAGGCACAAAGCCAGATTGACGCTGCACAAGATGCAGCCACATTAGACCAAGTTAGGGTCGAATTCATGGGTAAGAAAGGTAAACTTACCGACTTACTTAAAGGGCTTGGAAAGTTATCGAACGAAGAACGTCCTGCCGCAGGCCAAAAGATTAACCAAGCTAAACAGGTTATTCAGCAAGCTATTTCTGCAAAAGGTGAGTTTTTACGCACTGAAGAGCTTAACAAAAAGCTAGCCGAAGAAGCTATTGATGTAACTTTGCCTGGCCGCACTGAAAAGCCAGGTAACTTGCACCCGGTTAGCCGCACTATTGCGCGTATTGAATCTTTCTTTGGTGAACTTGGCTTTTCAGTTAAGACCGGCCCTGAAATTGAAGACGGTTTTCACAATTTCGACGCACTGAACATTCCTGCGAATCACCCAGCGCGTGCTGATCACGATACCTTCTATTTTAACCCAGACATGATGCTTCGTACGCAAACCTCTGGTGTTCAAATTCGCACCATGGAAGCGGAAAAGCCGCCATTGCGTATTATCTCGCCAGGGCGCGTGTATCGTAACGACTACGATCAAACCCACACGCCAATGTTCCATCAGGTGGAAGGTTTGATGGTTGATAAAAACGTTAGCTTTACCGACCTTAAAGGTATTTTGCACGACTTCTTACATCACTTCTTTGAAGAGTCGCTAGAAATTCGCTTCCGTCCGTCTTATTTCCCGTTTACTGAGCCTTCAGCTGAAGTAGACGTTATGGGTAAAAACGGCCAGTGGCTTGAAGTATTGGGCTGCGGCATGGTGCACCCAAATGTACTTAAAGCTGTGGGTATCGACCCAGAAGAGTACACAGGTTTTGCCTTTGGTATGGGCGTAGAGCGCTTAACTATGCTTCGTTACGGTGTTAACGACTTGCGCGCGTTCTTTGAAAACGATCTTCGTTTCCTTAAGCAGTTCAACTAAGGCAGAGAGTACACATGAAATTCAGTGAAAAATGGTTAAGAGAGTGGGTTAACCCGTCGCTGTCGGCACATGAGCTGTCTGAACAGTTGAGCATGGCTGGCCTGGAAGTAGACGGCGTTGAGCCAGTAGCAGGCGATTTTAAAGGCGTGCTAGTAGGTGAAGTAGTGGAGTGCGGTCAGCACCCGAACGCCGACAAACTGCGCGTAACGAAAATTAACGTAGGTGGCGATGAGCTACTTGATATCGTTTGTGGTGCGCCTAACTGTCGTCAGGGCATTAAAGTAGCGGTAGCGGTTGTTGGCGCTGTATTGCCAGGCGATTTTAAAATTAAGAAAGCGAAGCTTCGTGGTGAGCCGTCTTTTGGCATGCTATGTAGTTTCTCTGAGCTAGGTATTAGCGACGACCACGACGGTATTATCGAACTTCCAGCCGATGCACCTATTGGCGAAGACATTCGCGATTACCTTGGTCTTGATGACAACGCCATTGAAGTAGACCTAACCCCAAATCGTGCAGATTGCTTGGGTATTCGCGGTATTGCCCGTGAAGTAGGCGTGCTTAATAACCTTGACGTGTGCGAGCCTGAAGTCGCTGCGGTAGACGCAACTATTGATGATAAATTATCAATTACGTTAAGCGCGGATGACGCATGCCCACGTTATTTAGGCCGTGTTGTTAAAGGCGTAAATGTTAAAGCTGCATCGCCACTGTGGTTAGTTGAAAAGCTACGTCGTTGCGGTATTCGCAGTATCGACCCCATTGTTGATGTGACTAACTTTGTATTGCTAGAGCTTGGCCAACCGATGCACGCGTTTAACCTTGCCAGCATTGAAGGCAACATTAACGTACGAATGGCGAAAGAAGGCGAAGCCCTTACGTTGCTAGACGAAACCGAAGCTAAGCTGCAAAGCAATACTTTGGTTATTGCTGACGACAATAAAGCGCTAGCAATGGCAGGTATTTTCGGCGGCCTACACTCTGGTGTAACTACTGAAACACAAGATATTTTGCTTGAAAGTGCGTTCTTTAGCCGTGATGCCATTATGGGCCGTGCCCGTCAGTATGGTTTACATACCGATGCGTCGCACCGTTACGAGCGTGGTGTAGATCCGCTACTTCAGCGTAAAGCTATGGAGCGCGCTACTGCACTAGTTCTTGAAATTTGTGGTGGTGAAGCTGGCCCTGTTGTTGAAGCAGTGGCTGAAGACAAGCTACCTAAGCAAGCAACGGTTACGCTACGTCGTGAACGTTTGTCTCGCGTACTAGGCATTAGCATTGACGATGCAAAAGTAACGGAAATGCTTAACCGCCTTGGTTTAGACATTACGCAAACTGAAGCTGGCTGGGAAGCAGTTGCGCCAAGCTACCGTTTCGATATTTCAATTGAAGAAGATTTGATTGAAGAAATTGCCCGTGTTTACGGCTACAACAACATTCCAAACGTGGCGCCAAAAGCGACCTTGGCAATGCTACCTTCGCAAGAAGCTAAGCTGCCGCTTAATACAATGAAGTCGTTGTTACTAAGTCGTGGTTATAACGAAGCGATTACGTATTCGTTTGTCGACCCTAAAATTCAAAACGCCTTGTTCCCAGATGTGAAGGGTATGGTGTTACCACATCCAATTTCATCTGATATGTCGGTAATGCGCGTAAGTTTATGGCCGGGTTTAGTTGGTGCTGCTGCTTATAATCAGAAGCGTCAGCAACAGCGAATTCGACTGTTCGAAACCGGATTACGCTTTATACCTCAACAAGATGCGCCTAATGGTGTATTGCAAGAACAGGTAATTGGTGGTGTAGTAGCAGGGCGTCGTAACGAAGAGCATTGGGACTTGGGCGATAGCCCGGTTGATTTCTTCGATGCAAAGGCAGACGTTGAAGCGTTGCTTGCCCTTACCGGTAAGCAGGGTGAGTTTACTTTTGTAACAGGGCAGCACAGTGCGTTACACCCTGGTATGACTGCAAAAATTTTGCTTAATGATGAAGAAGTTGGCTATATTGGTGCTATACACCCGCAGTTTACTAAATTGCTTGGTGTTAACGGCCGTGTATTTGTGTTCGAGTTGGCGGTAGATGCCATTACCGAGCGTAAATTACCGTCGGCAGTACCGGTATCGCGCTTCCCGTCGAACCGCCGTGATATTGCTATTACGGTTAAAGATGAAGTGCGTGTAGGAAATGTCCTTTCTTACATAGAAAAAATTGGCGTAAATCAACTAGTTGCTCTAAACTTGTTCGATGAGTACAAAGGCAAGGGAATTGAGCCTGGCTACAAGAGCCTTGCTTTGTCACTTCATTTACAAGATCCGGATAAAACCTTAGAAGAAGCTGAAATTCAGCAAGCCGTAGATACTGTGGTTAAAGGTCTGGAATCTGAGTTTGGGGCCGCGTTAAGAGAGTAAACTATGGCATTGACCAAAGCCGAGATGGCTGAACACCTATTCGAGAAACTAGGCATTAACAAGCGTGATGCGAAGGATCTGGTAGAGCTTTTTTTCGAAGAGATTAAAGGCGCTCTGGAATCTGGTGAGCAAGTAAAACTGTCAGGTTTTGGCAACTTTGACCTGCGTGATAAAAATGAACGTCCTGGCCGTAATCCTAAAACCGGTGAAGACATTCCTATTAAAGCGCGTCGAGTGGTAACGTTCCGCCCGGGTCAAAAACTAAAAAGCCGAGTTGAAAACTCAGAGCCTGTCGACCAATAATCTTTAGGTCGTTACAATACTGAAAAAGAGCGAGAGGCTTCTCGCTCTTTTTGTATTGCCTCTTTTTTGCAGTGCAATCGCACTGATATTCACAAGCTATTTTTTCGGAGGAAGTGTGAAGAAAGCACTTGTTGTTCTTGCTGTTGTTATCGTCGCCGTTTTTTCGTGGTTTACTTACTTGTCGTTAGATGCCGACCAACGTGATCAAAACGCAGCCGAAGTGCCATTAATAACGGTAATGGAAATTCTTCACGCCAGCGATTTGCAGAAAGGCGTTAACCAAGCGGTGAAAAATAACAACGCTGAACAAGTAGATTCTTGGATGGAGCAAGCCCGTGAAGTAGGGCAGGCCGCGAAATTATCGCCTGAAGATATGGATTACTTAGCCTCGGAAGCCGCTAAAGACTACGTGGTATTTAATGCTAAACGACAGCTGTATAACGAAGCGTTTGAAGCGCGCTATTATGCTTTAGAAGACGTTGAATCGCTAAAAGCCCAATACCCTGAAGCCAAAGACTTATTCCCACGCACCGATGCTCTGATTGAAAAGCGTGATGCAATTATTCAGCAAATTGCTGTAGCCATTTCTGGCAGCGAACAGCCCGATGATGCGGCGCTTCAAGAAGCGCGCAAGCAGTGGCTAGCGAAATCGAGCAAATAAGCAGCTTTTCTCTATAGACTAGTCTATCTCGTCTTTACACTGAATTCTTAACTCTGCGCTGGAATGACGGCAGTTGCATAACTAAATGCCTGAGATGTTGGTTTTTGGTTAAGTTGCTAATACGCTCAGTGTTGATATTAAATTAACTGAACTAACCTACCGAGATATCCGCAAACTTAGCACCGGTAAGTGTTACTAAATCAGCGGGGGAAAGCGCCACTTCTAACCCTCGTTTTCCCGCACTCACGTGCATAATGGCAAGGCCTTCGGCGCTTTTGTGAATAACGCTGGCTAACCGTTTTTTTTGGCCCAAAGGGCTAACGCCACCCAGCACATAGCCTGTTGCTACCATCACTGCGTTGGCCTGCGCCATTTCTACTTTTTTAACACCTAGTGCTTTTGCCATTTTCTTTTCGCTTAGCTTGGTGTTTACGGGTACCACAGCAACCGCAAGCTTATTACTGTCTGTACTAACCACTAATGTTTTGAATACGGTGTCTGCATTAAGGTTAAGCTTTTCAACGGCTTCTAGCCCGTACGATGTCGCGTTGGCATCGTGTTCATACTTCAATACCTTATGGGCAATACGCTTTTTCGTAAGTAATGTAATGGCAGGTGTCATTCGGCTTCTTTCTTATAAAAGACTCGGCTGTGTATGGGCTTGCTGGGTAACAAGGGCGTTGCTGCATGCACTGCGTAGTCGTTAAATCCTGCTGTAAAAAAATCTGACAGTGGGTGGCCCGATTGGCCGCCAGGTAAGGTGAGGATTGCGTCTTCAAGGTGGCCAGGGCTTACAAAAAATCGTTCAGACGCACCAAATTTAGGCGCTTGCACTGCGGGCATATACGTATCGCCAAAGCCTTCCACTTGCTGCATGTTTAACATGCTTCCTACTAATGGGATTTGACTCGCGAAGGGGTGCTCTACTGAGAGGGCATTAACCTTGCCCCATGCTAACGTTTCCATATCGGCTTCAACTGGCGAATACTTATCTAGCAGTTTATGTTTGGCGCGGCGGTAGGCATCCACAAGCAGTTCGTCGAAGCTTTCAGTGTCGGCAGGTAGCCAAGAGCTTGGCTGGCTGTGAATTAACTGCCAGGTGGCGGGCTCTATGCCCCTTAATAGCGTTTGGCTGTTAACCCCTTGTTTGTCTAACGTTGAAAGTAAGCCGCCAAAGAGCGTTTGCACCACTTCCTGCCTAAAGTATTTTACCAGCGTATAACCTACGGAGTCTTCGCAGGCACATTCTTTCCATGCGTTTAAATAGGCAAGGTCTGGCTTAAACTCAATGTCTTGCATATTTAACAGGCCATACAGTAAATGCTGCCAGGGAATAAGAAACTGCGCATGATTATCTAGCTGAATAGCGTAAAAGTCGGTTTCATTGAAGGTGTCTTTCTCAAACAGCCTATCTCTTATTTGCTGTCCGCGCGCACCTAGCGCGTAGCCACCGTTACCCCACACTTTCGTGTCTTCTGCCGATATCACGCGAGCGTTCGCGGTCCAGATCCTACCCATACTTGGGTTAATAACTTCAGGTAAATTAGTTGCGCGTTGAGGGGGAGTGTTCGCTGTATTACTTTCTTTAATTGCCGTAAAAGTAGCGCGTTCTCTTGCCATTACTGCGCCCCCTGGTAACCAAGCCGCGCTGCCGTCTTTATCAACAATGACTAAGTTTTGGGTGGGAATGGCTATGCGTTTACCGGTTTTAACCGCGGCATCAACACTGTTCGCTGTACCAAAGTCCACAATGCCTAAGTTAGCGGCGAAAGGGTGGTGGGCCACCCAATTTAGGGCGTAGCGTTTGCCGTTCAATTCCCTCACCGGGCCAAACTGACTCATATCGAAGGAAAATTCATGTTCACCATCTGGCAAAGGAATACGTTCAGTAACAGTTGTTGTTGCTGTGTCGTCATCCAGCGCAATCCAGTCCACATTGTCTAAATTTGCGTTTGTAAAGCCCCATGCTATGTGCCCGTTGGTGCCTACAACAATGCCGGGTAACCCGGGTAGCGATACGCCCGTTACTTGTACATTTTTACCCGCGTCTTGGTAGTTAAGCTGTGCTCGGTACCAAATTATTGGCACACGAAGGCTTAGGTGCATATCGTTGGCTAAAAGGCCTGCACCTGTTGACGTGTGTGCACCTGTTACTGCCCAATTGTTACTGCCAATATCCGGTAGTTCTGCGGCATTGTAATGGGCGCGCGCTATCGCTGTGTCTTCTTTTGGGGTACCTACATCTGGTTGAGGCGCTGTAGTACGAAGAGATGCTGGATAGTCCGGTATGGGCGCGTCGAGTAAAGGAATTTCGCTGGCATCAAGGGCCGCCTGATAGTTACTTGGCTGAGTAATAAAACCGTATACGTCCTGCCCGAAGGTTGAAAGCAATGCTTCTCTGGCTAAGTCAAGCTCTACCTGGCTACCTTGTAAATCCATATACATGCTGTAAATAACAAGGATGCTGTCGGTAGGGTGCCACTGCACCACGTCCACACCCGCGGCTAAGTATTCAAACGGCGGCAGGGTGTATTCAGATAGCGCATCGTTCACGCCGTGAGCGTAGCGTACTAGTAGCTCTTGTTGCCTAGCAGGCAAGTTTTCAAATACGGCTTTTGCGCGCTGCTCGAACTGGTGGAACCGCGCTTTTTCGTCTATATCAAGAGCAATGTCACCCACCCATTGGGACAAATTGCCTGAAGCTGTGCGCCGCTGAAGATCCATTTGAAAGAAACGGTCTTGGGCGTGAGCAAAGCCAAGCGCGTAGGCGGCGTCGAAAATGTCGTTGGCTTTTACTATCGCGTGGCCTAAATCATCGCGACTGAGCTCAGTAGGCGCGTCTACGTGATAAGTGGCACTGTTTCCATCAAGAGCGGGCAGGCTTAGGCGTAGCGAAATATAAAGTGCAATAGCAGTAACTGAAAGCAGCGTTAAAACACCAAAAACCAACCACTTGATCCAATTTATCACGTGTAAAACTCCCTATTTTTCTCTATCCTAACCACAGAACTTGCAAATTTGAAGTGATGTTTTATGACAAATATTAAGGTGGTGCTGTGGGGCCGTTAATGTTGGACTGTCAGGCCGAAGAACTCTTGCCTGAAGAAAAGGAAAAGTTAGCACACCCAGTGGTTGGGGGCGTAATTTTATTTACCCGAAACTATCACGATAAGCGCCAGTTATCTGCCTTGGTTCAAGATATCCGGCGTTTTGCTAAAAATAACGTGCTAATTGCTGTGGATCACGAAGGTGGTCGCGTTCAGCGTTTTCGCGACGGGTTTACCGCGATACCGGCAATGGGCGATATTTTACGGCAGTCTGAACATCAGGATGAAAGCGCGGCATATGCAAAAGCGTGTGGTTTAGCGTTAGCTTACGAACTCAAAACCCTAGATATCGATTTTAGCTTCGCACCGGTTCTCGATATTAATGGTGTGTCGCAAGTTATTGGCGATAGGGCGTTTAGTAATAATGCTGATGAGGTTATTCGCCTTGCTACACAGCTTATTCAAGGGCTAAAAACCGTGAACATGCCTGCTATTGGGAAGCACTTTCCCGGGCACGGCAGCGTGGCTCCAGATTCTCATATTGCTTTACCTGTGGATGAGCGCGGTTTTGACGAGATACGCCGTACGGATATGGTGGTGTTTGAACGCGTTATTGAACGTGCGCTGCTAGATGGCGTTATGCCCGCCCACGTTATTTATAATCAAGTTTGTGACAAGCCGGCTGGTTTTTCTTCAACGTGGCTAAAAACCATTTTGAAAAATGATATAGGTTTTTACGGTGCCGTGTTTTCTGATGATTTGTCGATGCACGGTGCAAGCGTTGCCGGAAGTTATGTTGAGCGCGCTGAAGCAGCGCTTGAAGCTGGGTGCGATATGGTACTGGCGTGCAACAACCCGAAAGGCGCGGAGAGTATTCTAGATGGTTTAGAGGCACGCTTTTCAAACCCGAATAACAGTGACGTAGCAAGGCAAGAGCGTGTGATGGCACTGTATGGGCGAGTGATGCCCGCCGGGCTTTACGATAAGTATGAAAGCGCCGCGGCCCTTATTGCGCGGTTAAGTGAACGATAGTACCGGTTACACCGGTACTTCATCTACGCCGGCTTCTATGTTTAAGAAGCGCGCAAAGGTGAACAGAAAGTCGCTTAGCCGGTTTAAGTAGGCGTGAACCACTTCTGGTACATCGTAGTGTTTTGAAAGGCTAATGACCGAACGCTCGGCGCGACGACAGACCGCACGACAAACGTGAGCCTGTGCTGCGGCTTTGCTTCCGCCTGGCAAGACAAATGACGTATTGGGCGGCATTTGGCTAGTAAGGGAGTCGATAGCGCTTTCAAGCTTTTCAACGTCGTTGGGGGTTAATGTAGAACTTGCTGAAATGGCAAAGCCCGCTTGAAAGAGACTGCGCTGAATGTCGTGTAGCAGAGAATTATGCGTTGCTGGTACATGGGCAACTAACAAGCCAATATGACTATTGAGTTCATCCATATCGCCATAACTTTGCACAACTAAGTCGTCTTTATCAACGCGAACGGCTTTGTCAGCATAAATTTGCGTACTGCCTTTATCGCCAGTACGAGTATAAATTTTCATAAAATCTTACCTAAAGCTAATTTTTTGAAAGCTGCTTCTTAGAAGCGAGGCTAAAACGAGTAGCCTTTACCGGTCTTAAAAGAAACCCACCAATGTGGTGTCTTCAGCCTGCCAATCTTAACCGGGCCCTTTTTAACTAGGCATTGGTTACTCGTCGTTGCCGGTGGAAGGGCGCTGGTATCGGCGCACCTGAACGACAAAACCAAATAAAGGGTGGTCGAAATAATGTAGCTGGGTACTAATAATTCGGCGTTGCTCTACAAGTGGCACCGACACTAACCGGTATTCAGGTGGCGCGGTATTTTCCACTGTGCTGCCATATTCGCTGCTAAAGTAACTCAATGGCACGGGCTGTCGGTAAAACATTTCACTATCAACGTGAAGGTAGGGGACGCGGTTAATATATTTAAGGAATACTTTAATGGTACCGTCAATTTCCCAAATAGGCGTTCTTAAGGCCCCATCGCCTGCGCCGCCTTCGCCTTGCTCAACAATTAACGGCCCATCTAGCGCTTTAAAGGCGTTAAACGCAATGGGTTTAGGTTTTTCCAATCGGCGCTCTAGCGCGGTAAAGAGGTCTTGCACTGCCACTAATTCCGACGCTACGTTACTGCTTTTGCTGGCGTCTGGCATACCTTGCACGCCTTGTGCGTTAGGCACATTGGCAGATATTTGAGCGTTATTGGCAGCAGTATTAGTGGTATTAAAAGTGGTGCCGGTTTCTGTGGTTAGCGACGCGGTGGCATCGTAACCAAATTGTGGGTTCTCATTTAACCCATTGTCTGTCGCGCTAGTTTGTATATCTTTGCGCATCCCGCCGGAAAGGTTGTACTGCTGCGCATAATTTTGACCACCGAATAGCCTCACTTTGAAGGCATTGTTTTTCCCAAACATTACGGGCTGACGCCATGTAGCGTGGAATAAACGCTCTAGGTCGCGATTCGAGCGAATTTGGCGAGAAATCGATGACAAGGCCTGTTCGTTACTGGTAAGTAAATGCGCTTTTGACGCTAACGGCCAGTCATTTCCTTCTACAATAATCGGCAAATCAGCAGGCGCTGGCATTCTGTTATCCGGGTAATGGGCTTTCCATACGATAGCGGGTTGTAGCGCGTCGCTACTGGCCTCACTGTCGCTGATGTCGTCATTTACCACAGCAGTTGCGCTGGCAAGGGTGGTGAACTCTGCACTAAGCCACGGCTTTTCTTCTTCGCAGTACTTGAATTCCGGCACCTGTATGGGAGTGCTGTGCTTAACGCCGAAAAACGACGCCCAATAGCCCGCGATGGTTTCAGCATTCGGAGCAGGCATTAAATTTTCTTCGGTATCAAACGTACTGCTGTAGAAAGCGCGTGCAGCCGGAAGATCGATTTGTGGCAGATTAAACAACGCCTCGTTCGGCCACTTTACCGTGGTATCTGCCCCACAAACCGCTAAGCCCTGTTTTAAGTAGCTAATATCAGGTGAAATAATATCACTGATGATGTCTGCCTGAGCGCGCGGGGCCGATAGGTTGTCAGCCAGCGAGAACTGCTCTTCTAGTTCTGTTAGTGCCACGTTGCGCTTAAATGCAATGACTTCAACATCAAACCACCAATTATCATTGGCAAGTGCAGGGGTTGAAACAGTATTTAAGAAAATTGCGCCTATCGAGGCAACTAACGGGCACCAGCGAGATAACTTCATGTTACCGCGACTCCTTTGCAAAATCGGCAATAATATCGCTAATGAACGCAATTCGCGCTTTAGCTGTGTCGGTCTTTTTCACCAAACGCAGTTTTTGGCTGCCTTCAAATTTGAAGGTGTTCGGCTTGGTTTGTACAAGGCTAATAATATAGCCCGGATTGACCTTCGTGTTCTCTTTGAACTCTATGGTACCGCCTTGTGCCGACAAGTCTACTTTTAGAATGCCTAAAGCATGGGCTTTTAGTTTAATTTCAGCCACTTCAATTAAGTTCTTCGCCGGCTCTGGCAGTAGGCCAAAGCGGTCGATACATTCTACCTGGAACTCATCAATGTCATCTTGCGTCGCACAGCTCGCCAAGCGCTTATACAGTGATAAGCGTGTGTTTACATCGGCAATGTAATCTTCCGGTAATAGGGCAGGAATGCGAAGCTCTACTTCGGTATGGCCAGACATCGCATCGTCTAGCGACGGCTCTCTGCCGTCTTTAAGGGCATTAACGGCTTTATCAAGCATGTCCATGTAAAGGCTAAACCCTACGCTTGCGATTTGACCCGATTGGTCGTCGCCTAAAAGCTCGCCTGCACCACGTATTTCTAAATCGTGAGTAGCCAGTGCGAAACCTGCACCTAGGTCTTCTAACTGAGATATCGCTTCTAAGCGCTTCACGGCATCTTTTGTCATGCGCTTAGGGTGCGGCGTTAGCAGATACGCATAAGCTTGGTGATGTGAACGGCCCACACGCCCGCGCAGTTGGTGAAGCTGCGCTAAACCTAAATGGTCGGCTCTATCCATAATAATGGTGTTCGCACTAGGTACATCAATGCCCGTTTCGATAATAGTGGTACACACAAGCACGTTGTAGCGCTGGTGATAAAAGTCGCTCATCACGCTTTCTAACTCGCGCTCGCGCATTTGACCGTGCCCCATTGCAATGCGTGCTTCGGGAACAATTTCGGCAATCTCTTCTACGGTTCGTGCAATACTTTCAACTTCATTGTGAAGGAAGTAAACCTGACCACCGCGTAAAATTTCACGCATAATGGCTTCGCGAATAACCGCTTTATTGCGCTGCTGCACAAACGTTTTAATAGACAAACGACGGGCAGGGGCGGTGGCGATAATCGACAAGTCGCGCATGCCGGAAAGGGCCATGTTTAGCGTACGTGGAATAGGGGTTGCGGTAAGCGTGAGAATATCAACATCGGCGCGCAGCGATTTCAGTTTTTCTTTTTGGCGAACACCGAAGCGGTGTTCCTCGTCTATGATGACAAGGCCTAAGTCTTTGTACTTTATATCGCTAGAAAGCAGTTTGTGGGTTCCCACGACAATGTCTACTTTACCTTCGCCAATACGTTCAACCACCGACTTTTGCGCTTTACCGCTAACAAACCGGCTCATTACTTCTATTTCGAACGGCCAGGCTGCGAAGCGGTCTTTAAAGTTTTCATAATGCTGCTGAGCAAGTAGCGTTGTAGGCACCAAAATAGCCACTTGTTTACCTGCATTTGCGGCAAGGAAAGCGGCGCGCATGGCAACTTCAGTTTTACCAAAGCCCACGTCTCCGCATACTAGGCGGTCCATCGCTGACGGGCTGCCCATATCATGCATAACCGCTGCAATAGCTTGGGCTTGGTCGGGTGTTTCTTCAAAGGGAAAACTATCGGCAAAGGCTTGATAATCGTCCCAGTTAATCTTGTATTCGAAGCCGGGTTTCGCCGCGCGGCGTGCGTATACGTCTAACAGCTCAGCGGCTACGTCACGTACTTTTTCAGCCGCCTTTTGCTTCGCTTTCGTCCACGCGTCTGAGCCTAAGGCGCTAACTGGCGCGCTGTCTGCATCGCCACCGGTGTAGCGAGAAATCAAATGAAGCGAGGCTACCGGTACATATAATTTCGATTGTTTAGCGTATTCAATACACAGATATTCTGTGGTTACGCCACCCGCGTCGAGGGTTTGTAGCCCTAAATAGCGACCTACGCCGTGATCTAAATGCACCACGGGTTGGCCAATAGAAAGCTCGGCCAAGTTGCGAATAATGGCGCTTTCATCGGTAGCGGTTCTTTTATCACGTAGGCGACGCTGGCTAACCTTTTGGCCTAGCAGCTCGGTTTCAGTAATAAACAGCAGCTCGCCTTCCTCGGTTTGCCAGCGGAAGCTGTTATCCACCATGCCAACCGTAATACCAATACTGTTGTGGCTTGCGATGAAATCACTGTAACTGTCTACGATAGTGGGCTTTATGCCGGCTTTAGCAAGCACCGTCAGCAGGCCTTCTCGACGGCCTTGGGTTTCTGCACAAAACAGTACTTTAGCCCCGTTGTCGGTGGCGTGGTTTACTGTTTTAATTAAACGCTCGGCAGGCACTTTTTTCTGCGAGTTAATGGCAATGTCGTCAAGCTTTTCGCACTGTAAATTAGTGGTGCCCGGCTTTTCTTCAAGTACGGCGTTGGTTAACGATGCGCGGGGCCACTGCTTAATTGCGCCAAACAGTTCGTTTATAGGTAAAAAGAGTTCATCAGGCGCAAGCAGGGGGCGCGCTAAATTATATCGATACTGCTCGTAGCGCTCTTGTACGTCGGCCCAGAAAAACTCACTGGCGTCTTGTACATCGCCGTGAAGCAGCAGCAGGCTCTTTGGATGCAGGTAATCAAACAGCGTTGCGGTGTTTTTGAAAAACAGAGGAAGGTAGTATTCCACACCGCTTGGCATTGTGCCTTTGCTTACTTGGGAAAATACGCTTTCTGACGCGTTGTTCGCATCGAACTTTTCCAAAAACTGCTGCCGAAAAAGCGTAATGGCCTCTTTATCGGTAGGGAATTCACGGGCTGGCAACAAACGTATTTTATTGACTGACTCGCCAGAACGCTGGGTTTCTGTATCGAAGTAGCGAATAGAGTCTATTTCATCGTCGAATAAGTCGATACGAAACGGTTGGTCGCTTCCCATTGGGAACAAGTCGATAATACTGCCGCGCACAGAAAATTCGCTATGGCTCATTACTTGGCTTACATGTAAGTAGCCGGCTTGCTCTAGGTTTCGTCTGAATTGGTCTCTGTCTAACGTGTCGCCCTTGTTTAGCATCAGTAAGTACTTAGCCAAATAGTCGGTGGGCGCTAGACGCTGCATTAGCGTGTTAACAGGAACAATGAAAATGCCATCGCCTTGCTGAGTAAAACGAAACAGGGTTTCTAAACGCTGGGAAACAATATCCTGATGGGGCGAGAATGAGTCATAAGGCAGCGTTTCCCAGTCAGGGAAGAGAGTAATGGGCGTATTATGCTTATTATCGCTTAAGAAAAACGCTATTTCTTTTTCAAGCTTCATCGCCGAAGGCGTGTCGGCGGTGATAAGTACAATAGGGCCTTTATACTGGCTAAGTGCTTGACTGATACATAGCGCGGCGCTGCTGCCTTGAAGCTGGCCCCAATGCTTGTGGTCTTGTGAAGCGGCTTCTCTTTTAGGCGCAGGTAATGGTAGCGATAATAAAGTGGCTGTCATGACGTCCTGTTTATTTTAGTGCAAGAGGTTTTTTTACGGCTTATATACTGTTATTGGGGCAAATTAGGATCCCGCTTTTTTATCTTTTGACCGTTTTCGCAGCTGCTGGGTTTGAATATGCAAGCTTGCGCGAACCAGAAGCTCCTGATCTTGCTCTCGTATCGTGTTAAAAATAAAAGCAATATGGTAACTATCTTCAACTTGCTCGCAAGTAATTACTTCACCGTAACAAAAAATAGCGGCAGCTTCGGCATCTAGGAAAAGCTTAAGTTCTGCCTGAGTGCCTACCTCTAGTTTGTCTTTTGATTCGATAATAACGCCGCCACCGCCAAGTTTCACCGTTTTGAAGCGGTGTTCGGGCTCATCTTGCTGGTGCAAAACAAACGACATCATTAGGTCGATTTTTCTCGACTGATGATTGAGATATTCGGCGAGTGTCTCAGCGTGATCGCCAAGGTTTCTTAGCGGGCGAATAGCCTGGGCTTCCAATGCGGCCATTTCGCTTGCGATGCGAAAGGCATAGGGCATTGACTCTTCAAGGTTATCTTCATCAGGTACGGTTTCATTAGCACCTAGAGGACGCACGTTGGCGTTAACGCAATAGGCGATTGAGAAGTATTCATCGAATTGGGCTTGTTTTTGTTCTTGGCTAAGTTCGCTCACATCATTCCTCTGCCACTAATTCTTGTGCAGCCAGTAGCTTACACGTAGTATACCCACTTTACTATTTTGGGGTTACCCCGTCATCTCGTCTTTGGGCTACTTATCTGAATAATTTGTTCAATAAGCATAGCCAAATGTAAGGCAGATTACCGTATTACTGAAAAGCAAGGCGCTATGTTTTATCCTGTTTCTGCATTCATTGCCTATCGTTATGCTAAATCTAGCAAATCAAGCCAAACCAGTTTTGTCTCGTTCATTAACCGATTCTCGGTAGCCGGCATTGCCTTAGGCCTAATGGCATTAATCATCGTAGTGTCGGTAATGAACGGCTTAGAGGGCCAGCTAAAACAACGTGTTTTAGGCATCGTGCCGCACATTGAAATTACAAAGACACCCACCGAAATTACGAAGACACCCACGACAACAAGTAAAGACGCAACACTTACAAAGACACCCATCGTAAACAAACAAACCCAAAAGCTTACAGAGACACCCACCTCAACAGTCAGTAAGCCTCCCATTTCTGAAGACGATAGCTCGAAGCTTACAAAGACACCCACCGTAAGCCCTCAATCTCAATCGGCTATGACAGTAGACGCGCTTAGCAAGACACCCATCAAAGGGGTGGTAGCAAGCATGGCATATCGAGAAACTGAAGCAGTCGTTCAGTCACGTTCAGATCTACGCGGCGTTCAAGTTCACGGTGTCGAGCCCGGCGTGATGCTAGAGCACACTCTTGTGGCAAATCACATGGAGCAGGGAAGATTTAACGATTTAGTTGAAGGAAGTTTTTCTGCCATTATTGGCCGCGCCCTTGCCATAAAACTTGATGCGAGGGTTGGCGACAGGCTTCGCGTAATGGTGGCAGGGGCAAGCGTGTATACGCCTTTTGGGCGAATGCCGAGTCAGCGCCTAGTAACAATCGTGGGTGTCTTCGATATGGGCTCGCAAATGGATGACAAGGTTATGTATATGAACCTAAAAGATGTCAACCGGTTGATGCGAGACCCAAAAGGCAACGGGCAGTCGCTACGTTTGTTTTTAAACGATGCGTTTAACTATTTAGCGGTGGTTGATCATTTAACCGATACGATGGGTGTCTCTGTAAGCAATATTAGAACGTGGCGTGAGCGCCAAGGGCCATTATTTGATGCGGTGAAGATGGAAAAAAACATGATGACGCTTATGCTACTGCTAATAATAGCGGTAGCGGCATTTAACATTGTGTCTGCGCTGGTGATGGTAGTAACTGAAAAGCAAGGTGATATTGCCGTATTGCAAACACAAGGCATGCTACCTGGAACTGTTATGTGGATTTTCGTACTTAACGGATTGTTTAACGGCATAAAAGGAGCGGGCATAGGCCTTATCTTAGGCGTCATTATTACGCTTCAATTGAATAACATTTTGGATTTGATTGGTTCGCCATTAGCACTTGCGGCCGATGGAAGCGGTTTACCTGTAGAAATGGACGCTGTACAGATTGCTGGTATTGCATTGCTCTCGTTGCTTCTTTGCGTGCTTGCAAGCGTGTATCCGGCGCGAAAAGCAATGAAAATAGCCCCATCTCAAGCACTTCAAAACGAATAATGGGGTGAATTAACCGTGCAAATCGACGCGAAATTCACTATACTCGCGGTCTTTTAAATTTCGCCCAGTGAGACGTCATGAACAAGAATTTTATCACCTCGCAATCGCTTCTACAGGATTCCTTTCGCTTAGCGGCAAAGGTGTATGAAGATGGCTTTCGCCCTGACTTTATTATCGGTATTTGGCGTGGTGGTGCTCCAATTGGTATCGCGGTTCAGGAATTCTTCGAATTTAAGAATACGTCTACCGACCACATTGCAGTGCGTACTTCGTCTTACTATGGTATTAACCAGCAATCGAAAGAAATCCGTGTTCACGGTTTGCACTACCTAGTTGAAAACGCCAACGCAGACGACAAGCTACTGATAGTTGATGATGTTTTTGATTCTGGCCGTAGTGTTGATGCGCTTATCAAGCAAATTAACAAGCTAATGCGCTTGAACATGCCTAAAGATATTCGTATTGCGTGCCCATGGTATAAGCCACAAAACAATACCACTGACATTGTGCCAGATTATTACGTTAACGAAAGTGACGAGTGGTTAGTATTCCCGCATGAAATTGCAGGCCTTTCTGAAGAAGAAATTCGTGAGGGCAAGGGTGAGCTTGCTGACGTTATGGACATATTATTTGATAAATAAGCATTGAACGCTTAGGTATCATTACCAGACGTATTGAAACCGCACTGTTGTGCGGTTTTTTTATGCGCTAATTTCGCAGGGAAGGCTAAGGTAAAAGTTGTACCCACGTTTACTTCGCTTTCTACCGAAATGGTGCCTCCCATGGCTTCAACAATAGAAAATGAGATATAAAGCCCTAAGCCTGTACCTTTGCCGGTGGGCTTTGTAGTATAGAAAGGTTCAAACAATTTTTGTAAGGCATGTTTTTCTATTCCGCAACCCGTGTCTTTAATAACCACAACTGTATTATGGTTTGTCGTATCATTGTATGAAGTAATTGTGAGCGTGCCGCCATCGTTCATGGATTGCGCTGCATTTACGAATAGGTTAACCAAGACTTGGTTTAGCTTGCCTGTTCTCCCCTTAACAGGAAGCACATTGTTTAATTTTTGCTGAATTTTTATTCTGTGCTTTAGTTCACTATTTACCAGCCTAAGGGCGTGACCAATGCAGTCATTAACGTTTATCGTCTCATCGTCTTGAACATCCGCGTCATGGGAAAACGAGCGCAGGCTGGTGATGATATCAGTGACTCGAACAAGCCCGTCTTCAGACTCACTACAAATATCTGAAATTTCGTCACTCAATGAATCAATTTTGTTCTGTGTTTGCCAGGCTATGGCTTCTGCAGTTAGTTGGGCGCGTTCTTCATCACTTTGGCTTTGTGACAGTTTAACCACAATATTTTGCATTTGAGATAAAGCTGGCAACACATTTCGCAGAAAATGGATGTTACTATTGATAAAGGCTATGGGGTTATTGATTTCGTGTGCGACACCTGCCGCAAGCAAGCCTAGCGACGCCATTTTTTCTGAGTCGATAAGGCTTTTCTCTACTTGTGCTTTCTCCTCTTTCAGCCTTACTGTTTCAAGAGCCATTAATTTAGCGTGCATACTCATTGCAATTTGTTCAGTAAACGTGCGGTAGCGGTTGGCCATGTCTACATACTCTTGTGTGTAATAGCCAAGCGACTGATGGCAAAACACGATAACGGCTTGCTGCTGGTGCACGTTAAACGGGCAGTAAAGTACAGAGGTGACTTGAGTGTCAAATAGCGAGAGATGTTGTTGCCAAATAGGTTGTTGTCTGATATCAAACAGGGCAACGGGCGTACTTTTGACCGCACGGGATAAGGTTTCGTCAATTTCCCAAACGGTATTAAGAAGCGGCGCGTAGGTACTGTTAATGCAAGTCATACGCTTTGGCCCTTCGTTTTGTAGCACAAAACATACTTCGTAATTGTACAGCCCTTTAAAGACACTGAAAATTTTATGGTACAAGTCTTGTTTATCTTCGGCGGTTAGCAGCGCCTGTGTTCCTTCTAACAAAGCGTCGCTTTCTTTTTTGTGCGCTTCAGCTTGTTGTTTCAGCCGATAGACAAGCGCAAGCTCTTCTAAAACGTTTTCATAATCTTTATTCATTGGGAAAACACTACTGCTGAAATCATGAGATTGCCGTGCCTGTTTTTGCCGTCAAGAAAACGACCTTGTTCGCCAAACGTAAAGGGGCCGCATATTGGAAGAGATGCAAATTTTTCTTGTAGGGAGCAAAGCATATTGTCTATTTCGTCGCCCATCATAAGCCGGCAACGCGCACAATAGATCATAAGCACGCCTATGGGCTGTCGATTTTCGGGTAAAAGCATAATGGCATTGTTAATGACTCGCTCGGCGCGAGAGGTAAGGCTTGAAATACTACCTTCCATCAACACTAAATCTTCATTCTCTTCCACTTCAGAAAACATGTTTAGCGCGCCATTCGCCTCTGTAGAATCTGGATGGCACAGTAAATAGCTCGTTGCACCGTTTTCTAGTGCTACTGGCCGGCCCAGTGGGGCCGAAGACGTAAGCGTTAAAATTTGCCCGCCTTGCAGTTGTTGTTCGATTAAACGGTTTGTTGCCTGATTATAAATATGGCTGGCGGGTGAGCCGTCGAGCTCGCTTAGTTGTCGTCCGCACGCTTTTGACACTCTAAACACGGTATCAGTTGGTTTGTAACCAGAGCTATAGCTCAAGCCAAGGGGGGGAAGCAGGGTACATAACAACCACTGCTATTGTTTGTGCGCCTAGCGCTTCACGGGTGAGGGTAGTCCAATTGCCTTCAACGGTGTTGTCTGCCATCGACCCTCCAAAAATAGGGACCTGATCCCCAACCACACTGGCAAACCCTTCTAAAATTCTTTCTTCATTCCCCGGCGGCAGCGCACACCATATTAGCGCAGGGCTTTCATAAGGGCGCCCGGCATTCACGAGTGCCTGTTGTAAAGCATTAGCCCCTGCCTTAAATGCACTGTTCTCATCTATGTTGGCACTGCCAACGCCGTAGGCCCCGGCATCGTCAAACACACAAAAAAGTGCAAGATCTCACTTTGCACTAACAGTTTTGCTATCGCAAAGTAGTGAACCCAAACATGAGCTGGAAACAAGAAAAGGCGTAGACGCTCGCTTTAAGGCGTGCTGAACATCTTGAAAAGGAAGACAGGCATTAGCGTAGCCAATTACCAGTGAAGGCAACTTTTTTTCAAAAAGCGCAGCGATGTCTTCTTTTATATGCGCAGGGTTAGCGCATTGTATCTCGAACGTTTCTATTTGCATTTGGCTTTTACCACTAAACCTACCAATTAATAGTAGATTAAAATAACAAAAGCCTTATTAACCATTAGTCGCAAAAACTGACCTAGGGTTTAGTTATCGAGATAGAATTTATCGTGAAACGTGTACACCCACGTGGGTTGGTAAATAACGAGTAACGTTATCGCCATACCGTTTAGTAATGCTTCTGGGAATACAAGTAGCGGAATGAGCAAAATATAGTTATCGAAGATAATGTCCCATGCATAAATGCCGTCCATGTAATAAAAGGCGCCGAGTGATAAGGTTTTTAGCGCTATCGAAAAGGCGGCGGGGAAAAACGCGCAAATGAAGATGTAAACAAATAACTGGCGAGGGATGCGGTGAAACGACAGCATGTAAAATAGGTAAGTAACGCTGATGGGGAGCACCGTACCTAATAGACCGTTTACACCCAGGTTTTGCCATGTTCCATAGCCTGTAGCGGTGGCGCCAACAAGGGCGATAAAAGCGGCGATAATTGCGTATCTAAAGCCGAGCATGAGCGTAAGCACAGATAAACCGAGGAAATGTACGTCTAGGCCTTCAAATATACCGGCTTTGAATAACCAAAGTACGAACAGCGAAGCCGCGGTGCCGAAAATAAGATGTTGTTGCTGCTTATTTTTGGCAAAGTGAATAAAGTCGATATTCTTTACAGCACCCAATAAAAAGGCACCATACATCAGTAAAGCTATGACTTGTAGTGTACTCACATATACTCCCCGGCTACTGCGCCTACATTCTCAATTTTTAGCTTTTGTACTCAGCCCAGATTGGGGCGTGGTCAGAGGGTTTCTCAATACCGCGAAGCTCGTAGTCAATGCCTGCATCAACAAGCGTGCTATGAAGAGACTTTGTTGCCAAGATCAAATCAATACGAAGACCTCTGTTGTCATTAAACCCCTTAGAACGATAATCAAACCACGAAAACCTTTCGTTTGTTTCAGGGTTTAACGTACGGAAGCTATCTTCGAAACCCCAGCTGAAGAGGGTGTTGAGCCACTCGCGCTCTTCTGGCAAGAAGCTGCACTTGCCTGTTCGTAGCCAACGCTTGCGGTTTTCTTCACCAATGCCAATATCGAGGTCTGTGTGAGAAATGTTTACATCACCCATCACAATTACATTGTCTTCTGGCGTGTGGTTTTCATCCAGATAGGTCATTAAATCTTTATAAAACTTACGTTTGGCTGGGTACTTGGTTTCATGCTTTTCGTTTTCACCCTGCGGGAAATAACCGTTCAGGATAGTGACAGGCTGGCCAGCGTCATCGGTAGTTTTTAATATGATCATTCTACGTTGCGCGTCTTCTTCATCCGTGGGAAAGCCCATAGTTACTGATAAAGGCTCTTTTTTAGCTAAGAAGGCAACGCCGTAATGGCTTTTTTGACCGTGGAAGTAAACGTGGTAGCCCATTACTTCTACTGCTTCAACAGGAAACTGCTCATTGTGAACCTTAATTTCCTGAAGCCCGATTATGTCAGGCTGGTGGGCATCGATAACGGCTTGTAGCTGGTGTAAGCGAGCGCGAATACCATTTATATTAAAGGAGATAACTTTCATATTTTTTAAACTGGTTGATACGAACTTCTAGCAAGTTTATCAGAAAGCGTCGGCGCGCTTAATCAACAATTGCACCTATATTAATGCATTCAGTCGATTGCATAGATTAAGTTTATTTATAGCTTACCGATGATAGCGTGAAGAGAGACCGCAAAAGGTGGCTAAAAATTCGCTTCTTGCAAAGCTTTGGTTAATTGAACTTGGTTTCCTAACGCAATTAAATATTCAAACCATGTATTAGCATCATCAATGATGTTTGTTATTACCTCACTATTTTCTAAAACAAGTGTTGGAAGTAGAGCGTCAACATCTTGTTTGAAAGACACCCATCTTTTCGCACAGCTCGCCATAGCCTGATAGTAGTTCGTTGGAATCTCTTTCTGCTTGGCAGCTAGCCGCCTGGCGATGATATTTGCCCCCATCGATGAACCTAACCATACGTAAGCTGCTGCGATAGCTTGTGATGTGGGAGATTTAAAGTTGAAATCTAGGGGCTTTTTAGCGTGGGTGTCTTGCTTAATGTTTTCTTTAATCTCGCTTTGGCTTAAGAGGGTATTGTGAAAATTAGGGTGGGTGTCTTTGTAAAAGGCACCAGTATCAGTGAGCTGAGATTTTTCAATATGGGCGTTTTCTTCTTGGGTGTTTGAGGTATTGCTCATTGAATCCAACGCGTGGGTGTCTTCGCTAATGGCGGTTAAAATAGCATCGCTATTAATCATCGATGCAATGCCTTCAAGCTGTGTGCTGTTCTGCTTTGCGTGATTTACCGCACGGGCAGCAGTTTCGTGAAAGTTTCTCATCACGAAAAGTACGGCTTGATAAGCCTTAACGCTAAATAAATTATCATCGTGATAAATCGAAAATGGATAAGTATTTTCTAGCGTGGTGTGGCTAGCATGGGTGTCTTGCTTAAGAGCGGTAAATAGGTTTCGCATGGACGGTGATTCTTCGCGATTAAATTACATGGTTTTTGTGGTTTGGCTTAACTTTATCATGGGTGTCTTTGTAACGTTTATAACTTTATCATGGGTGTCTTTGTAACGGATAGGTGGGACGGAGTTTTTTTCCTGCCTATTTCATTGCGCCGAATACCAGTGCGGGTATACTTGCCGCAAATTTTAGGATAGGTAAAGAATTGTGTTTCCAGAAACAGTTGCAGATAAACTAACTGACGCAGTGATTGAACAGGCAATGAGGCTAAGTGCCGAAGAACGCCAAGAACTTGTTGTGAGCTATATCGTAAAAGCTAATGAGATTTGGCTGGTGCAGGGCAACGAAGGGTTTGTCATGTTTGAAAACGGTGATAGCGTCCAACTGCCGGTATTTCCACATAAAGATTTGGCGCAGAAATTCGTGGATATCAACGAAATTGTTGGTCAATGTACAAACGTAGCATTAGACGAATTTACTCAAACGTGGCTACCAGGCCTTGAGAAAAACGGTGTTGAACTTGTTATGTTCCCAACAACAAGTGACGTTGAAAACCTGGTTATGACCGCCGAAGACCTTGCCGCTGCGTTAAACGGCAACTAAGTTAAGGTTTGTGTATGTCATCCGAAGATAGTTTACTTCCTCTTGGCAAATCGCTGGCTAATGCGAAAGGGTGGGATGACTTTACTCGCACACTCATGTTAGCGGGAAAGGCGCTAACTCCGCTACCACCGCCATCGCGCAATGATAATACTGCGGTGGAAGGGTGTGAAAGCCCAGTATGGTTAGCTTTTTCTCACGATGAAGGCTGTCTTATGGCGTTTTCACCAAGTAAGGTAATACGCGGCGTACTCGCCGTTTTACTCGAAAAAGCAAATTCACTTACCAAGCAGCAGCGAGCGGCCTTTGATTTTGAAAATTATTTATCGCAATGCCAACTTGAGCGCCACTTAAGCCAATCGCGAGGAAACGGGATCAAGTCGGTTATAGCGAAGCTTAAGGATATCTAATTAAAAAGGATATCTAATTAAACCTGTGGCTTAATTTTACTTGTTTTTCGCCTCTATCCACTGGCTCATGTACTTACTCGCCGTCAGTGTTTGGTGCCAAAGTAGGCTTTGCATAAATAACGTCGCTCTGTGCGATTCTAAACTTTGCGTTAAATTTAGTATCTTTGTGGTGAGCTCAAATTGAGGTTGGTGGGCTTTAAACTCATTAAGTAAGCATTCCGCTTGGTGGCTCGCATTTTCCCACACCTCTTTATTGGTATAGAGCGCTACAGCGTGCTCTACATAGTTGTTAACCACCTCAGGTTTAGCGATATCAGTGCTACAAATAGCCCCGGGCCATGAATACGGTGCGTCATTACTCGGGTCGTCTTTCGCTACCTTTCTACGTACGATGCCTTCCGCGCCTACCCATGTTGTAATACTTGGTGTAAAACATCGCATTGCATCTAAAAGCTTTCCTTTCACGCCAGCCCCAAACCGTAAAGGCGCAATTAATGCCTTAGCGTTTACCATCACTGATTCAACGTCTGCGGCCCAACCCTTCACTAAAAAGCCTTGCTTGTCGTTGTGAAGTTGTGTGGCTTTTTTAGGTGGATAAGCGCCGTAAATGTGCAGTTCTGCTTGGGGAAGTGCTTTTTTAATTGCAGGCCACAGGCTTTGCTTAAGCTGAAGTACTGCATCCCAATTAGGCGCATGGCGAAAGTTACCGATGTGAACGAAATTGGCGCGCTGCTCAAAAGGAACCTGTATCGTCGTTGTATTGCCAACAACAAGGGGGTGATAATGAAGCTGCGCTGCTGGCACGCCGTAGTGTTCAGTGAGCAGCGCCATCTCTTGTTTGGAAATTACTAGGGTGAGGTCGCTACGTAATATAGAAGCGATTTCTCTTTGTGCTAACTCACTGCTTAATTGTGCCTGTTTAGCATCGCCTGTTTTCTTTACGGCATCGTGCCTTGCTTGGCGTAAGCTATGTAAGTCTTCTGTATTTAAAATGCGTAGCGCTTCGGGGCAACTTTCTTTCACCCGCCACGAAAACTGCTCTTCTGTCATGTAGCGATCAAATATAACCACGTCTGGATTTAACTGCGCTATCAGCGTATTGAATGAACTGCAGTTCAGTGCCACAGAATGGGCTTGCACGCCCAGTGCTTCAAGGTCTGCTTTGTGCTCGCTATCTGTCGCTGCGGTTAAAAACGTTACGTTAAAATTAGCGCCTAAACAGCGCGTTATAAGCGTTAGCATATTTTGGCCAGCGGCCGAAGAATTAGGCTCAGGCCATACATAACCAATTACAGCAACATTTAACATGGTGAAATTTTAACTTTTACGTTTGAGGTTAGCCTTAAAAGGCGCGGTGTTGTGGTGTTAGCGCGTAATGCTAACATAAATCTGCTTCTCTAGCGTTGAAACTGCAAAAAAGGGGTAACCCTTAGAAAATCTAATTCTTATAGGTAATTACCCCGAGTTTTTCTTTGTATTACAATTGTAGGTATGTAAAAACAAGCGGCACGGTATAATAAGCCAATCGGGATGAAGCTGATTATATGGCTTATTAGTGTCGGTATTATTGCCCTTGTATAGGTGCTTAAAAATAAAAGCTCGGCGTATGGCTGGTGCAAAAATCAGCTAATAAAACGCAATTTAATTGCTTAGTATAACGTTTTGATTAATAAAAAAATCATACTTTTTTACTAAGCGGTATTTATTGACCTACCCGTTTTTTGTGCCTATACCTAAACAAACGTGAGGCAAATGGACGTACCTTGAGCGCTATATTGATAAAGGCGGCATTAAGAGAGTGCACGAATGAATTTAGATGAACTAGTTTCCAAAGCGGAAGACCTCTTCGTATTACCAGACTCGGTAACTCGACTTAAAGCTTGTATGGATGACGAAGCTTCAAGCATCGATGACATCGGTGAGATCATTGCTTTTGACCCTTCGTTGGCCACCCAACTTCTGCGTGTGGCGAACTCTGCGTTGTATCGATTTCCTAACAAAATTGATACCGTCACTCGCGCAATTCAGGTGGTGGGCACCCGATCTACCTACGATTTAGCACTTGCCTATGGCGTTAGTCAGGCCTTTAGCGATGTTCACGGCCAGTGTATCGATTTAGATAAATTTTGGGAGCAAAGTGTCTCCTGCGGCCTTTTGGCAAAGTATTTTGCAGATATGCGCAATATTCGTGAACCTGAGCGCCTTTTTGTTTCCGGGTTGCTTCACAATATTGGGGAGCTTGTTACCGTGTCCGTATTACCAGAGTCGGCTACGCGCTGTCAGGCGTTTAATGCCCGAGTTAGCCCAGCAGAGCTTCAGTTTGGCGTGTTGGGTTTTACTTATGCCGAGCTATCAGCCAGGCTCATTGAAAAGTGGGATATTCCCAGTACGATTTATGCGCCTATTGATAGTATTCACAAAGGGGAGGAAGGGGCCACGACTATTGAAGATAAAATTCTGCAGTTGTCTTACGTTTTAGCTCTCGATAATGTAAACCCTGAGATTTACCCAAGCTACCATAACCTCAAACCTGAGCAACACGAGGCGCTTTCGCTAAAACGGGAAGATCTAGAAGATGCATTAGATATAACCAATCTACAGTGTATTTCGATTATATCGCTATTTAATCCTAATGCCTTTATGTTGTATTAACTGAAGCGTATGCACGCTTCAGTTTAGCCTTCCGGTTTAATCGAAAATCGCGACGGTTTGCCTGCTTATCGCAATCACCTCGTTGTCTTTATCCCAAATTGTTGCTTCCGTGTGTCCGTAGCCATCAGCCGCTTGTCGCGTATGCGCTTTATAGCCAAACCAATCGGTGGGGCTTACAGGTTTATGCGGATGAATAAACTCTAAATTCCAGCTAACTGTGCTTGCTGGTGCAGGCAGCTTCATCATTTGCAGCAAGGTTGGCGGCCATGCATCAATCATGGTGATGATATGGGCATCGGTAATGGCTTCAGGCGCCTTTTTAAAACGCATAAATCCATGGTAGTGACTGGTTTTCTTGCGCGTAAATGGAATGCCACCTTCGTCGATGGCTAAGTCAAAGTAACGCAAAAATTTTGGCGTTACTTTAGGAATTTGCGGTATGAATTTAGCCTTATTTGGTAAAGGCATATCGTGCTTTTCGTTGTTCTCGACGCGAATTCCAGACGCCCTGGCAACGCCAAAGCAGGCTTGAGAGAACACGCAGCTTTTTCCGTTTTGAATAGCGTGTGCCGTAAATTGCGATACGTTTTTACCCGTTCTTAGCAAAGTAACTTCAATAGAAAAAGGAGCTTCAAGTGACAAAGGGCCCACAAAGTTAGTGGTGAATGAGCGCAATACCCGATTGTCAGTAACTTGTTGCTTTACTGCACAGTAGAGCATACCGGCAGAAATGCCGCCAAATGCGGTACGGCCCTGTCCCCACGTTTTGGGAATGATAAGGCCATCAACCTTCCATGTGTTTTCCGAAGTCTGTGATAACTGAGGGATATTGAGCAATTCGTCTACTGTCATACTTGCTGTCTGGTCTGATGAGTTGAGTGTTTTGTCATCCTACCCTAAGCGCTATAGAACGAAAAGCCTGAGTTAGAAATTTTCGTTATGTTAACAAATAAGTAACAATAAGTTGTTTATTTTTTTACCTAATGCGTAGACTGGGGTTATCGTCACTTAAAAGGACTGTTATGGCCCATACTCACGTAGAAGGTATTCCTGCTAATGAAGCCGGAACATCAAGAAGTTACCGAAATTACGTTTTATTCATACTAACCCTGGTCTACGCCTTTAACTTTATAGACAGGCAAATCATTGGGATCCTTTCACCTTTCATTAAAGCTGATTTAGGTTTGGATGACGCCCAACTTGGGTGGTTAAAGGGGGTTTATTTCGCGCTATTGTACACGGTGATGGGAATTCCTATTGCTTGGCTCGCAGACCGCTACAGCCGGGTGAATATCATCGCCATCTCACTTACGTTGTGGAGCGGGTTTACCGCAGCTTCGGGGTTGGCGGCAAATTACATGCAGCTTGCCATTGCTCGAATAGGCGTTGGCATTGGCGAAGCAGGGGGCAGCCCACCGTCGCACAGTATTATCTCTGACCTTTTTCCGAAAGAAAAACGAGCGGGGGCACTCGCTATTTACTCTTTAGGTATTCCTTTTGGCGTTATGCTAGCGTTTTTTGCGTCTGCATTTTTCTTGCAAGGGGGCTCAGCAGACTGGCGTACCGTTATGTACAGTGTGGGTATTCCTGGCGTGCTCCTTGCGATACTGCTTAAGTTAACGGTAAAAGAGCCAACTCGAACCGTATCTGCGCCAAGTGATGATACAACGAACAAGCCAAGCGTAAAGTCATCGCTTAAAATGCTTTTAAAGATACCCACATGGTGGGGAATGGCGCTGGGTATTTCGTTTGGCTCTTTCGGAAACTATGCAATATCAACATGGGTAATCGATTATTACGTACGCGCATTTGCGGGGCTAGACATTACCCAACTGCTGATTGTATTTGGAATTATTAACGGTACTGCATACGCGTTAGGTGTATGGCTGGGTGGCTATATCGCAGACCGATGGGGTAAGCACAATAAAAAGGCGTATGCGCTTTTGCCTGCTATTGCGCTGATTATCGGTGTGCCGGCTTTTTACGCTTCGCTTCAGGTCCAAGACTTATGGCTTTCTGTTGGGCTAATGACGCTATTATTATTTACCAGCGGGTCGTATTTGGGGCCCAGCTTCGCTATGGCGCAAACCCTAGCGCCAATAAACGTACGGGCAATGTCAACGGCGCTATTTTTCTTCGTGTTAAATATTATTGCCCTAGGTGGCGGGCCTACGCTAACCGGTATTATAAGTCAGGCACTGGTTCCCTCTCTTGGCGAAACAGAGGCATTGCGACAAGCGCTGATTTACCTTGTAGTACCTTACGCGCTTTCAATTGCCGTTTTCTTATGGACAAGTACCAAAATCGTAAAAGATTGGGAAATGGCAGAAGCCAGAGGCTTGTAGTATTATCGTGCTTTATTGCTAAGGGGCTGATTTCAAGCCCCTTATTTGTTTGTGACATAACGGAGTGTATCGGTGTCTTCGACAGAGTTGAGTTTTCATTTTGCTCATGCAAACGGATTTCCCGCTGGCAGTTACAATGCGATGTTTTCGGCGTTGCCTAAGAACTTCAATCGTTTACACGTTGAGCGTTTCGGCCACGACCCTCAGCTTCCCGTGAATGGCAATTGGCGAAATCAAGTTCACGAGCTTATTAAGCATGTAAGAAAAGAGAATACGGACTCACGCGGTGTATTTGGCGTTGGGCATTCATTTGGTGCGGTTATCACCTATATGGCCGCATGCGAGGCGCCAGAGCTATTTCGAGGAATCATTTTACTCGACCCGCCGCTGGTGGTTGGCCCGCTAAGCTACTTTTTCAGGTTTGCTAAGTATACGCCGTTAATCAATAAGCTAACCCCGGCGAAGCTCGCGCAAACACGCAATACTAGTTGGCCGAGTAATACCGATATGGAAACATACTTTCATAGCAAAGCCTTGTTTAGAGATATGGACAAACGCTGCGTACGAGACTATGTAAAGTCGGTGACTGCGTTAAAAGGAGACAATATATCGCTGACATTTCGTGCTGACGTTGAAGCTGCGTTGTTTCGAAACGTACCTCATAATTTGGGAAAGTATAGAGGGAAACTACAATGTCCGGCAGTGCTCGCAACGGGAAGTAGAAGTAATGTATGTAAGCCAGAAATGTATTCTCGCCTAATGAAGCATAACGCTATTGATCATGTTGTGCTTGAAGGGGGGCATATGTTTCCTTTAGAACATCCAGAGCAAGTGGCAGCGTTTATAGAACGTACGATAACGAAGTGGAATACATAGTGGGGCACGATTTGGCGCAGTTGCGCCAAATCATTTTTAGAGGGTTATGCTGATGTTTGGGGCTGGCTTAAACCGCCAACCGGCTGGCCTAACATTTCTCTGGTTACCAACACTACACCTTTCTCTGATACGCGGAACCCTCGCGCTTTATCTTGCTCTAGGTCGTAACCAATTGTTGTGCCTTCTGGGATGACACAGCCGCGATCAATAATGACTCTTTTCAATTTGCAGTGGCGTTTTATTTCTACATCGGGAAGGATGACCGCGTCTTCAATTAAACCGTAAGAATGCACACGTACGTTAGAAAAACAAATAGACGAGCGAAGCGTTGAGCCTGAAATAATACAGCCCCCTGAAACGACAGAGTTAATTGCCTCGCCACGTCTGTCGTGGTCTTCCCATACAAACTTGGCCGGTGGTAATTGTTCTTGGTATGTCCAAATGGGCCATTTTCTATCATACAAATTAAGCTGTGGTACTGGTGCAACCATTTCCATATTCGCTTCCCAAAAGGAATCAATTGTGCCGACGTCACGCCAGTAGGCGTTATCGCCACCACTTTGTTCAAACGGGTAAGCGTAGACGGGGTGGTCTGCAATAATAGATGGAATAATGTCCTTACCAAAATCGCGCTGAGACCCCATGTTTTCAGAGTCAACCCGTAGCTGTTCGAAAAGAAATTCGGTATCGAAAACATAGTTGCCCATAGACGCTAGACAGCGAGTGGGATCATTTGGAAGGGGAGTGGGGTTTGCAGGTTTTTCTTCAAAACCGTTAATACGGTAGTTCTCGTCTACTGACATCACGCCGAATGCACCTGCTGCTTCTTCTAAAGGTACTGACATGCAGGAAACGGTCATCTTGGCACCTGATTCTTTGTGCTTGGCTAGCATATCGCCGTAGTCCATTCGGTAAATATGATCGCCCGACAAGATCATGACATATTTCGGCAGCTCATCTCGGATGATATCTATGTTTTGGAAAACGGCGTCAGCGGTGCCTTCATACCAACTGTCTGAAAAGCGTTGAGAAGCCGGAAGAATTTCAACAGATTCGCCGAGCTCCTTCTTAAAGTGGCCCCAGCCCCTTACAAGGTGACGGATGAGAGAGTGCGATTTGTATTGGGTGACCACGCCTATTCGTCGAATACCAGAATTCACGCAATTTGATAGCGGGAAGTCGATAATTCTAAATTTACCGCCAAAATAAAGTGCCGGTTTGGCTCGCCAAGTAGTGAGTTCGTGTAATCTAGAACCTTTTCCACCCGCAAGAATGAGCGCATAAGTATCGCGAGTAAGGTTACTGATGTAACGAGAACTTTGATCTGCCATTTCCTATAAACTCCTGTAAAAAAGCGACAACTGTGTATCGATAGAAATATAAAAAGAAAACGAAGTGTTGCGATTGATTGCGCTATATAAGAAAGGCCTGTTTGAACAGGCTTTTTGATAACATAAACCCATACTACACAAGATATTTTAGAATGACAGTGGGATTTTCAATGTTTGTGACGAATTGGTAAATTTTTTTAAAATTGTGTTGTGTGGCGGCTTACAGAGACACCCAAGCCAAGCAGCTTCCCCCGACTTGCAAAGACGACTTGCAAAGACACCCAATTTAATTAGCTCGTAGCTGCATTCATCTTAAATTCTTAAGAAAGACACCCATGCTAAGAAATCAGCGTTTGGCTCCCAGTCCGAGCATATGCGAATAGTTATATACAAAGGTATATACAAAGGTATATACAAAGGTATATACAAAGGTATATACAAAGGTATATACAAAGGTATATACAAAGACACCCACCCTAATTCTTGTTCAAGGCCATGAAGCATTCTTCTATGAAAAGTGCGCCGAACATCCGTAAAAAAGTTTAAGTTGGGTGTCTATCTAACTTTTAAACAAGAAAAGAATAAGTAGAACAATCAGTGACAATTGTTAATTAAATGTTATATTTGAGGTGGTTGATTTATTTAAGGAGCTTCTAATGGATGTACTGAAGAAACTTTTAATAGTATTTGGCGCTGTAATTGCAATTTTCGTGATTTCTAGCTTCTTCATTCCGAAAGATTATAGTGTAGAAAGAACGATCACAATTGATGCCGAACCTTCTGATGTCTACCCATACGTTGTAGATTTAAGAGAATGGAAAAAATGGGGCGTTTGGTTTAAACGAGACCCTAATATGCAGCTTACCTACTCAGGCCCAGATAGAGCTATTGGCATGCGCTCGGTATGGGAAAGCGAGACTGAGGGAAATGGCGAAATGGAGATTACTCAATTAGAGCACAATAAACGTGTACTTTACCGTTTGTATTTCCCAGATTTTGACATGGGCTCTTCGGGGATAGTAGAAATAAAGCCAACCGCAGGTGGTACGTTAGTTACTTGGAGGGATGAAGGGACGGTAGACAATAATCCAATCAATCGATATTTCGCTTTATTAATGGACGGCATGATTGGACCGGACTTCGAGATGGGTTTAGAGAACTTAAAAATACTAGTAGAGAATGATGTGTAAGTGAGCCAGCGTTATGATCTTATTATCGAAAAGTGCCGTAATTAATCACAAAAAATAGCGGTACATCTCCGGCTTAATGAAACCAAAAAATCAACTTATCGCGGGCTTGTCTTTCAACAAGCTGGCGGACCTTTTAATTTCAGCAAAAACCACTTTGACAGCCCTTCTTTTGAGCGTTGGTGCGCCGATTTGGATGATCGGTTGGTTAGTGCCCATCAGAGAGTCTGGAGCTCTCCTTCCTCAGGTTCTAATAAGCATATATCTCCGTAAACACCCAAAGAGACACATAGTGTGGCGGGTGGGTATGTTGGTTCAGTCTCTTGCTGTCATTGGAATGCTTGTTTCTGCCACACTCTTGTCTGGTGCCAAAGCGGGAGCATGCATACTTGCCTCACTTGTATTGTTAAGTCTAGGGCGCTCAGCTTGTTCACTTACGGTCAAAGATATGGAGGCTGATGTAGCGAGAAAGGGTCAGCGAGGAAATCTGATTGGCGTCGCTTCAACGGTGTCTGGAGTAATAACGCTTCTCATAGCTATACCCTTAGCGCTCTATGAGGGGGCTTTTTCTTCTAATACGCTTATGGTCATTTTGTGTGTGAGTGTCTTGGCCTTTCTTGTAACATTAGTATGTGTCTGGCCAATCAAAACAAACGTAGAATTAGATGACAGTTCAGACGGTGCCATGGGCATTGATTTTGATTCGACGGTGTACAAGTTTATATTCGTTAGAGGCCTATTCGTTCACTCTGCGTTAGTTGCTCCTTATTTCATGCTTGAAAAAAGCGGCGAGGCCCAAGAGTTACTTCCGATTTATATTGGCGCAGAAGCATTAGCGGCGCTTTTGTCTTCAATCATTTGGGGTAAAATTGCGGATAAGAGTGCAAAGCTAACGCTTCAAGCCTCAGGCGTTCTCGCTCTATTTGCATGCGTTGGATTACTTGTACTTCAATCAACGTCAATAGTCACTTCAGCACTTCTATTTTTCGTTCTCTCCGTTGCTCATGCTGGCGTAAGGACAGGAAGAAAAACCTATAGTTTAGATGTAAAAGATGGTCATGACAGAACTGAGCTTGTCGGGTTTTCTAATACAGCAATCGGACTTGTTTTGCTTGGCTTTGGGGCTATCTACGCTGCCTTAACGCCTGTTTTGTCGTTCAGCGTCGTATATATCATGTCTGCTATGCTTTTATTTGCCATAGTCGCTTCACTTATTTTACCGAATGAAAAGTGATAGGCAGCTAATCGTCAAAGCAAACTGCTGCAGACTTAATACATGCCATTCTTTTCCTATTGGTGCGCTTTTTGAACGCCAACATAGACGCCGTGTTACCTACTGCAAATGAGAAAAGATTTTCGAAACTGCTTATGGTTTGTAGCCACTCTGGTGAGGTTGTATCAATAATGACTCGCTCAACATTTTGTACCTCAGATGAGGTTGTGCTGTTTTTCGGCAACGAATTAGTTAATGCGGCAATCGAATCGCTAAGAAGAAAGCAATATTGTTTGAGCGTAAGATTTAAATATTTTTTGTTTTTGGGTCGCTTTTCACCTTTAAATGGTATTAAACCCTGAGTCTTTTTATTTTTTGATGGGCAGAAAAGTCGTGTATAAATGCTCGTGTACACAGAATCGTTTAAGCTTTTCGCCGCATTAGCCCGAATAGGGTTTAAGTCGACATAAGCCATGCAAGATAGCAACGCTTTTTCAGTTAATAGTGCTTGAGAGCGAAAGCGTCCCTCCCAAAAGCGGCCTGTACACTCATCCTCTTCGTTCGCTTTTCTTGCAATATGCTCGTTTAAGTCTCTCATAAACCAACTGATGTCAAAGAGTCTTTTCCTGTAGATATCTGCGGTTTCTTTGACTGCTTCTATCTCAATATCGCTCAGAACCTCTCCTTTTAAATACCTTTGGGTAAGTAAAGTTCCCCTGTGTATTTTGTGCCATTGGCGTAAAACCGTATCTAGTGACCAGGATAGCGCTGCGCTTTTATTTACACACAACACAATGTGAATATGGTTACTCATGACGGCATATGCACAAATGTCGATAGCGAAAATACTACTTAAAAACAGTAACCTGTTTTCGACCCAAGACTTTCTGTGCTCATAGCTAACATTCGTTGTGTGGTCATAGCCACAAAGGTAGCTTCGACGTACACATCGCGAAATACAATGATAATAAGGGGTATCTTGAAGGCTTATAAGAGATTTCCTGCTTTGCGCCATGATGCTTTTCTACGATCGTTGGAAAAAGTTTCAAGACAGTAGCATTATCACTAGCCCTTTGTGACCTGAACTCAAGGTGTGTTTTGTTAATACCTGAACTGCTAGGAAAGACACCCATTGTTAAACATTCTCTATTTGGCAAGACACCCAATATAAACTCTCTTTTAACTGAAAGTTACGCAGACACCCACGTTAGCTTTTTAGAAGGTTTTATCAAAAAGTAGCAACTAAATGGCTACATGAGTAATCGATACAATTTATGGTGGGTGTCTTGCTAAGAGGTATTTTGATAAGAGGAAGGCGATTAAGCGCCAAGCTAAAGCGTCATAAAAAACTTTTAGGATGGATGGCTCGATAAAAAGAGCATGCTTGGAAGGGCAGCATGCTCCAAAAAATCAATTATTTAGCTAATAATGCGTTTGCGGCTTTCGATACCGGTGGGCGGCCCAAAACCTCAGAGATATAGGACGATGCAGTAAGTAATCTATCCATATTCACACCTGATGAAATTTCCATCCCATTAAGCATATATACAACATCTTCAGTTGCAACATTTCCACTAGCCCCTTTTGCATAAGGACACCCCCCAAGACCCGCGACAGCGGAGTCGATAGTAGCAATCCCGTATTCAAGTGCTTTGTACAAATTAACGAGAGCTTGGCCGTATGTATCGTGAAAATGGGCCGCAAGTTTTTGTGCAGGTATATCCTTAAGCACATCTTCTAACAGTAGACTCGTTGCTCTAGGCGTGCCGGCTCCAATAGTGTCCCCCAACGAAATTTCATAACAACCCATATCAAGTAGGGCTTTACTCACTTGCGTAACTGCTTTAGGCGAAATGTCCCCTTGATAGGGGCACCCCATAACACATGAAACATAGCCTCTAACCTTAATATTATTCTGATCAGCCAATTGAAAAACATCTTCAAAGCGTTTCAAACTCTCGCTTATAGAGCAGTTTATATTTTTTTGCGAGAATGCCTCAGATGCAGAGCCGAACACAGCAACTTCTTTTACGCCAGCGTCAATAGCGGTTTCTAGTCCCCTAAGATTAGGTGTAAGCGCAGAATACTGGACATCTGTTCTAGAAGGGAGTGCCTGGAAAACTTCATCCGAATTTGCCATTTGAGGTACCCACTTTGGAGAAACAAAGCTGCCTGCTTCTATGCGTTTAAGGCCGGTTTTTGAAAGTAGATTTATTAGCTCAATCTTCTGCGCTGCACTTAAGTTGAGCGTTTCATTTTGCAGTCCGTCGCGCGGACCAACTTCGACAATACTGACTTTAGATGGAAGCATAATATTAAGCCTTAGCCAAATCTTTCGAAGAAAACGCTAATAGCGTTGCCCCACCGTCAACGAGCTCCCCTGGGTTGAAATAAAACTCTTCAACCTTGCCATCATGAGGAGCAATAATGCTGTGCTCCATTTTCATGGCTTCCATTATTAGGATAGGCTCACCTTTTTTGACCTCTTGCCCCTTGCTAACAAGGTGGGTAACGATAGTGCCATTCATTGGTGCATTAAAGTTTGCTTGGTCATCGGTACTGTTGACGTCACCTAACGATGCTGTCTTAACAACATACTTGACGTGGGTGTCTTTGTTAAAAAGGGTAAACTGTTCGCTATCTTGAGAGAATGAAAACGTCCTCTTGTGTCCGTCAATAGTAGCGTTTAGCGTTTGGTCAATAATAACGCCAGAGGCCGCAAAGCTTTGGCCATCTACGGTTACTTCCCAGTAACCATGGCTATCATCAAAATGATGCTTAACTTCAACCTGTGTTTCCTTGTTGTCGCTAATCAGCGTAAGCGTCTCACTGTGTTGACTATTGACCCTCCAAGCGCCGGCTGTCGACCATACAGAGGGTGTTCTTGGGCTTTGGCTTCTCGTTAGAATGGAAAGTAGTGCCATAGCGGGGAAGTCGTGTTGGGTGTCTTGATTAATCGTTTCACTAAAGAGTGTATCGTGGTGCTTTTCCACGAATGTAGTTGTTAGTTCCGCGGAAACGAAAGATGGGTGTGACGCTACACGCTTTAAAAAATCAATGTTAGTGCTTACCCCGTCGATATAATATTCCCCCAAAGCGCTTGTTAAACGCTTCAGTGCAACTTCACGGTTCTCTCCCCAAACCACAAGCTTGGCAATCATAGGGTCGTAAAACACACTTACTTCATCACCTTGCTCTACACCTGTATCTACGCGAACTACATCATTTTCTTCTGGCGCATGCAGTAAGCGTAAGGTACCCGTTGAAGGTAAAAACTCATTCTTTGGATCTTCGGCATAAATACGCGCTTCGAATGCGTGTCCCGTTAAGGTAAGTGCGTTTTGCGCCTTAGGTAACGGCTTTCCTTCAGCGATTATGAGTTGCCAAAGTACTAAGTCTTCTCGCGTAATCATCTCGGTAACAGGGTGTTCCACTTGCAGACGTGTGTTCATTTCCATGAAGTAGAATGAATCATCTTCATCAAGTAAGAACTCAACAGTGCCAGCACCAACATAATTGATTGCTTTGGCTGCAAGAATTGCAGCCTCACCCATTTTTTCTCTAACATGCGCAGACATGTTTGGGGCAGGGGCTTCTTCAATAATTTTTTGATGTCGACGCTGCACTGAGCAGTCGCGCTCGAAGAGGTAAACTCCATTACCATGGGTGTCACAAAAAACTTGGATTTCGACATGACGAGGCCGAGTCAGGTATTTCTCAACAAGCATATGGTCATCGCCAAAGCTCGCCATAGACTCGCGTTTGGCAGCGTTTAGGGCTTGAGAGAAATCTTTTTCGCTCCAAACCTGACGCATACCTTTACCACCGCCACCGGCAGCAGCCTTAAGAAGCACTGGATAGCCCATATCATCAGCAGCCGCTTTTAATACCGATTCGTCCTGGTCATCGCCATGGTAACCGGGTACTAAAGGTACGCCGGCTTTTTCCATTATGTGTTTAGCCGCAGATTTAGAGCCCATTGCTTCAATTGCTGACGCTGGTGGGCCTACGAAGATAATGTCGTTCTTAGCACAAAGCTTGGCGAATTCAGCATTTTCCGAGAGAAAACCATAACCTGGGTGAATAGCATCAACGCCTAGCTGCTTTGCTTTTTCGATTATTACATGGCTTTTTAAATAACTTTCTTTTGACGGGGAAGGACCAAGGTAAATAGCCTCATCTGCCATTTTTACGTGCAGTGCATTGCGGTCGGCGTCTGAGTATACGGCGACGGTTTTTATGCCCTGTGCGATGGCTGTCTTTATAACACGGCAGGCAATTTCACCGCGGTTTGCAATTAGTAATTTATTTATCATTGTTCATCTCCACCCAAGAAGCACTGCGCTTTTCTAAAAAGGCAGATAAGCCCTCTTGACCTTCCTCTGAGGTCCTAACTTGGGCAATTAACTTACTTGTTTTGCTCAGGAACTCATTATTGATTTCTTGCGAAGACACCCACTGCACGAGCGCTTTCGCTTTCGCTACAGCCTGAGGTCCGTTCTTAATGATGTTAGATAAAATGTTGTCGATAGTGCTATCAAGCTCGTCTTCAGTCACCGATTCGCTTAGAAGGCCTAACCTTCTGGCTCTTCTGGCAGAAAAAACTTCCGCCGTTTGGAAATAACGCCTGCAAACACGAGCGCCCATTGCTTCAACAACGTAAGGGCTAATTGTGGCCGGGATAAGACCAATTTTAACTTCACTTAAGCAAAACTTGCTCAGCTTGCTTCCGATGGCAATGTCGCAACACGCAATCAAGCCTACAGCTCCGCCGAAGGCTGCGCCTTGTACTCTTGCTATCGTTGGCTTCGGCATTGTGTAAAGCGTTTGCAGCATTTCTGCCAAACCGAGTGCGTCATTTTCATTTTGCGCTTCGGTATAGGTGGCCATTCTTTTCATCCAGTTAAGATCAGCACCAGCACTAAAGCTTTTACCTTCGGCCTTTAAGATCAGTGCTCTTACGTTCTTATCTTCTCCCGCCTGTTTAAATGCACGGGTTAGCTCACTTATCATTTTATCGTCGAAGGCATTGTGCTTTTCAGCTCTATTCAATGTAACAGTGGCGATGTTTCTTTCGTCTACGTGGTAAATAACCGATGGTTCCATGACCTAAACTCCTACATTCTAAATATGCCAAATTGGGTGTCTTCGATAGGCTTGTTAAGCGACGCTGAAAGCGACAGCCCCAGTACCAAGCGAGTATCTGCGGGGTCGATAACGCCATCGTCCCAGAGCCGCGCAGACGCGTAATAGGGGTGACCCTGCTTTTCATAGGTATCGATAACCGGCTGTTTAAAAGACTTTTCTTCTTCTTCACTCCATGTCTCGCCCGCACGTGCTTTCTGGTCGCGTTTTACTTGAGCCAGTACACCAGCTGCTTGCTCGCCCCCCATTACTGATATACGGGCGTTTGGCCACATAAACAGAAACCGTGGGTCATAAGCTCTTCCGCACATGCCATAGTTACCCGCACCGAAACTTCCACCAATAAGAACGGTGAGCTTTGGAACATTGGCACACGCTACTGCAGTTACCATTTTGGCGCCGTGCTTTGCAATGCCGCCGTGCTCGTACTGTTTACCCACCATAAAGCCGGTAATATTTTGCAGAAATACAAGCGGAATTTTACGTTTTGCGCAGAGTTCGACGAAGTGCGCACCTTTAAGTGCACTTTCACCGAAAAGTATGCCGTTATTGGCAACAATACCAACTGGGAATCCAAATATTCGTGCGAACCCGCACACAAGCGTTGTCCCATAAAGCGCTTTGAACTCGTCAAAATCAGAGTCATCTACGACACGAGCGATAATGTCTCTCACGTCATAGGTTTGTCGACTGTCTGCGGGAACGATGCCGTAAATTTCTTTTGTGTCGTAACGTGGTGGCTTTACGTCGGCCACGTCTACATAATCGGGCTTTTTCCTATTCAGTCTTGATATGGCATTACGGGCGAGCGAGAGTGCGTGGTGATCGTTATTAGCGAGATGATCGGCAACACCTGAAATACGCGTATGCACATCGCCGCCGCCAAGCTCTTCAGCGGTAACCACTTCGCCTGTAGCGGCTTTAACAAGGGGAGGACCACCTAAGAAAATTGTTGCTTGCTCTTTTACGATGATACTTTCATCTGCCATCGCGGGGACGTACGCACCACCTGCTGTACAAGAGCCCATTACAACCGCAATTTGTGGAATATTTTTAGCCGACATATTAGCTTGGTTGAAAAATATTCGGCCAAAGTGCTCTCTGTCAGGGAAAACATCATCTTGGCGAGGTAGGTTCGCGCCGCCAGAGTCCACTAAATAAATACAGGGTAGATTGTTTTGCTCGGCAATAGTTTGTGCGCGCAGGTGTTTTTTTACCGTTAACGGGTAATAGGTCCCGCCTTTAACCGTGGCGTCGTTAGCCACAATCATGCACTCAATTCCTGCAACAATACCTATACCTGCAACAACGCCAGCGCAGGGCACGTAGTCGTCGTACACTTCCCATGCGGCCAGCTGTCCTATTTCCAAAAATGGTGTATCAGCGTCAATTAGTGCATTAATACGGTCACGAGGCAGTAGTTTTCCTCTAGATATATGACGCTGTGCAGCTTTTTCACCACCGCCTTGAGAAATTTTATTAATTTTTTCTAATAGGTCGTTTACCTGAGCCTGCATGTGCTCAGCGTTTGCAATAAACGTTTCAGATTTCGTATTTATACTTGAGCGAAGAACGGGCATAACCCCTCCTTGTGTTGGGCATCAACGAAGTGTGCCTCGTTAACTGGTGTTAGCTTGACACCCATGCTAACCATCTTTTGCTGTGATGGGTGTCTTTGCAACTTATTCGCGTTTTAATTCTGCAAGGTTGGGTGTCTTGATAATTTGCTTTTCACTTTTCGCAGCATTTCGCCACACAGTGAAGGCATTATCACCCTCTACCTTGCGTTATTTAGATTCGTTAAATAATTCTCGGCCTATTAGCATTCGGCGAATTTCTGATGTGCCAGCACCAATTTCATAAAGTTTTGCGTCTCTTAACAGGCGACCTGTAGGGTATTCGTTGATGTAACCGTTACCGCCAAGAAGCTGAATAGCATCTAGCGCCATTTTGGTTGCGAGCTCAGCAGAATAAAGAATGGCGCCAGCCGCATCTTTGCGCGTTGTTTCGCCGCGGTCGCACGACTTAGCAACAGTGTAAACATAAGCACGCGCAGCATTCATTTGCGTGTACATATCTGCTACTTTTCCCTGAATTAGCTGGAACTGGCCGATTGACTGTCCAAACTGTCGGCGGTCGTGTATGTAAGGCACAACAATATCCATACAAGATTGCATGATACCCAGCGGCCCACCTGATAAAACAAGCCGCTCGTAGTCTAAGCCGCTCATTAACACACGAACACCTTCGCCTTCTTTTCCAAGGATGTTTTCAGCCGGCACTTCGCAGTCTTCGAACACTAACTCACAGGTGTTTGATGAGCGCATTCCTAACTTATCGAGCTTTTGTGCGCGACTGAAACCAGGAAAGTCTCGCTCAACGATAAAGGCCGTGATCCCTTTAGGGCCTGCATTTGGATCGGTTTTAGCGTAGATAACAAATGTGTGGGCGTCAGGACCATTAGTTATCCACATTTTATTTCCGTTAAGAATGTACTTGTCGCCGCGCTTTTCCGCTTTCAGCTTCATACTTACAACGTCTGATCCCGCGTTGGGTTCACTCATGGCTAATGCACCGACATGCTCGCCACTCACAAGCTTCGGCAGGTATTTTTCTCGCTGAGTGTCGTTACCGTTTTTAAATATTTGGTTCACGCATAAATTCGAGTGCGCGCCGTAACTTAGCCCTATGCCGCCTGAAGCACGACTCACTTCTTCCATAGCAATAGTATGAGCAAGGTAGCCCATTTCAGAACCACCGTACTGCTCTGAGACAGTCACCCCTAGAAGCCCCATATCTCCGAGCTTAGTCCATAGTTGATTAGGAAATTGATTTTCAGCATCAGCCTTTTCAGCAAGAGGCGCTATTTCATTTTGAGCGAATTGATAGACCTGGTCTCGTAACATTTCGATGTCTTCACCAAGCCCGAAATTTAAAGTAGGGTAGGAGGTATTCATGCGATTTTTCCTCGTTTTAGTTCTGCGAGTTCTTCACGGCAGCGTGCTTCAACATCATCCAGTTCAGTCATTAACATTTGAATATCTTCTAGTTGTTGTTTAAGTACAGCTCTCTTTTGTTCAGTCATATCTAGCATGGCTTCCAGCTGAACCGCCGAATTAGGGTTTGTGTCGTACATGTCGAACAGTGTTTTGACTTCCGCTAGGGAAAAACCCAGCCGTTTACCACGCAAAATTAGCTTTAATCGCACTCTATCTTTATTCAAATAAACGCGATTTTGCCCCGTCCTAGAGGGTGACATTAATCCTTGCTCTTCATAAAAACGGATGGAGCGAGGTGTGATGTCAAACTCTCGAGCGAGCTCACCTATTGCATATGTTGTTTCGTCATCGTACTTGTTCATTACATGTACCTTGTTCTTTAAGCGCTGCTTAACACCCGTCGTTTGCATGGGTGTCTTTGTAATTTGTTGCCTGAATTGAGTGGGTGTCTTTGTAAAAGCATTACGTTTTGAGCGAGTGGTTTTACATCGCTATATTAAAACGTAGTGTTTGGTTGACACATACTCAGTACAGGTTTACGTTAACGTTAATTACATTTTACGTTAAGGTAAAGTAACATTTTGCTAACGTCAATTTTTCATGGTGAAGGTCAGGTTTTGTAGCTGATAGAGGTGTTTACTTTTGTATACATTTGACTGGCTTTCTTCAATTCATTCAATATTTTAAATGAAATTAAGGGCACGGATATGAGTAATGAATCAGTAGTGATAGTCGCGGCGAAACGTACACCTATGGGTGGTTTTAACGGTAGCTTGTCTTCTCTCGCTGCGACAAAGCTTGGAGAAATTGCGATAAAAGCTGCGTGTGATGAGGTGGATGTCTCTGTAATTGACGAGGTCATTATGGGGTGTGTTTTACCGGCTGGGTTAGGGCAGTCTCCTGCGCGACAAGCGTCAATAGGGGCGGGGCTTCCGCTAAGTGCCGGTGTTACCACTATCAATAAAGTCTGTGGTTCAGGCTTAAAAGCAGTCATGATGGCCCATGATCTTATCAAAGCAGGCAGCGCCTCTGCGGTGGTAGCTGGCGGTATGGAAAGTATGAGTAACGCGCCATACATGTTGCCAAAAGCGCGAACGGGTTATCGCATGGGGCATGGCCAAGTTATTGATCACATGATGCTAGACGGCCTTGAGAATGCTTACGACGGTAAAGCAATGGGGTGCTTTGCTCAAGATACCGCTGATGAAGAGAATATTGGCCGCGGTGAAATGGATGAATTTGCATTAAGTTCATTGTCTAAAGCGCATGAAGCAATAAATAGCGGCACGTTCAACGACGAAATTGCACCAGTAACTGTATCTTCACGTAAAGGTGATACAGTGGTGGATACTGATGAAGGTCCGGGTTCTGCTCGCCCTGAAAAGATCCCCACACTCCGCCCAGCCTTTAAAAAAGACGGTACGGTAACGGCAGCGAACTCTAGCTCTATCTCTGACGGTGCTGCAGCACTTGTTGTTATGAGTGAAAGTAAAGCTAAAGCCCTTGGATTGACACCATTAGCAAAAGTGGTAGCTCACGCTACGAACTCAATAGAGCCCGAGAATTTTACAGTTGCACCGGTAGGCGCAATGGAAAAAGTGTTAGACAAAGCTGGTTGGACAAAAGAAGACGTAGATCTTTTTGAAATCAATGAAGCTTTTGCCATGGTAACTATGCTGGCGATTAAAAAGCTAGGGCTTGATGAAAGCAAAGTGAACGTAAAAGGCGGGGCATGCGCATTAGGCCATCCCATTGGCGCTTCTGGCGCACGCATCCTTGTAACACTTCTTCATGCACTTAAACAAAGCAATGGTCGTAAAGGTATAGCATCTTTGTGTATTGGCGGTGGAGAAGGCGTTGCTCTTGCTGTTGAGATGCTTTAAGTCAAGTTTCATAGCGTACATGTAAACGATTTAATCACAGAGTGACATCACTTTAATGTTGCTCTGTGTTTCAACAAAAGAAAAAGTCAGAACATGAAGAACACAGTACACATTACTACTTTTACACGCGCACTATTTATCGCACTTATCTCTTTGCAACAGCTAGCTGTTGCGCAATCAGCTACTTTCAAAAGTGGAATCGAACCGCAGTTCAATTACAAAGACACCCAAGATATTACAGCAAGTAATAAAGACATCCATCGTATAAATACGGCTAGCAAAGACACCCACGTTAAAAGCGACGCGCGCCCCACACAAAGCGCCCCCGAGATTAAGCAACCCGCAAACTCTGACGTTAAGCGAGATGACGTTAAGAATGACACCCATGCTAATACTAGCGAAATTTACAAAGACACCCACGATAAATCTAATGAACTGTCAGCTAGCAGTAAAACGTTAACGCAAGTGCCATATGCTGCGTTGGGTGTCTTGCCAACAAGAGAACATGACGAGCTGTTTAGCTACGGAGAAAGCCCGCTCCAGTCTGTTTACGTGTGGCATGGACGCAATACAAAGCACGATAAGTTTGCTGGAAAAGCTGTTGTGTTTGTTCATGGCGGGTGCTGGTTGAATGCCTACGGTTATGATCATGCAAGCGGGTTTTATAAGGCGTTGGCGGATTTAGGGATGGGTGTCTTCGTAATGGAGTATCGGCGCGTTGGCGACAAAGGCGGCGGTTGGCCTGGTAGCTTAAATGATGTTACTGAGGCCATGATAACGTCGCTTGAACGTATCCGTGGTAATGGACGTTATTCGAAGGTTTATATTGCTGGGCATTCGGCAGGTGGGCATCTTGCTATGCTTGCCGCACAGAAACTGCCGCAATTCACACAAAGCGTTAGCGTTGAGAAAGTCATTGGACTTGCTGCTATCACCGATATAAACGCTTACGCTGTTGGAGCCAACAGTTGCCAGACTGCTACTGCAAAATTCATGCATAGCATGCCGGATGAAAACCCCGAGGCTTATCAAGCTGCCACTCCTAACGCGAAACTTATCAATACACCCATAGTGTTGATGCAAGGTGACGCCGATAGCATTGTACCTAAACTCCACGCTACAATGGCTGGCGCAAAACAAAAGATAATAACAAATGGTGGCCACTTCGATTGGCTACACCCTGACTCTACATCCTTTGATGCTTTACTTGAGGTTATTGGTGAACATGATTAATAAGGTTTTTTCCGCTGAGCAACTTGATGACAAGGACCCGCTAGCACACAAAGCCGGGGCTTTTTCGCTTCCAGACAACACCATCTATTTAGACGGTAATTCTCTTGGCCCTTTACCGAAATCAGCAGAAAAGCGAGCGGTTGAAGTAGTTCAAGAGCAATGGGGGCAAGGCCTTATTACAAGTTGGAACAAACACCAGTGGATTTCCTTACCTCAACAAGTCGGCGACAAAATAGGGGAGCTTATAGGCGCGCAACAGGGCCAGGTCATCTGCTGTGACTCTATCTCTATTAACTTATTTAAAGTGTTAAGCGCCGCGCTTAAAATGAACCCAAGGCGCAAAGTAATTGCGACCACACGTGATAATTTTCCAACCGATATCTATATGGTTCAAGGGTTGTTAGATTTACTTGGCGAAGAGTACAGTATCCGCTATGTAGATGAAGCCAGTATTAGTAGCCAGTTAACCGATGATATTGCCGTGCTTATGCTTACGCAGGTTAACTTTCGAAGTGGGCTTAAGCTTGATATGAAAGGCATTACCGAGCAAGCACATGCAAAAGGGATTTTGACGTTGTGGGATCTTGCCCATAGTGCCGGTGCTTTCCCAGTATGCTTGGATGATTGCAACGTAGATTTTGCTGTAGGGTGTTCGTACAAGTATTTAAACGGCGGCCCCGGCGCGCCAGCATTTATTTATGTTGCGCGCCGTCATCAAGATAGCTATCAGCAGCCCCTGTCTGGATGGATGGGACACAGTGCCCCTTTTTCATTTTCTCCCGACTACGCGCCAGATAGCTCGGTAAAGCAAAACTTGTGCGGTACGCCCGGTGTTATAGGCATGAGTATATTGGATGCGGCATTAGACGTTTTTGACGATGTGTCACTGAAAGCCATCGACGAGAAGTCGAAAAAGCTTCAAGCTTTTTTTATTGCTGAAGCAAAAAGGGCAGGGGTGTTAGAACATTTCGGTGTGGCGAGCCCACCGATTAATTGCCGGGGTAGCCAGTTAGCCCTCGCCCACGATGAGGCTTATGCCATTTGCCAAGCGTGGATTGCTGAAGGGGTGATCGCTGACTTCCGCGCGCCTAATATTTTGCGAATAGGGTTTGCGCCGCTTTATTTGAGCTTCGCCGATGTCGAAAAGGCGGTAACAAGGCTTGCAATAATCATGAACGAAAAACGTTATGAAAATGCGACATTCCAGCAAAGACAGAGCGTTACCTGAGCAATTAGGCCCATATACGCCTAATTGATTGCATTTTTATTAGTTACGCTTAATACTTCGCGGTTGTCTTTGAGCTCGTTAACTGTTTTGGGTGTGTGGTTGAAAAAAATAAGAAAGTATCTTTTTGGTGTGGTGTTGTTTTTAGGCGCGAGTGTTTTCAGCGCTATTCTAAAAGCGGGCCCCGAACAACAAGCCGCTTTTACTCCATCTGAGGAGATCACTTACTGCATTGACCCCAACTGGGCGCCATACGAAGCGATAAGAAATGGTATTCATGTTGGCATCTCAGCCCAATATATGCGGCTGATTGCCGAGATTGCTGACCTTGAATTCACGCTTATACCTACAGAAAGTTGGCAACAGAGCCTAGAATATGTTCAGCAGGGAAAGTGTCAAGTGATCCCTATGCTCAATACCTCGGATTATCGAAAGCAGTTTCTAGATTTCAGTATTCCTTACTTCGAAGCGCCTAATGTGCTGGTGGCGAAGGCAGGTACGCCTATGCTTCAAGGTTATTCCGGCGTAGGTAATCGCACGGTAGGCATAGTTCAAGGTTATCGACAAGTAGAGTATATCTCCCGCAACTATCCGGGGATACGGTTGAAACGTATGCCGTCGGAAGAAGAAGGGTTGAAACAGCTGGCAAATGGTGAGTTTGATGTCATGGTCGGCTCTTTGATGAGCGTAAATATGCACATTAACAACCTAAAATTAAAAGACATTAACATTGTTGGTTATGCAGAGCCTTTCGACTCTCTGGCCTTTGGGGTAAATAAATCGTATGGGCACTTGGTTGATAAACTCAACTTTGCCATCGAGCGGATCCCTGAATCTCGGAAAGTGGAAATATACAAACAATGGAATAATGTTCAAATACGCTACAGCCGTAATTATACCGTGATGATATTGAGCACTATTATTGTGCTAATAGGGCTGTTGTGGTTAATATCGAGGAACCGTCACGTAGGTGCCTACAAGCGTATTATTAATCAGAAAAATGAAGAAATAAGCGCGCTACAGGCCACCTTGCTGGAAAAAAACAGAACCCTTGGCTTTCTTTCTGCCCATGACACAATTACAGGGCTGTACAATCGCAACCATATGATTCAGCGAGCGGAAGAGGAAATCTCTCGCTTCCAGCGCTTTCAAACAACGGCCTCGTTAATCATTCTTGAGCTAACCCACTCTCATGACGATGGGCATTCGCTTGAAGCATCATCGCTGGAAGAGCCGCTTAAAGTGGTTGCCACCCAATGCTTAAATACCGTTAGAGAGGTGGACGTGGTGTCTCGCTTTAGTGGTGAGCAATTTATTATACTTTGCCCACAAACCGAGGTAGGTGCTGCAAAGATACTCGCAGATAGATTACTTAATTGTGTAACGAGTCATTACCTTCTAACCGATAATTTTAAAGTTGCGATTGGCATGTCTGAGCTTAAGCAATGTGAAGAGTTTTCCGACTGGATGGAGCGTACCATGAAAGCCCTGTATCAATCTAAGCGCCACGGGTTTGGTAATGTGAGCATAGCGCCATAAATTTTTGAACGAATAAATATAATGTCTAAATCTACGTCTACTCAACAACGCGTTCTTTTCGTTATTATTAGCGTGTGTTAAGGCTTCACGGCTTAGGCCGTCGAGATACAGGAATAGCTTGAGACCTATGTCGGTAGCATGTGAAAGAAAGCGTGCTTCATAAAGGATAGCTCCTTAGTTAAAGCACGATATCTCCCATTATATCAAAGGCTCGTAGTGCCATTGATGAGCGTCGTAGTGTATTTGCGCACGATCATATTCACGCTCTGAACGCCAGTTTCTGTTATTTAACTTAGCCGATACGCCAGGGTATAGCCGTTTATTGGCGATAAGTTTAATGTCGGACTGGTAGTTTTCTTTAGCCGACTTCACATCATTGGCCTTATTTTCAAGCCACTCTAGCAGCGCGCTTTCATTGTTGAAAAGTTCTAAAGCCTCAGCGGCTTTGTGCTGAAGTTCTTTTGGAATTTTCTTACCTTGGATAAGTGCTATTTTCTCTTTGTGCTTTAAATTGTTCTCGCGAATCTGGCGTAGCAATTCATCTAGCGAGTCTTTTCGTTCAAGGAGTTGATTAAAGCCCGGGCTAAAGTCCACTTTCAACGTACTGCCGGAAACGGCCCCTAGGGTGCCTGCCTCCACGCGATCTTGACTTATTATATCGCAAGCAAAAAGGTTACCCATAGGCTTGTCAATTTGCCCTACGATAACAGCTCCCCCGCAACGCAAGCGGCTGTAGGCCAGCTGCCTGCCTACGGTAATGTTTCCACCGCATTGAATATCAATACCTTGGCCGTGCTGCACGTGGATGCTTCCTGATGCGACTAATTTACATTGGAACTCGCCTTGGGAATCATTCACCTTACCCATAGCGCCTTCGGTGATAATGATATCGCCACCAGCTTCAATATGCGCCGACTCAACAAAACCATTTATGGTTACATCACCGGCCGCTTTAATCTGCATTTTTTCTGTTACATCGCCGTTTACAAGTACCGCTCCCTCGTAATTCACATGCCCTGTACCTACGTTAACGCCATTGCAGATAAAGGTGTCATCGATATTCATAATTTGGTCGCGATACTTAGGCATGCCCGAAATGGTCGACATCAAAAGGTTGGCATCGCCGTCTGACACAACGGTTCCGCTTCCCATTTTAAAGTCGACCCACTCGCCTGCGACGGCAGGGAGTTTATTGCCTTTTACGTCAAAACCAGAGCGACCTTGGGTTGGCGCGGTGCGACGTAACACAGGTGTGTTTATTTTTACACAAATAATTTCGCCTAAGTTGCGCATGTCTACGCGCTCGCCGTCATCTGCCTGAGGCTTTAACACCCGTTCTAGGGCATTAGGAACAAGAGGAATGAACTTAGAGTTTTTACCATTTTTAGCAGGAAGCCCTTTCGCGATAGTTTCTTCTAGCACCGTGCCGGGCTCAGCTCGCCTAGCATTACTCAGCATAGATTCTATCTTTTTGGTGCTTACACCTCGGATGACTCTACTTTTTATCGCCAGCGATTTAATCGTGCTTAACGCGGGTAGCTTTCCACCATAGGGAGTAGTGAGCACAAGGTTCGCGTGCATGCCGTCATCGGGAACACGGAATTCTACTTCCGCGTTTTTACGTTCGCCAATTCTTTCTTGAACGATAGTCCCATCACCTGTTTTAAAGTAATGGTTAGCCGTGTCACAGGCAGATTTGAGCGCTTTTTCTGAAACGTAAAGACGTTTGGTTTCGCCGCTTTCTAACTGCTTTTTTATTTCCCGTATGTCTACTTCTGAGGTAAATTCAGAAGGGTTGAGCATTAGGTTGATATAGGTTCTAGATTTATCGAAACTTATTGTTACGCCATTCATGACATCTTTATTCCCTTGCGCGCGTGTATTGTTATTATCGGCAGCATTATTTCATTCCTTGACTTCGTCTAATAAATTGCTGTTTTTCTGTCAATGTTCTTAATTTAAGGCGTTCTAAAACCGCCGTCAAAGGTTTTCGGCATATTGATAGAGAGCCCGTAATATCGCTTGCTTTTCAGGGTTGTCACTGTGCTCGTGAGCCAGAGATTCAAGCCTCATCATATAGTTTTCCAGCGTTATAGAACCGTGAAAATCCGGGTCGGTAAGCCGCGCCTGACGGTGGTACTGCCATTTTGTCATTTCGTCGGCAGTAAGCGTATTGGGGTAGTTTCTTGCGCGATATCGAAACAGCAATTTTTTCAACCGTTCGTGCTGCGTTTTATCACCGAACGTCGCTAAATCTTCTGGTTTAGCATTTATCACATTTTCACACCAGCGCCGGTCTTCATCGCTAAGGAACCCGCCGCTGTATAGCGCGTGGTCAATATCAAGTTCGCTGCTATGTCGCTCTTCTTCATATATTGCCACAATTTTACTAACTAAATCTGGTGTGCTTGCCAGCTTTTTGTAGTTATCTAAGCAGCGCTCGCGGTCTAAGCCGAGCCGCTGTGCATTGTCTTCTGTCATGGCTTTGGCTGTGGTAATGAAAGGAGAGCGGTTCACGTGAATAAGCTTAAGCCCCGGGCGCTCTCGCGCATCATCATACGTATCGGAAGGCGCGTACAGTGCTTGCTTAATTTCATCTGCAGAATCATTTAACACGCTGTCTATATCGTGAGACAAATCAATCACGATAAACGCATTGGAATTAGTCGGGTGTTTAGCAATCGGCATAACCCATGTACAGCAACCCTGTGAGGCCGGCAGCTTTGACGATATATGAAGCAATACCGATGGCTTGCTCAAATCTATTTGCTGCATAACGGTATGCTTATTACGCAAAGAAAGCGCGTAGTCGAATAAGCGCGGCTGCTTTTCTTTTATCAGCTTGGCAAGAGATATGGTGGCGTAAACGTCGTTTAGCGCATCGTGTGCGTTATCATGTCCGATATTATTGGCAGCCGTTAATGCTTCAAGCCTAAAACTTGGCGAGCCATCTTCTCTCAACGGCCAATTGATACCGTCTGGTCTTAACGCATAGCAGGCTCTTGCTACGTCGATGATGTCCCAGCGGCTATTTCCATTGCGCCATTCTCTTGAATACGGGTCGTAGAAGTTTCGATAAAATAGATAGCGGGACACTTCATCGTCGAAGCGAATACTATTAAAGCCCACGCTACAGGTATTCGGCGTAGACATCTCATGATAAATTTTTGCAGCAAAATCAGCTTCGTTTGAGCCATCTCTAATGGTTTGTTGAGGCGTGATCCCAGTAACAAGACACGCTTCTGGATGAGGCAGGTAATCGTTAGCAATTGCGCTCATAATATTGATGGGCTTACCAACGACATTTAAGTCCATGTCCGTTCTAACAGCGGCAAATTGGCAAGGGAGGTCTTTTTGTGGGCTTGTGCCAAAGGTTTCGAAATCGTGCCACAAAAATGTAGGTGTATGCATAACCACCAGTATGTTATCAATGAAATATTGAACGCAGTGTACACTGCGTAAAATACAATACCAAATGTTGATGGTTATATAGGCAATGCTGAAGGGAGTATACGCAGCAAAGGCGACTGTAAAACATTCATTCACTTATAATCTTTAGTCTTAGCTGCACTGTAAATGACTTGCGCAACCCCCGTTTGCTGTCTAGTTTATACCTTATAAAAATTAATACGGATATTGTTTGTTTGTCGTCTTTTACACCCAAGTCAACATTAAGCGAAGCGAAAGGTACGTTCGGGCTTACCGTTGTGCTTGCGGTCGTACTTGTCATACTGGTTGTGGGGCTATTTGAGGGTAATATTAAAGCTGCGGCAATAGCCCAGACGTATTCAGCACTAGAAAAAAGTGCCGCAAATGCGGAAGCCGCGGCCGATATGCAGGTACTTCAGTATACCAATGCACTTAATTTCCTGCACCAAACACCACCTATTAGCGGCATAGTTCGGGCGACAGCAAACGGTAACGTAGACCCAAAAGATAGCACCACGTTAGATCAATGGAAACATCGTTTAGAAACGATATTTGTTGCTTTTATTGAGAACAACAGTGAAATTGACCAACTGAGAGTGATTCAGTCTAATAACGAAGGGAGCGAGGTTATTAGGGTGGAGCGCGAGGGTGGCGCTGTCATTATCGCCAGTGATATCGACTTACAAACAAAGGCGTCGAGAAATTACTTCAAAGAGAGTGTAAAAAGCAACAAAGGTGAGTTTTACATTTCTAGTATTAACTTAAATCGTGAATACGGAAAGTTGGAATTCCCCTATAAAGCGGTTATCAGGTTGTCGCTTCCTATATTAAGTGATGCTAATGAGCGTTACGGCTTTATAATAATGAACGTAAACGCGCGCTTTTTGCTTGACCAAATGAAACAGGCGCTTGCGCAAAATCAATCGCTTTATGTAACTGATAATGAAGGTTACTTTACCTTACACCCAGATAGCGATAAATCCTTTTCTAAAGATTTGAACCCTTCAATAAACTGGCAAAGTGAATTTGTGCAACCGCTAAAGGCTGGAAGAGCGAGGCTCTCGCCAGTGGAAGGGGAAAACATCCTATATAGCGTCTCGCGTGCATTCACCATTGTTATTCAATGATAAACGAATGAGTGTTTATAGCGTATTGGTGGCGGTGACGATAATATTCACGGTTGCATTGCTGTTTTTTTACCGAAGTAATCGTAAGAATATCGAACTTGCAAAGGTCCGCGGTGAGTCAGTGGCAATTGTTGCAATATCTAAAGACGCTATTTTTAGCGTAGACGCTTTTGGTAAAGTGAAAAGTTGGAACATGGCAGCTGAATCCCTTTTTGGTATACCCAGCCAGGTCATTATAAACCAACACTTCTCCTCGTTTAAGCCGCTGTCACCGCTTGGTTTAGAAACCGTTCTCACCAAGGGCGGTAAGCAAGAGACATTTACAACAGCGTATATAGACGGTGAAAAAAACGAGCACAAACTTCTTATTACTGCATCGACGATATGGGGTGATAACTCACAATTTTCTGGCGTTGCCGTTGTCATTCGAGATGTGACTGATGAACACAAAGCTAAAGATGCGATAGAAAGAGTTAATTTTAAGCTTGAAGAAAAAGTGGTCAGTAGAACGAAAGAGCTGACGAAGGCAACGGAAGAGGCGCGTAAGGCGAGTAGCGTAAAAAGCTCATTTATTTCCAATATTAGTCATGAAATGCGTACGCCATTAAATGGGGTGGTTGGTTCACTGTCATTGCTCAAACGCCAGCCTCTCAATGATAAGGCTGAGCAGTTAGTGTCTATGATGGAAATTAGCTGTAACAATTTAAGCGTTCTAATAAACGACGTTCTCGACCTATCGAAGATTGAAGCGGGTAAATTAGATATTAACCACCAGCTTTTCGAACCTTTAACGCTGATAGAGTCTTTGGCGAAAGTGTTTGCGGTGAAGGCTGCAACTAAGGGGCTTGAGCTAATAGTTGATACCACGGGGCTTCCTCGTGTAGAGATTAATTCCGACCGCCATAGGCTAAATCAGGTATTAAGTAACTTATTGAATAACGCCATCAAGTTTACAGAAAAAGGACACATACAGCTAAACGCAGCGTTATATGAAAACGACGCAGGGTTACAAGAATTGCATTTTAGCATAAGTGACACTGGCGTAGGTATCGCCCCGGAAAGTCAACCAAAGCTATTTACTGCATTTATTCAAGCCGATGCTTCCGTTGCGACTCAGTATGGTGGAACAGGGCTTGGCTTGTCTATTTGCAAGCAGCTGACACAGCTGTTAGGCGGGGATATAACGTTTAAATCTGTGGTAGACGTTGGAAGTACATTTTCATTTTACGTTACGCTTACTGAAAAAACTCCAGATACCGAAGCATCATTTGAGCGCGCGCTAGAAATGGAAAGTGCAATGCTAAGTGGTATCAGTATAGGCGTATCGGCTGGCTATTCGCCTCTAGAAGAGAATATCTGTAGTTTGGCGATGCATGTGGGGGCAGATGCCTACGTGTTAGACAGCAATACCGATAAAATTGAGTGGTCGACGTTCAACGCGGTTATTGTTGATGAGTCTAGCCCCTTGATTAACGATTTAGACGATATCTGGCATGCGCATACTACTGAGCAAGAAGCCTGCGCTTTACCGGTGGTTTTCATCCTTCAAAAAATAGAGGGAGCGCCTTACCAATTTAACCATATACAGCCAATTTATTTACCTAAACCGCTGTTTCGTTCAAGTTTTACGCTTGTTCAACAGGGAATCGATGCAGCGCTTGGGGGATACTCATCGTCAATGAACGAACTTCATCCCAGTGACGGAAATGGTCCAAGTGACGACGCTTTCGAGACGGTTAAACAGACATCAGACCCTCAATTGTCTATTGAAGACGCTAACCTACTTATTGTTGATGATAATTTGATAAATAGAGAGGTGGCCAAAGGCGTACTGGAAAGCCTGCCTGGTAAGATGTTTACCTGCTGCGACGGTGAGGAAGTTATTGCATTTTTGCAAAAATGCGAGAAAAAAGGGCGTCGTATCCACAGTATTTTGATGGATTGCCAAATGCCGAACATGGATGGATATGAAACCACCCGGGCTATCCGTGAGGGTAAAGCTGGCCCGCTGCATGCCAATGTGCCCATTATCGCGATGACTGCCAACGCCATGCTTGGCGAGAAAGAGAAGTGCTTAGAAGCCGGCATGGACGATTTTACGACTAAGCCCGTAATTGCAGACGTGTTGATCCCCAAAGTTAAGCAATGGCTTATACACCAAACGATGGCATTAAAAAGCGAAGACGCTAAGCGTAACAACGAAATAAAGAGCGATGCGCCAGCCCTTGTGGATAGCCTGCTAAACGCTATCAATAAAGAAGCATCTTGTAGCAGTGTGCAAGAAGAGGTGTCGATGGATGACCATATGAGCAGTCACAGCGATACTAACGAAACTGTCACAGCAACAAGCGCCAACGAGTCTAATGCTTTAAGCGATATACCAGCGCCAGATAATGGAAAGGTGAGAGAGAGTTGGGATAAAGACGATGCGATAGCGCGAATAATGGGGGATAAAGCGTTGTTTTCTCGGGTTTGCGAACTTTACTCACAAAGTGCGCCTGATAAGTTAAAGCAGTTAAAAGGTGCTGTAGAGGAGCAAGACTTTACACAAGTTCAAGTGCTCTCCTTAAAGCTTAAGGGCATGTCAGCGGATATCGGTGCTGTGCAACTTAAAAAAGACTTTGAGCTAGTGTGGGAATTATCTAAGGGGGCACAGTGGGAAAAAGTCAAAGCCCTGCTTCCTTCCATAGACGACGATCTTAATACCTTCATTGAACTTCTTGCCGTGGCCTAGCTTGTTATTTCTTATTGTGTCATTTTAACGTTTAAGGGTTATAAAGCCTGCTTTAACTGCGCTGAATTAAATGGTAGTTAATTCAGTACTCATAATAAAAGCGTTTAGGAGAATGTAATTTGAACTTAGCTCGTTTTAGCGTCTCATCTAATGGTTGGTATAAAACCTTATGCACCTTCAGCGTGGTTACCGCCGCATTATTAGCTACCAATGCGTTAGCCCAGGAGCCGAAGGTGGCAATAGCTATTCACGGAGGCGCGGGGACTATTTTAAAATCGTCCATGACGGCAGAGAAAGACGCCGCCTACAAAAATGTGCTATCGAAAGCGGTAAAGCATGGCTATTCGCTTTTAAAAGAAGGTGAAAAAGGCGAAGTTGCCGTGGTAGAGACTATTAAAATTCTTGAAACGTCACCGCTTTTTAACGCGGGCATAGGCGCGGTTTATACCTTTGACGGTGAGCATGAGCTCGATGCTTCTATCATGCATGGAGGCAGTAAAAACGCGGGCGCCGTTGCTGGCGTTAAAACAATACGAAGCCCTATTGAGGCAGCATTGCTGGTAATGAATGAATCGCCCCATGTCATGCTGTCGGGTGAAGGTGCCGAACAGTACGCTAAAGAGAACGGGCTAGAGCAGGTTAAAAACACAGTCTTTGATACCGAGTTTCGCAAACAAGCGCTAGATAAAGTAAAAGCGCGTATGGAAAAGGCATCAAGCGGTTACGGAACGCAACAGGGGAATGAGCGTTTCGGTACGGTGGGGGCCGTGGTGTTAGACCGCGGTGGCAATATCGTGGCAGGCACCTCTACCGGTGGAATGACAGCCAAACGCTACGGAAGAATTGGCGATTCACCAGTTATAGGTGCGGGTACCTATGCCGACAATGAAAGTTGCGCAGTGTCTGCGACAGGGCACGGTGAGTTTTTTATTCGATACCATGTTGCGGCTGATATCTGTGCCCGCATGAAGTATCAGGGGCTAACGTTAGCAAAAGCAGCCGACACTGTAGTCAACGATGTGTTAGTTAAAGCGGGCGGCGACGGTGGTGTTATTGCTATTGATAGTGTTGGTAACATTGCGATGCCGTTCAATTCTGCGGGGATGTACCGCGCTAGCATCGATACAGAGGGTAAAGTGAGCATAGCAATCTATAAAGATTAGTTGTTATTTTATTGTTAATTACGCTGGCTTGTGGGTGAGTATAGGTCTAATCTTTAAGTGTGGGGGAAAATTGCTTTCACAAGTGGTTAAAAACAATTGATGTGCCGTAACGCCAATAGTTAGCAGTATCGGTCTCATTGGGCGCCACGGCTGGAGAAATGAAAATGGAATCGTTGCAAGTCAGTGATTATATGAATACTCACCCAGTGAAGCTTAATATCGATATGCCCGTTGCGCAGGCTGTCGAAGTATTATTGGCCAGCGGACAAAGCGGAGGCCCGGTACTAGATACCAAAGGAAGGGTGGTTGGCTTTCTTTCAGAGCAAGACTGTATTGCTCAAATGATCGCGTCGAGCTATTACCGAGAGCAAATTTGCAGAGTGGGGGAAATTATGAAAACCCCCGTGGTGTCTGTAAAGCCATATATGTCGGTAATAGAATTAGCGCAGTTATTATTAAAAGAAAAGCCTCGCGTTTACCCTGTAGTTGATGATGACGGAGTGCTTTTAGGCTGCATTAACCGAACGGCAGTGCTGCGTGCGATAGACGTTCAGCTAAATGATGGCTACCAGCGAGCAGGGTAAAAGCCTTTCTTAAAGCGTTGAAAAGAAAGGGGGTTGCCCCTCCTTTTCAACGCATAATGGGTTTATAACTTGTCTAATTAATGTTTCGTTGACACCAAATTTCTTATGGCCTCTTTTAAGCGTGTACCTGAAACCAGCTTAAAGTTTTGTGTTTCAGAGGGCATGACATTTCGTCCATCCTGGACTACCCAAAGACCTTCGCTGTAAACGCCACCTAAGTTGGCGTTCGTTACTTCAAGTCCATCGGTTTCTGAAACCCCATCAATTGAGTGATTCATATCGGCGGTAATGCGAATAAGCCCCATTAAGGTAAGCTGGTCGGCGTTTTTACTATTGATGTTGTAGATTGCATAACTATTGTTACCTTGGCTTGATGCAATAAGGTACGTTTGAGCATCAACAGTAAACAGGGCCAAGCCCTCCATGTCCGCCTCTACTGGTGGGGCTATTGCAGAAACGAAAGTAGGCTCGTGTTTAGTAGAGCTAATATCCATTGACCAAATGCCTGCACCTTCTTCACCAAAGTACGCTGTGTTGGTTTGTGTATCTACCACGCAGCCCTCAGGTTGTGAGGGAAGAGAAAACGATTGGGTAAGCGTTCCTTTAGTTTTTTTATTTTTGTCGAAAGAGACTTCATAACGTTCGAAGAGGCCGCTGGTATCGTTAGCAAACACCTGAGCGACGCCATTTTCTACAAACAGGCACATGCCGTAAATGTCGGTAAGTGTTGTGTCAATTTCACCTAAATGAGCAAGCACGCCAAACTTATCTATTTCAAAGACAGACAAACTATTGTGTGAACGGTTCGAGGCAATAGCAATATCGGTAAACGTGGTTTCGCCGCTGTTGTTCATATTGGCTATCGCTACGTTATACCCCACATCAACGTTATTTACTCTTCCCACAGCTAAGCTTTGTTGTTGATGACCTAAAAGATCATAAGTATTGAGTGCACCTTTTTTGTCGGTGCCTAGTATGCGGCTTTGCGAAGGAGACTGGGCGTTGACCCAAATAGCCGGGTCGTCAGCGGCGTCACCGTAGTTTTTCACAGGCTGGGTCTCGGCGGAAGGTAATACACGCGCAAGCGCGTACTTCGGCGAACGGCTTCCAGCATTGGCTATTGGCTCCTCATCTTTAGAAAGACACCCATGGTTAAAATAAGCTGCGCTTAATTCGCTAGATAGCTCTGCCGAAAAGAAATTGCCTGAGGCATCATCATCAACTATCACAGAAATTCGCGGGCCTTTTTCATATTCATAAAACGCTAAATGAATAAATTCGGGCTCAATGGTTTGCGGTACTCCAGCTAAGTCATACTGCAAGGTTATGAATTCTGTCTGGCATTGGCTTTGTAACCATACGCCGCTTTTATTTGGGCTTACCCAGCCCAGCAGGCTGCCTTTAAAAAGTGATGTGTTGCTCGATAAAGTGCTCACACCTTCGATAGCGATATTAGCGTTATGAAAAAACAATTCTTTTTCTAACTCACTTTCAATGTCGGCATTAACTTTCCAAACGCCCGCAAATTCATCGGCTAAGTAAATAGAGTGAGTAAGCATATCAAGGCTACAGCTTTTCATGCCCGGGCCTATGGCAAAATTACGAAGCGGTAAAAATTGATTATCGTGTATTTCGAACTGGTTGAGCGTGCCCGTGGCATCAATATTTACAATATGCGGAGCACCTTGGGCAGTGACGGCCGCGCATATGGCTTCTGAGCCTTTGGCGGACTGGGTAAGCTGTTGTTGTATATTGAGGGTATCAGGGGCGAGTCGATATGTCTCAATGTGTTGCGTATTGTTATTAAACACTACCATGGACACCCATTGTTTATTTTCAAACTCGGCTATTTCCGCACTCGCAAGAACAAAACTACCCGCAATAAACCTGGCTTTTCCTTGGCTATTACTGATTGAAATTCCTTGGTGTTCGTTTAACTGAAGTTCAATAGTGTGGGTGTCATCGTTAGTTTGTGCATTTAACGCTGGGGCCAATTTTTCATTATCGGTAGCATGGGTGTCTTTGTAAGATTTGTTCGACGCCTTCGGAGTTTCTTGCTCGTTAGCGTGGGTGTCTTTGTAAAATTTGTTCGACGCCTTTGGAGTTTCTTGCTCGTTAGCGTGGGTGTCTTTGTAAGATTTGTTCAAGGCCTTCGGTGTTTCTTGCTCGTTAGCATGGGTGTCTTTGTAAGCTGTTTGTTGATTATCGCTACGATAGTAAAGCGTTTGGCTAAACCCATTTGCAAGTTGTTTGAGCTTTAACACAGGTTCTTGTATATCAGCCTGTGGTTGATGGCTTGCTTTGCCTGCAGTTGCACAGCTAAAAAGTGTGGCCAGCATGCCGGTAAGGAAAAAGGTTTTGCCCATTGTGGGGTATATGCGTGTAATTTTTTGTTTATCCATTGTGATTAGTTACCTTAAAGCGTGCTGGATGAAGATGCAGTGTTAGGCTTATTTATTGTGTGGGCATAAACCTTCTTCCCCTGGTGGTCTATGTAATTAAGGAATATGCTTTTGGCCGTCATGCTCACGCTAACAAAACCACCAGTAGATTTAGCGTATTGAGTAAATTCGTAATTTCCAACGGGGCGCACCTCAGAGCCGCCTCCCGATACCACATGAACTAACTCATCGCCGGCTAGCTGATTGTGCTGTAGGTCGTGTTCGTGCCCCGCGATGTATAGGTTAACGTTGTGTTTGTGAAAAACGGGCTCAAGTACCTCTTTGATCGAGTTTGTTTTACCGTAACGTTTACCGCTTGAGTACAAGGGGTGGTGGCCAATAACTACCTTCCACGTATATTGGTCTTGTGCCAACATTGTATTTATCCAAGAAAGCTGCTCAGAGGTGCCTTGCTCATAGGCTTCTTGATATTTAGCTTCTCTCGCATAGTCAGGGTTAAGGGGTGAGGTATCGATAAACAACAACAGTGCCGTTGCTCCATCATCTAACGCTAACGTCTTACTGTAATACTGAGCTGGCATTTCCCATCGTCGGCTTTTTACGCTGTAGTCTATTTGTGCCTGCCAATTTCCGCGGTAGTCGTGGTTACCCAGTACTGGGTGCCAGTTGATGAAAAGATGAGGCTGGTGATAGACGGCTTCGTAAGACGATATCCAGTACGGGTCATCAACCGATGCTATCCCGTTGTCGTAAAAATTATCGCCTGTGGTGGCGATAAACTCAGCATCTAGCTGGTAGCTGGCAATATCAAGCCATTTGGCTACGTGTTTTTGATAAAAGTGCCCGTTGCGCCCCCAGTCTCCCAACGTTAAGAAGGAGACCGCTTCATCCGGCACCGACAAATCTGCAATGGTCGTTTTTTCATAGTAGGCGTGCGAGTGAGGGGCGGTTTGGGTGGGCCCCGTATTGATAGGCGCAATATCCGTAGGCCCGATTTGAGAGGGGCCTTGTTGCTTTGCCTGCGCCCAAGCTGAGTTAAAGAAACAAGCGAAACAAAGCATGATAATTAACAAAGTAACGAAAGACGGCTTTGATGTAGCGGGTGATGTGGGTAAAACGTGCATGAAAGACTCTCTAAAGCAGGTGCTGCAGGCCTTTTTTAGCGGCCTGCGCGCCTGATTATAAACAACAAATTAACGTAACTAGTTTAGCTGCCAAGTAAAACCTAGCTCGAACGTACGGCCATACTCTTCGTACTGCGCGTTTTGACTGCGCGTATCGAAGTAGTTGTAGAAAGGTTCATCACCTAAGTTAATGCCGTTAAAATATACCTGCATGGTGTCGTTAATGTAGTAACGTGCCATGAAGTCCATTTGTACATGGTCATCTTCAAATCTCAGCATATCGCCGTCAATTTCTTCAAAGTTTTCACTTTTATAGGTGGTGGCAAGTCGTACGCTAAAATCATTGGCCTCATAGCCTATGGTTAAGTTGCCAATGCGATCAGACTGATTCGGTAGCTGCGTTTCAAACTTCTCGCCATCCAAAAAGGTGGTTGCTTCAGAGTCGGTGAAAGTAGCGTTGGCAGACACGATAAAACCGTTGTTAAAGGCTTTTACCCAAGAGAGCTCTAAGCCGGTCAAATCTGCAGAGTCGCCGTTGATGGGTTGAATGACCTCTTCGAAGCCTTCCCAGCCCGCGGTACCTGCAACATCGGCATAAACAACGAAATTATCGATATTCTTATAAAAAAGACCGGCTGAAATGACGCCAACGTCGCCAGGGTAGTATTCAAGAGATAAGTCAACGTTCTGAGCTTCGTAAGGCTGAAGCTCTGGGTTACCTACTTCTGCTTCGCGTTCAGTAACAAATACACCATCGTCTTCTTCTGTTTTGCTTTCGATTATTTGAAATGCTGCGACATCTTCAAACTTAGGTCTAGAAATGGTTTGAGTGTAAGCAGCGCGAAGCTGTAGCTTGTCAGAAAATGTGTATCTAGCGTTCACGCTAGGTAGCCAGTGATCATAGTCACGCTCCGCTTCCCAAGGCGTATTCACCACTTCTTCTACGTCAGTTTGCTCGTTTTCAACAAGCTCTACGCGCATGCCCGAAGTTGAAAAGTCAGTACGCTCGTAGCGAACACCAGCGACCAAGTGAAGCTTTTCAATATCTACGCTGCCCATGATATAAGCGGCAAAGATGTCTTCTTCGTTTACGTACGTAGCACCGCGAGATTCAACGTCTGAGTTTAGGCTATCAACCTCAAGGCTCTCACGGTTATCGTTAAAATAACTGCGCATTACGCCTCGGTTAAGCCCTGGACCGAAATTGTCGAGTGAATAATCTGGGCTTGCTGCGCCAAATTGAGCGGCATCTAGGTCATCAAAGTCACCATCGAAAATAGTGATACTGCTGTCTCGGTCTTTCTCTCGGCTGCGGTATTTTGAACCAAATTTTAATTCACCGATGTAGCCACCTACATTAATAGGGCGCGCCGCATCAAATTTGATGCTGGTTTCGGTATCTTTGGTGTAGTTATCTTCAAAGCTTATTTCATCTACTTCATAGGTCGACAAATCCATGGCATCAGCATTCTGTGAAACAGTAGGGCGCATGGTGTTTAAGTCGGCATCAATGCTGTCATTCTCTGTTTTAAATATATAGTACAAAGCGTCAGGTTCATCTTCGTCAGATTTTGCGTAGCCTAGCTGCCAGTTCGCTTCCCATGTATCTAGCTGATGTTCACCGCCTAACGCGACCGTGAAGATACTTTGGCTTTCAAAACGATCTTTACTTTCTCTTTCAATTTCCGAATCTTCGCCGTCAAAGGTAAAGATGTTGCCTTGGCGGTATTCATCGTCAGAAAATTCACTGTATAAAGTGCGTAAGAAATATTGGTTGTTGAAGTCAGGGCGAAAGTCTATGTTCAACGCACTACCTAAACGCTCCCGTGTGATGGCGTAGTGGCGCTGTTCAAGTTCGTCGTCACCGTTGCTTTCTACATTATCAGAACCAAAGTCTCTATCGAAATATGAAACAGCACCGGCAACGCCCCATTTCGATGAAAGTTTCTTGGTAAAGGTACCTGATACTTTTGGGCTGGTTTCATCGCGCAAATCATTTTGGCTTGCTTGAACAGTAACGCTTGCGGTGTCGCGAGCCTTGTCAAACGCACTAACGCTCTTAACGGCTACTGAACCACCTATGGCATCACCATCCATATCAGGTGTGACAGATTTCGATACTTCTAGTGTTTGAATGAGTTCTGAAGGAATGACATCCAGGGCAACAGAGCGCACGCCAGACTCAGGCGAAGGAATGTTTAACCCATTGATGGTGACATTGTTTAAGTTTGGATCGATACCGCGGATCCCTACAAAGCGACCTTCACCTTGGTCACGTTCAATAGAGAGGCCGGGCAAGCGCTGTAGCGATTCTGCTGCGTTTTGGTCAGGGAATTGGCCAATGGCATCTGCAGAAACAATCGAAGATATGCGGTCAGAAACTCGCTGCTGATTAATGGCGCTTGCCTGTCCGCTTCGTTGCCCTCGTACCAGTATCTCGTCAATGGTCTCACCGCTACCGAATTCGACTGAGGCCCGCGCTATGTCATTGTCTTCCACCTTGATGGTTTGCGTGACGGTATCTTCACCTAAATAAGAAATTTCTAGCGTGTAAGTGCCTTTAGGAATAGAGGGAAAGCGAAAAGTGCCGTCTCGGCCTGCCTCAGTAACAAGTCCTAATTCAATAAGCTTTATTTTAGCGCCGTTGTAGCTTCGGGCCTTAGCGGCATCTTTTACAGAGCCAATGATTACGCCATCTGCCGCCAGAACAGGAGAAGCAATGCTGAGGCCAAGTGCCGTTACGCAAGCAAGTGCAAGAGAAGAGTACGCGGTTTTAATTTTCATTTATTTTCCAATCAATTAAGCAGTCAAAAGGAGTGTTAAGTCAGCACTAAGTTAGTGAGGAAGTTAATGTGTGAGTACCCTAAGAACGCTGCATGACAGTTATATGACGATTTGATGTTAGTAATAAGACCAAGGGGTCAACGCCATAGATTTATCAATTTATTGAGCTAATTTGACCCTGCCTTATCACGTTGATTTACATCGGGTTTTAGCGATAGAAAAGAGAAATAGAGAATATTCGCCATCAAGATGTCACATTAATGAGCCAAACTGACCCTCGACACTGCGAACATATTTAGGCAAGACTCTCGTTTTACTTGGAAGTTAGATGACGGCGCTATGCCGTACCGTACGTGCTTGGTCTGTTTGACTTGCCACGCTCACCGGAAAAGCTAAAACATTTTGCAGTGTACACGAGCAGGATATTTTTTAAGAGGCGCTATGTTTTCCTTTACCAATACTACACAATTTAGGCACCACACGTGGTGGCTCGCTTTCACGGTAAGCATTGTTGCAATTGCCATATCTTTAGCGCTTTTTTTAGGTAACCCAAAACAAAGCGCTGATATATCGGGTTTAGATATCGTGGGTGAGGGAAGTATTGTCCTGCTGACCCTTGCCTGGATACTTGCAGCGCTTGCGAGTAGGCCTCCTGGTAAAGTCACCAGCCTCCTTGTTTTCGGATTAGGTTTTTTTCTTTTTTCAGCAACACTAGACTTCTTAGATGAGTTTTTACGTTACCCCGATGATGCACATTGGATAAGCATGATAGAGTCCTATCCTGCCGCAGTAGGAATGGTGGTGATGACCGTGGCTCTTTACCAGTGGCATTTGGAGCAAAGAGCATTAAACCTACAGTTGCGACGTCGTGAATGGGATTATCGGGATCACGATAAAATAGACCCCATAACACAGCTTTACCGTGCTGAGTATTGGAAAGAGCAGATTCAAAAGCTTCAGCAATTCAATAAGTCGGCTGTACTTGCCATCATAGATATCAACAACTTTTCTTTGTTTAACCAGCAATATGGGTATACGGAAGGTGATAGGTATCTTCACGAAATTGCTCAGCTATTGGTAATGAACTTACGCCAACATGATTTAGCCTGTCGGTATGCTGGAGACCGTTTTGCTATTTTACTGCCGGATGTATCGCCGACACAGGCAGACATAATCATTGATGAGATAAAGGCGAGCATTCAGCATCTGGCCTTTAGACATCAATTAAATACCAACGCCATTTATACTTCAGCGCGAAGTACACACGTAACCTTGTTACCCAATCAGACACTTTCTACGGTATTGAACGCCATGTTGACAGAGCTTGAGCGCCCTCAAAAAAGTGCGGCGTGACTAACTAATGATGAATAAATAGACCATGTTCACCGCGGCTATAACCCAATGGAAATAAGCTTATCGAATTTCACAGTAGCAGCGTCGTCACCTTCAGGTGAGGGCGGTGATACGTTTGGTGAAAAAACGAAACCTCTTGCAGAGCTAAATGATCTGGGTGTCCATGCAAAAAAACATGTTGGGGTGGGTGTCTCTGTAAGAGAAGGTGTTGGTGCAGATAGCGTGGGTGTCTCTGTAAGAGAAGGTGTTGATGCAGATAGCGTGGATGTCTTCGCTAGTGAAGATGTTGTGCAGTCTACGCATGATAAGGTTATTGCTGGCTATTGGCTGGTTAAAGCCGTGCTCGATGTGGCGCTTAATCGTGGGGCGAATAAAAACAAATTATTCAGAGGTACAGGGATATTTGAAGATGCACTAGAGCCTGATTCTTTGATAAGCATTAAGCAATATCATTTATTGCTTAACAACGTGCAAAGTCAAACGAAAGGGGCAGATGTGAGCTTTTTGCTGGGAAGTGCGTTAGCTGCTCAGTGGTTACATAGTCCAATGCATGTACTGCAAACTTGCGATACCCTAGAAGCGTTACTGACCCACCTTGTTCACCAGCAAACCTTCAGGTGGTGTAGTATTCCCTTTTGTCAGTTCCAGTGCTTTACCACCAGCCACAAGGTAATGTTAATTCCTCAACTCACCATCGGCGGCGCTAAACTGGCACAATTTGTAAGAGAAGTAAGCTTTGCCAGCATAGTGGCGCTTTTAAAAGGGATTGCAAAGCAGCGAGTCTCTGTTTCGTTTAACTTTACCTGCGCCAGACCAAAAAATATTGCTGATTTTGAAACCCATTTAGGGCTTAAGGTTGCGTTTAATTGCCCTTTCAACAGTATGTGCATTGAAAAGCGTGCCCTGAATGAACCCATGTCCACACCTGTTATTCACTCACCAAACATGGTTACTGACAAAGAGTTAGGGCGGTATCGCCTTTTCGAACGCTATCCTCTTATCTCGCTTCCCGATTATGTTAGGTGCCATGTGTATCAAACCATAAGCGCTCACAATATGGGGAGTGCATTGCCTGAACTTGCTGAAAAGTTAGCTATCAGCCCGGCTACGCTCAAACGTAAATTAAAGGAGTTTAATACCAGCTATCGACAGCTGTCAGAAGAAGTATGGCGCAACTATGCCTTAGTTTTGCTGTCTGTGCATAAAGCAAACAATGAAGAGGCAGCACGACAAATGGGTATAAACGATTTACCTAACTTTCGCCGTACGGTTAAGCGGCTGACAGGAAAGACGCCAAGTGAACTTAGACTTTCTAATGCCTAAGTGGTGTAAACCTGTGTAATTCCCTTTTCAATAGCGTTAAAACCTTTTATCCTCTTTCGCTTATGTTTTTTATCACGTAAAAGCATACAAATGCATGCTATATGCAGGTTACACCACTCACGTAAAACACGCTTAGACGGTAGTGAAATATATATTTAGCGGTCTGACGTGTTTAACTTACGTGATTGCCTAAACACATTGAGTCTATAGTAAAGGCTCTAGCGTCGTCGCTAATCATTTGTAGATAAGTCATAAAATCAAAAGAGAGTTTTCTGTGCGCGAAAATAACGCTACTGCACCAAATTCTGTATTACCTAACCCTATGGGTCTAACGCCAATACTACTCTTCGTGGTTCTTGTTGTGGTTACGGGGGTAACGAACAACGATATAACTGCAATGCCGATATTAGTGGCATTTTTTATCAGTGCTGGCTATGGTCTATGCCTTAACCCCAAGGGTAAAAAGGTGAGCTTTTCTGAAAAAGTGCAAACCTTTTGTCAGGGAGGCGGCGATAAGAACATTATTCTTTTGGTGTTAATCTTTTTGCTAGCTGGGGCGTTTTACGCGGTCACGATAGATATCGGAGCGCGCGATGCCACGGTGAACATGGCCCTTCAATTTGTGCCATCAGCGTTAATTCTGCCAGGCTTGTTTCTTATATGCTGCTTTATTTCGTTCTCTATGGGGACGTCAATGGGCACTATCACTGCACTATCACCTATTGGGGCAGGCCTTGCGACGAATTTAGGGCTGCCGATAGAAATGGCATTAGGGATTGTGGTTGGCGGTGCCATGTTCGGCGATAACTTATCCTTTGTCTCAGACACCACCATTGCTGCAACCCGCACTCAAGGGGTGCAGTTGAAAGACAAATTCCGCGCAAACCTGATGGTGGCCGTACCTGCGTGTATCGTCACTATGGCGCTTTTGCTTATGGTTGATGTAGACACATCGGGCATTGTTGAAGGTGGTAACTATGATTTTTGGCGCATAGTACCGTACCTGTGTATTATCGCGTTCGCGCTTACAGGCTTTAACGTTATTAGCGTGCTAGCTGTCGGCATTGCAAGTGCCTGTGTGGTTGGGTTGGTACAAGGCAGCTTTACCATGCTTTCAATGATGCAGAGTATTCAAAAGGGCATGGGCTGGATGCAAGACCTTGCCATGATAGCTATAACCATAGGCGGTATTGTGGCACTGATTCACGCCAACGGCGGCATTACGTGGTTAATTGAACGTCTAACCCGCCGAGTTACTTCAAAAAAAGGGGCTGAGTTTAGTATTGCAGGGCTGGTTAGTTTCTTAGACATAACCACTGCCAATAATACCATCGCCATTGTCACCGCAGGCCCCATTGCAAAAGACCTCAATGAAAAGTATGGCGTAGACCCCCGACGTACTGCATCGCTTTTAGATATATTTTCGTGTAGTTTTCAAGGTTTGGTGCCGTATGGCGCGCAATTGTTAAGCGCTGCCGCGGTAGTCGGTATTTCGCCCTTGGCAATTACGCCGTACTGCTGGTATCCCATGCTGATCTTTGTGTTTGGCGTGGCGGCGATTTGGTTTGGTTTTCCGCGTTTTAATACGCCACAAGACGATGAACTAACCCAAAGCGCGTAATTTCTCGTAACGCTTACAACGCTAGCTTTTTAGGGCGGTATCTTCTAGGATCACCGCCCGAATTTTATTGATGTTTAGAAATCTTCTTTAGGATGCAATTTTGTCTTCACCAATCGCGATAAAACCCCTCTACAATAAACTTGATGATTGTTTAAGCGCCGATAAGTTTCGCTTGAAGCGCCGCATTACGCTGCTTGCACAAAAAGCAAAGGGGTTAGGTGAGTCTAAAGGCGCGGCACCGGGTGACAAAAGCGAGGCTTCAAAACGCAAAGCGCTCGGGGGTAGTACGTCGCATAGCGCAAATAAAGGAAGTCAGAAAAACGCACAAAAATCGGCCGAAGAAAGTTTAAGCACGCAGTTTGAAAAACTTAAAGCAGACATCAATGGGTCAATTGAAAAGCGCAACTGGCGTAAAGCCAACCTACCAAAGGTAGAGTATCCACCGCTACCGGTAAGCGATAAAAAAGAAGATATTAAAGACGCCATAGCCAACAATCAGGTTGTGATTGTTGCGGGTGAAACTGGCTCGGGTAAAACCACTCAGCTGCCTAAAATATGCTTAGAGCTAGGTTTAGGTGTGAATGGCATGATTGCCCATACGCAGCCGCGTCGTCTTGCTGCTAGAAGTGTGGCTACCCGTATTGCAGAAGAGCTTAATACGCCATTGGGCGAAAAAGTGGGCTTTAAAATTCGCTTTAGCGATCAGGTGAGTGAACGCAGTTATGTAAAGCTAATGACAGACGGTATGCTGCTCGCGGAAATGCAGCAAGACCGTTTTTTAAATCAATACGATACAATTATTATCGATGAAGCCCACGAACGAAGCTTAAATATCGACTTTTTGCTCGGCTATCTTAGACAGCTGTTACATAAGCGCCCTGATCTCAAGCTTATCATCACCTCAGCGACCATCGACCCAGAGCGGTTCTCTAAGCATTTTAATAACGCACCTATTATTGAAGTAAGTGGCCGGACTTATCCAGTGGAGGTTCGCTATCACGCCCCTGAAGACTTTGATGAAGATCGCGATCAAAGCGATGCTATTATTCATGCCGTTGACGAGCTTATGCGTGAAGCGCCAGGCGATATCTTAGTATTTTTAAGTGGCGAACGTGAAATAAGAGACACCCAAGATGCGCTCAGTAAGCAGCATTATCGCAATACTGAAATTGTGCCTCTTTATGCGCGGTTATCCGCCGCCGAGCAAAACCGCATTTTTCAGTCCCATAGCGGCAGGCGCATTGTGCTTGCTACGAACGTGGCTGAAACGTCGTTAACGGTGCCTGGTATTAAGTATGTTATCGACCCTGGTTTCGCCCGTATTTCGCGATACAGTGCAAGAAGTAAAGTGCAGCGGCTGCCGATAGAGCCTATTTCGCAGGCCTCTGCGAATCAGCGGGCAGGGCGATGCGGCCGTGTTTCAGACGGTATTTGTATTCGCTTGTACAGCGAAGATGACTACCTTGGTCGTCCGGAGTTTACTGACCCTGAAATTCTGCGTACGAATTTAGCATCAGTCATTTTGCAAATGTTAGCGTTGGGGCTAGGCGATATTGCTGCGTTTCCATTTGTTCAGCCACCCGACAACCGCAATATTAACGATGGTTTTCGCTTGCTTGAGGAAATTCAGGCAATTGGTAAAGGGAAAGGTAAACAAAAAGGGAAAATGCAGCTTACGCCACTTGGCAGACAGATAGCTAGACTGCCCATTGACCCGCGTTATGCACGCATGGTGATTGAAGCTGAGCGAACGAATGCGCTTAGTGAAGTTATGGTTATTGCTGCGGGCTTGTCGATTCAAGACCCGCGAGAGCGCCCTCAGGAAAAGCGCCAGCAAGCTGACGAAAAGCACAGTGAATATCAAGATAAAGACTCTGACTTTATTAGCCTTTACAACGTGTGGGTAGCGTTTAGAGAGCAGCAAAATGCGTTAAGCCAAAACCAGCTGCGCAAATGGTGTAAGCAGCAGTTTATCAACTACCTACGTATGCGCGAATGGCAAGACATTGTTAGCCAGCTTAAAAAGTCGATTGCTGAGCTTGGCTTTGGTATTTCAAAGCAAGAAGCGGATTATCAATCTATTCACCAAGCTATCGCCAGCGGCCTGCTTTCACATATGGGCTTTAAAGATAAAGAGCGCGAGTATATGGGGTCGCGTAACTCTCGCTTTTTAATCTTTCCAGGGTCAGGTTTGTCGAAGTCGCAGCCAAAGTGGGTCATGGCGGCAGAGCTGGTGGAAACCTCTAAATTGTTTGCGCGCATGGTGGCAAAAATTGACCCTACCTGGGTAGAGCCTTTAGCCGAGCACGTGGTACAGCGAAGCTACTCAGAGCCTCACTGGTCTAAAAAGCGCGGTGCGGTTATCGCCTTTGAAAAAGTTACGCTGTTTGGTCTGCCGATAGTCATGAAGCGGGCCAAGGTGTACAGCCTAATCGACCCACCAATTTGCCACGAGTTGTTTATTCGTGAAGCCCTGGTTGAAGGTAATACTAAGCTAAACTACAGCTTCCTTGAGGAGAATCAGGCGCTACTAGAGCAAGCGGATGAATTTGAGCAAAAGACCCGTCGTCGCGATTTGATTGTGGATGACGAAGAGCTTGTGAGCTTTTACGCCAAACGTATCCCACTTGAGGCAAACAACGATGCGGCTTTTAAGAAGTGGTTCAGACAGCACGGCAGCAACGACAGCCTAACGTTTAAGGAAGAGGATGTTTATCGTCAGCAGCCAGGTCAGTCAGTGGCCAATGCATTTCCCGACGTATGGCGACAGGGCAATATTACACTGCCGCTGCGCTATAATTTTGAGCCAAACGCTGTCGATGACGGGGTGACTGTAGTGATCCCGCTACCCGTATTAAACCAGGTCGATAACATTGGTTTCGATTGGTTAGTACCGGGGTTAAGACACGACTTAATTGTAGGGTTAATCAAGGCCCTGCCCAAACGCTTGCGCCGTAACTTTGTACCAGCTCCTAATTTCGCCGAGGCCTGTCTAGCTGATATCAGTGAAACGGACAAAAACAACCGGCCTGTGCCCTTGCTTGAAGCCGTAACCGATAAGCTTCGCAAAATGACAGGCGTCATTATTGAAAGCGATGAGTGGAACCTAGCCCAGCTTGATAAGCATTTAAAAATGCATTTCGCAGTGGTGAACGACAACGGGGACGATATTGCAAAGGGTGACGACCTACACGCCCTTAAACAGCAGTGTGCAGGGCAGGTAAAACAAACCTTTGAAAAAGCGGCAACGCCCGAGTTAGAACGCAGCAACATAGAGCAGTGGGACTTTGAAAGCTTGCCCGAAACTTTTGTGCAGAAGGTGGGCGGGTTTGAAGTACAAGCATTCCCAGCGTTAGTTGAAAAGGGCGATAAAGTTGATATTGCGCTTATAGAGGAAGCGGATAAAGCGCAAGCCTTACACAAACAAGGCGTGAATGTATTAATTAAAAATGCCATGCCATCGCCGCTTAATTACTTACAGAGTAAACTGCCCAATAAAGCAAAACTAGGCCTTTATTTTAACCCGTTTGGCCAAGTTAAAGCGTTAATTGACGATTGTATTTTTGCGGGTATCGATGCCATTGTGACAGACTACTGCGAAGCGAATAAAACCGATATTCGCAACAAGGCCGACTTCGAAGCCTGTCTAGATATTGCCCGGGCAAGCATTAACGATAAGGTGCTTGAAATTGCTAAACAAGTAGAGCAGGGGCTCACGCTTGCTCATCAATGCCAAAAGCAAATGAAAGGCAATGTGCCATTAACCATGATCAATGCGCTAGGCGACTGTAAAGCGCATCTGGCGCAATTAGTATTTCCAGGCTTTGTCTCACAAATAGGTGAAGCAAGACTTGATGATTGGAATCGTTACATCAAAGGGTTGGCAAGACGACTAGAAAAACTACCCATTGATCCTAACAAAGACAGAATGCATCAGGTAACGGTGGAAAAATCGACGAAAGAATGGGAAAAAACCTGTAGTAAATACCCTAAGGGTAAAGTGCCGCAAGCGCTATTAGACGTACGTTGGATGATAGAAGAACTGCGTGTTTCACTGTTTGCACAGCAACTGGGTACGGCGTATCCCATATCAGCGAAACGCATCACACTGCATTTAGCAGAGTATTAGCAAAAATACGCGTTGTGGCCTTATAAAGTAGAAGGCTAAGGTAATTTTTCTAATTTTGACTACAGTTAATATGAACACTGTATAAGAGAAAAGTTAAACGAAAGACTACTTTTTAGTTTTGGCGGTCAAATATCATACAGTTTGATTGACAAGTTATCAGCATCACCCTATAACAACAAGGGTAGTCGTCAGCGTAATGCTAAAAATCAGGAGAAGTAGACATGTTGGGATACGACGATAAGCGAAATTTTTTCAGGATGATGGTAAATTCGCCGTGTCAGTTGCAAATAACTGATGATGAGTCGAGCCGAACCTTGCAGGCAATGTGCAAAGATATTAGCGCAACGGGAATGTCGTTAGAAGTTGATGAGCCTTCTATCGAGGTAGGTACGCAAGTAAGCGTCGCTATTGAATCCTCTAGTTCACAAATCCCTTCTCTTGCTGCGTTAGCAACGGTGGTACGCTGTGAGCCGGAATCGGAGTCAAGCTGCATTATCGGTGTTGAAATTTCTCAAATGAAATAGCGTGATATAAGCAATGGGGCGAAGCCGTAACTTCGCCTTAAAGCAGGTTAAACCCGGCAGGCTTTTTCTTCTACAAAATGCCTCTTAGCTTAGTGTGTTTGTGTTAAAACCCTAGTCCAACATTGAGCATAAAAATCACGCTGTCCTCTCTTATTAATTAAATTGAACAGACCGTTCGCTTTTTTCTATTTTCAATTTATGCTCTAATTGATAATAATTCTCATTACTGCGCAAGCAACCATATTTTATTTTTTAAAGAGAGTTATTATTATGAAAAAGACGATTACCTTTGCTGTTATGCACTTTGCGGTCGCGTTCACTGTAGCTTACCTATTAACAGGTAGTGTGGTTGTAGGTGGCGCTGTGGCACTTGTAGAACCCGCAATAAATACTGTTGCGTTTTACTTCCACGAAATGGTGTGGAAAAAAATTGAAGCGCGTAAAGAAGGGGCGACAACGGAATTAGCGTCTGAAACATCGGCGCCAGTGCGAAGAAACCAAGATATCTCATTTGCTTCATGAGCGCGGTTAACGAATAAAAACGCTGGCTTAAAAAGACTTTCTTTAAATAAATACTAAAAAGCGCCTGTATGTCATTCACACAGGCGCTTTTGATTTTGTCAGTCGTCTGTTACTTCACAAACCAAGCCTTTTAAATAGTATCCTTCTGGGTAACTACCGATGATAGGGTGGTCCGACGCTTGATTAAGTCGGGCAATAATTTTTATCGTACGGCCCGCATCGAGCGCGGCATCAGCCACTACTTTTTGAAAAAGATCGGCCGGCATAAGGCCAGAACAGCTAAATGTTAGCAATAATCCACCGGATTTTACCGCGTGGATACCGTACATGTTGATGTCCTTATAGCCACGAGCAGCGCGGTTTAGTGAGGCTTTGTTATCAACAAATTTTGGCGGGTCAAGAATAACCATATCAAACTGTTTATTTTGCTCGTGATATTCACGCAACGCTTTAAATACGTCTTTGTTAAGATACTGCGTGCGCTTGTCATCAAAACCATTTATTGCCACGTGGTGCTTGGCTAAATCAAGGGCAGGCTGCGATACATCTACATTGGTAACCGACTTCGCGCCGCCAGAGAGGGCATAGCAAGAAAAGGTGCCTGTGTAGCTAAAACAGTTAAGCACATCTGCGTCTTTTGCATAGTGCGCGGCCGCAGCGCGACTGTCTCGCTGATCCAAGTAAAAACCAGTTTTGTGACCACTTTCTATGTCTACCACAATGTTAATGCCATTTTCTTTCACAGTAACTTGCGTAGGTGGCTGGCCGTGAAGCACGCCGGTAACAGGCTCAAGGCCCTCTTTTTTACGCACATCTACATCGCTTCGTTCATACACATGAACGTCTGGCATAAGTTTGGTGATGGCCCACACTATTTTATCTCTGTGCTTTTCCCCGCCAGCGCTAAGCAATTGTACGACTGCCACATTGTCGTAAAGGTCAATAGTTACACCTGGAAGGCCATCGCTTTCAGAGGCTATCCAGCGAAATGCATTGGTTTTATTTGGGTCGAACAAGCGCTTACGTAAAGCTAAGGCTGTTTCTAATCGCCGCAAGAAAAAGCCATTGTCGATGCTCTCGTCTTTTTTGAACGTCCACATACGAACACGAATCTTAGAATGAGGTGAATAGGCCCCTCTACCGAGCCAGTCGCCTTCGTCATCAAACACATCTACTGTATCGCCAATGCGAGCACGGCCTTTCAATTCAGCTACTGCGCTTTCAAAAACCCAGGGGTGTTTACGGCGAAGTGATTTATCTCTGGAGGGTTGTAATATGACCTGTGCTGACATGTAGGCTCTCGTATTTAGTTAAACAGTATTGCGAATGGGCGCGATTATACGCAATTTCGTATGTTCTGTGTTGAATAAACAGTAAAGAAACCCAAACTGAATAAAAGATTTTCGCGTATTGAAATATTTATTTAAGGGATACAAAAAAGCTATGCACTACGTAGATTTCGCAAAAGGATGCAAACCTGATGAGCTAACGGTAAAAGAGCAAGCGGGTTATTCATTAACGGCGGGTAAAGTAAAGGTAGAGGTAAAAGCGTTCGGTGTTAACCGCGCCGATACCTTGCAACGGCAAGGTAACTATCCACCACCGCCAGGTGAAAGCGAGATTTTGGGGTTGGAAGTGGCTGGTGTCGTGTCTGAAGTTGCAAGCGATGTAAGTTCCTTTAAAGAAGGAGATAGAGTATGTGGCTTAGTAGCAGGTGGCGGTTACGCAACGGAAGCACTGGTCAACCCTGCTCACCTGATGCGCATTCCACAGGGCATGCCGTTTTTTGAAGCTGCCGGTCTTACTGAAGTATTTCTCACTGCGTTTCAATGCTTACGCACGATAGCCCACATTAAACCGGCCCAGCGAGCGTTGATCCACGGTGGTGCGAGCGGGGTTGGCCTTGCCGCTACGCAATTGTGTCGTTACTGGGGTGTACACAGTGCGGTAACCGCATCAAGCCAAGAGAAACTGTCGTTGTGCGAAAAAAATGGCGCAGAACAACTTATAAATTATAAACAGCAGGCGTTTGATGAGGTGCTTAAAAAAGCATGGCCTGAAGGCGTTGATATGGTGCTAGACATCGTGGGTGGCGACTACTTAAATCGCAACTTACAGGTACTGAAACGAGATGGCAGCGTGGTTTACCTTGCCATGCTCGCGGGCCGCTATGCGGATAATCTTGATATGGCGATGTTACTTGGTAAGCGAGCGTCAATTATTGGCACTACATTGCGCAACCGCAGTGATGAATACAAAGCTAACCTTATTGGTGAGTTCGAAACGGCGTGTATACCCGCGTTTGAGAGCAAAGAGTTAACGGTAAATATTGATACGCATTATAGTATTAAGGATATAGATAAACCTCATGAGCGTTTAGAAAACAATGACACGCAAGGCAAGCTGGTGGTTTCTTGGTAGAGCGATTAAGTTAGGCGCGCATCGCGTTGCGCGCCCAATTCATTGCCTATGTATCGTTAGCCTTATTTCTATGCATTAGGTGCCAACGAAACCTTCATCGATTTGAGTTGGTTTCGCCTCAGCGGCGCCGCGAGCAAGCTCATCGCAGCGTTCATTTTCGGGGTGCCCCGAGTGGCCTTTTACCCAGTGCCAATTCACTTGATGCTTTTTCACTGCTTCATCTAACCGTTGCCATAAATCGGCATTTTTCACTGGCTTTTTATCAGACGTACGCCAACCGTTTTTGCGCCAGTTATGGATCCATTGGTTAATCCCATTTTTTACATACTGGCTGTCGGTAGTGAGTTCTACCGCACAAGGCTCAGTCAGGCTGTTTAGCGCTTCGATAGGGGCCAGCAACTCCATGCGGTTATTTGTGGTATGCGCAAATCCGTCGCTTAGCTCTTTCTTATGCTGTTTATAAATTAATACAGCACCATACCCACCAGGGCCTGGGTTGCCTAGACAGGAGCCGTCGGTATAAATATGAATGGTCTTTTGCGCCACAGCACTTCCTTTAATTTATCTTGTCATTTCCCTTAGCGGATTGCGAAGGGGTTGATATACTATCAAAAAATGAAAGCGTAATTATAGTAGAGGTTCCATGCGCCAAATTGTACTCGATACTGAAACCACTGGTATTGATCCCAAAGAAGGCCACCGTATTATCGAAATTGGCTGTGTTGAAGTCGTAAACCGCCGGTTAACGGGGAATCACTTCCATGTGTATATCAACCCAGGCCGGCATATAGAACAAGAGGCTATCGAAGTTCACGGCATTACGAATGAGTTTCTTACCGATAAACCAACGTTTGCGCAGGTTGCACAAGAGTTCGTGAACTTTATAAAAGGGGCGCAGTTAGTTATTCACAACGCCCCGTTTGACGTCGGGTTTATGGACCATGAATTTGGCATGGAGCCGTCGACTAAAGGGGTTATCACCAATCAAATTTGTGATGTGCTCGATACGCTTACCCTCGCTCGACAAATGCACCCGGGCCAGAAAAATAATCTTGATGCACTATGTAAACGCTACGGCATAGACAACAGCCACCGTACGCTCCACGGCGCGCTGCTGGATGCAGAGATATTAGCCGACGTTTATCTCTTGATGACCGGCGGTCAGACTAAGTTAAAACTTGCATCATCAGGTGGTAGTGAAACTGACTCCACCGCAATCAGACGAGTGCAGCGCAAAACAAATAAATTAAAGGTTATCAAAGCCTCCGCCGATGAGTTAACACAACACGAAGCTCGTCTAGACATCGTTGAAAAGGCGGGTGGTAAATGTTTGTGGCGCCCTAATGTTGACGAGGTGTCTTAAACTTTTCATCGACAACCCGTTTTAGCAAAGCGATATAACAGAACAATTTAGTGCAGGAGCAGCGTAGCGTGAGAGTGTGGTTTTATTGGGTAATATTATTATCATCGTTTATTCACACTGGCGCTACTGCGCAATCTCAGGAAGATGAACGAGACGCTGCGCGCCAAGTCGCTGATAGTGCCGTTCAAGATACCCAAGCGCAAAATCCGTCAATCGATACCTCACCGCTTACTGACTTAGGCGATAACTATACGAATTCTATCAAGCTTTTACAGAACCGCTTCCGCGTCGACTATAACGTGGAGGAAATTACGATGGTTTTTTTCCGTGAGTATGGATCTGCGCCAGTTGTGTTAGTGCGCCCAGACGGCTCTAAGCTTTTTCAGGGCAGAGTAGATGAAGACAAGGTACAGTGGTTTGATGCCGATACCTTCGACATGATAACCATAAGGAACCCCGTCCCCGGACCGTGGCAAGCGGTGGGACAAGTACTGCCAGAAAGCCGCATTATGGTGCTATCTAATGTAGAACTCCATGCCGACCCCTTACCTAATGTCTTGTTCTCGGGCGAAATTTTAAAGTCAACTGCGTACCTAACCAATAATGGTAAACCTATTGAAAATAAGCGCTTTAGGGATGTGGTGGCGTTAGATATTGAATTTAAAAGCACTAACAATCCTAACTTTGGTAATTTTGGAACTGGCGATCAAACCATCGCTACATTTAAAGATGATGGCAGGGGAATGGATGAACGACCGGGTGATGGGGTATTTACAGGGCAGTTCAACTTAAAAATTGCTGCCGGTGAATGGAAACCAATTTTTAGGGTTAGCACGCCTATGTATACGCGAGAGCAAGAAGGTGCGCCCATTGTTCTTCATGATAACCCGGTCACTATTGATGTAGAAATGGATGGGGGCGGTGAGGGCTATCACAAAATTATTATTGATGTGAATCGCGAGCTGGTTGATATCGAATCTTTACTGGTAGATGGCAAGGTAAAATTTCCTAACGCGGACATGCAAAACTTCTCGCTTACCGAGGGAGGGGCAGAGGCTCGCGAACACCTAATAGTGGCCTATGAAGAGGGTATTTTCAGAGTAAAAGTCACTGCCTATGGCTCTACCGTGGATGGAAGGGACTTCATTTTAGACGTACCAGAATTTAGCTTCGTGGCAGATGGGCCCATTGAGCCTGAAGTCGAGGACCCATTAATAAACGGCGAAGATCCTATTGTAGATGGCAGTGCACCGATGATGGCACCCATAGAGTCTAACGCGATTAACACGCAGCCCGCTCTTTCCGAAGAGGACATGGACGAGGGAACGCTTACGCTAATTTTGGTAGTGGTAAACGGCTCAATTATATTGATTGGTGTGATAGCAGCGGTTGTTATTATTATTGTGCGCAAGCGCTCTTCTTCACCACAAGCTACTCAAACCGCTAAAAAACAGACGACTCAGCAGAAGCAGCAGCTCACTGAGGCGGATCTCACCATGGAAACTGCGCCAAAGGGCATCAGTAAGCTGCTAGGTATTTTTAAACGAGGTAAAAAATCAGACGACGCGTAGGCCGTTCGTTGTTATATGATGAAATAGCGTCGCTAATTTGTTCAGTTTGAATTTTATTTCGACATAATGCCTATTTAACAGGCAAACAAACCGCAGATGACAATTTTATTAATAAAAAGCGTTGACTCCACATGGGGGAATACGTATTATCTGCGCCGCAGTCAGGGGACAGGGCAACATCAGCCAAGTCCAACTCACTGATAACATTGAAGATGTGGAGCGGTAGTTCAGTTGGTTAGAATACCGGCCTGTCACGCCGGGGGTCGCGGGTTCGAGTCCCGTCCGCTCCGCCACTCTTTCAATGGTATAACTAAAAGGTCTTCGGAGCGGTAGTTCAGTTGGTTAGAATACCGGCCTGTCACGCCGGGGGTCGCGGGTTCGAGTCCCGTCCGCTCCGCCATTTAGTTATACAGCGCAATCTCGATTATGTGGAGCGGTAGTTCAGTTGGTTAGAATACCGGCCTGTCACGCCGGGGGTCGCGGGTTCGAGTCCCGTCCGCTCCGCCATTAATCGAATAAAGCGCGTTTCCCATTATGCGGAGCGGTAGTTCAGTTGGTTAGAATACCGGCCTGTCACGCCGGGGGTCGCGGGTTCGAGTCCCGTCCGCTCCGCCATTAATGATAAGCTTTCTATGCAGCCTATTTCCCCTCCTGGGGAACAACGCACTAAATCTCTTATTTCTACTAATTAATTCTTTCTCAATGTCGTTACATGCTTCGTGCTATGGCTCGCGCTTTCGTCATTTGACATTCGTGTATCTATCGCTATCTATTTACTCATCTGTGCCTGTTTTATACAGAAACTGCAAAACAAACAGCAACATGCCCTAAAGTCGTAGTGTTTTTTTTTATATTTGTACTAGAGTGATGCCGTTAGTGCTTTGAAAACAACAGGACTTATGAATAAAAGCGACCAAAAACAATATTTTCTTGCAGACAATCTGAAAGCTATCGGCGTTTCTTTGCTCAGTGTATTAGGTGTGACGGTCCTTCTTGCCATCATCATGTTCATATTTGTACGAGAACAGGAAGAAAGTCGTGCTAAAGAGATCCTAGATAACGTACGAGTAGTGTTCAGAGACGCAGAGATTACCCTCGACTATCTAAATGCCTTACCCTACGAATCTTGTGATGTAGCAAACCTTTCCGAAATGCGAAAAACTTTGTTTCGCTCTCGCTTCGTAAAGGAAATTGGCTTTTATCAAAACGACGAATTGTTGTGTAGTACCTATTTAGGTATTTTAGACGAGCCTATTGAAGAAGATAAACCGGATTTCTATACACAGCTCGATGATGCTTTTTGGATTAATACACCGCTACAGCTTTTTGACAAACAAGCAACGGGTACCATCGTTAAGCGAGGCCGATATAACGCCGTACTCGACATGGATAGTGTGATTGGCTACAGCTATACCCAAGACTGGCAGCTTTTCTACAATGGCGATAAATTTTATCACATGGCGGGCAATCCTGGTCTTGTCGACTCAACGCTTAGCCAAGAAGATATGGACGCGCGCACGGGGTATTTTTCTTTAAGGTTTATTCTGTGCGATGAACGTTACTCAAATACGTGCCTTAAAGTACGCTCTGATCATGGCAGGGTGCTAGATCTGCATATGGGCAAAATCGTGTTATTTGTTTTTGCTATGTTGATGACCGCAGCATTAACTCATATGCTCACGTTTAACTATTTAAGGCGCAGACGTTCGCTTGAATCACGAGTGAGCAAAGGGTTAAAGGAACACAAGTTTTACTGCCTGTACCAGCCATTTGTAGATCTAAAAACGGGCAAGGTTATTGGTTGTGAGGTGCTAAGCCGGTTTGAGGATGAGTTTGGTCCAATCTACCCAGATGAATTTATCCCACAGGTAAAAGAGCAGGATATGACCTGGGAATTCACCGTTGACATGATCACTACAGCAATGAAAGAGCTTAACGAAAACCCCGATATACCGGAAGGGTTTAAGGTGTCTTTCAACCTATTCCCCTTCGATTTTACCCGTGAAGGATGCCTGGATTTAGATTTTGCTCTAGGAATGAACGACAAAAACTTCAAATTAGTTTTAGAGATCACCGAAGACGAGCAGATTGCTACGCACAGCGCGGTTAAACATATTAAGTCGCTTAAGAGTAAAGGCTTCTTGTTTGCTATTGATGACTTTGGTGTAGGCTATTCGAATTTAAGTCAGTTAAAAACCCTTAACTGTGACTTCCTCAAAATTGATCGCAGCTTTGTTATGGATATGGAAGATAACAGTATTCGTTCTTCACTTATTCCTCACATTGTGAGTATTGCTGAAGGTCTGAATGTAGAACTCATTGCAGAAGGGGTTGAGAATGCCGAACAGTCGAAGGAACTCAAGGGCTTAACAATTGGGTTTGGGCAAGGTTGGTTGTTTGGTAAGCCACAATCTGCAAGCGCACTTGCTAAAAGCGTTCAAGATACCTAATAACGGGTTTTATCTCTGTTATTTTTCGGTTGGTGTTGGTAGTGTTTAACGCTACCATTCACCGACCGAAAAATGTAGAAGAAAACGCGCATGCAAGACGTGCTAATTTGCCGTAATATAAATAAGACCTATCAAGATGGCAGCAACGCCACCCCCGTATTACACGATGTATCACTTTCAATAAAAGCCGGCGAACACGTCGCGATTTTGGGAAGCTCTGGCTCAGGTAAAAGTACGCTTTTGCATATACTTGGAGGGTTAGATAAACCAACAAGTGGCGACGTACAATTCAATGGAAAATCCCTTAGCCAGTTGTCGAGTAACGCGTTAGCAAAGCTACGCAACGACGAAATGGGCTTTATTTACCAGTTTCACCATCTTTTAGGTGAATTCACAGCGTTAGAAAATGTAGCCATGCCACTTCGTATTAGGGGGCTTTCACCAAAAGCAGCCCAAGCTAAGGCGCGAGACATGCTTGAAGAAGTGGGGTTGTCTCACCGTATTGAACACTTGCCTTCTGCCATGTCTGGCGGAGAACGCCAGCGAGTGGCTATCGCCCGAGCGCTGGTCACCGAGCCTTCTGTGGTGCTGGCAGATGAACCTACAGGCAACCTTGACGATTCTACGGGTGAGCAAATTTACAAGCTGCTCACGAGTTTGAGCGAGAAGAAAGGGACATCATTTGTTGTGGTAACGCACGATATAACGCTGGCTGCAAAGATGGACAGAGTACTTAAGATAAAAGATGGCCGCTTAGCCAGTGACGCTGAGAGTAAGGAGCGCCAAGATGCTCGCTTTTGAGCTTGCCCAAAAGTTTAGAAAAACGCGTTCACAGCAGCGCTTTATTTCCTTTATTTCAATGTCTTCTACCATTGGTATAGGCTTGGGCTGTTTTGTACTTATTGTGCTTCTAAGTGTGATGAACGGCTTTGAAAAAGAGCTAACTAGCCGAATTTTAAGTGTGGTCCCCCACGGTGAGATTTACAGTAAAAGTGAAAGCGGTATCGAAAATCTAGAGGCTCAGCTATATCGCTTTTCTCAAGATAGCCGTTTAGACAGGGTAACACCCTATACTGGCTTAACGGGCATGCTGCAGTCGAAAGGTGAGCTTAAAGCCATTAGCGTAACGGGTATACCCGTTAATAGCGTGAAAGAAAAGTATGCCGAACGTGTAACGAAAAATGACTGGGCAAGGTTTAGTACCCAAGAAAATGGGTTAATTGTTGGAAAGGGGATTTTGGACTCGATGGACCTTGCTATTGGCGATACGGTTCAAATTTTGATCCCTCAAACCACGCAGGACTTAACCTTTAAAGCGCCGCGTTCCATTACCCTTAAAATAGCAGGTGTGTTGTCTGTCGGAGGGGAGCTTGATAATCAGCTCGGCCTAATGCACCTTAAAACTGTATCACAGGCCATAGGCATAACCTCTAAAGCTCAGGGCATACAGTTTACATTGAAAGACCCATTCTCGGCTTACGATACTATGCGCGATATCGGATATAGCTATCCGCAAGCGGTTTATATGTCTGATTGGACACGTACCCAAGGACACTTGTATAGCGATATTCAGCTAGTGCGTGCAGTGGTTTATATTGCCCTTACGCTGGTTATCGCCGTTGCTTGTTTTAATATTGTGTCGTCATTGGTAATGGCAGTGAGAGACAAACAGGCGTCCATCGCCATACTTAAAACAATGGGAGCCACAGATACGTTAATTCGCAATACCTTCGTGCTCCAAGGTGTAATAAACGGTGTGGTCGGTGTTACGGTTGGTGTAGCGCTGGCTGTAATCGTTGCTCCTAATTTGTCAGAGATTGTACGCTTTATCGAGTCAGGCCTTGGGGTAGAAATTCTGTCTGGCGATATTTATTTTATCGACTTTTTACCGTCTAGCATGCATTGGCTAGATGTAGTTGTAACAATGATCGTTGCGATGATCCTAAGTGTTGGTGCAACCCTTTATCCCGCGCAAAAAGCAGCGAATATTTCGCCGTCATCAGCGCTGCATTAAGCTTCAACATGGAAAAGGGGCAAGGCGGTATACCTCTTCTATAACGTTTAAATTCGCGTAGTTCCATTAAGGGCAGTGTGGGTCTAAATACCTTCTATTCCCTTTACAATAAGCCATCAACAAAAAGGCCAGCAGTATGCTGGCCTTACGTTTATTGATACTGTTTAAACACGTGTTACGTATTCTTCTCGACGTGTTCAAAATCAACATCTTCTTGTTTTAACCCCGCTTTAGGGTCGTTATAGACATTTTCATCTAAGGCCCCCTCGCTCTTCGCAACCACACACGACACCATACAGTCGCCCGTGATATTAACCGCAGTTCGTGTCATATCAAGTAGTCTATCTACGCCGATAATAAGGGCTATGCCTTCAACAGGTAAGTTCACCTGCTGTAATACCATGGCAAGCATGATAAGGCCTACGCCGGGTACCCCAGCGGTTCCGATAGACGCGAGTGTAGCGGTAAGTACTACCATCATGTAGTCACTTAAGCTTAAATCTACCGCGTAAACCTGGGCAATAAATACCGTTGCCACGCCTTGCATAATGGCGGTGCCATCCATGTTAATGGTTGCACCTAACGGCAGGGTAAACGAAGAGACTGAGTTGCCTACCCCTAATTTATTTTTTGCCGTTTCCATGGTAACTGGCAACGTGGCGCTACTGCTTGATGTACTAAAAGCAAATAGCGCTGCATCGCGCATCTTCTTCATTAAAATAAGTGGGTTCAAACCTGCCAGCGCTTTAAGCAGTACCGAATAGGTTACCAGGCCGTGCAGAATCAACACGCCGAAGACTAAGAAGAAATACTTGGCTAGGCTTAAAATAGTTTCGCCACCAATGGTAGAGAAAAGCTTAGCCATCAGCACGTAAACGCCATAGGGTGCAAGGTTCATAATGATAGTAACCAAGCGCATGATAACGGTATTAATGTCTTCGAAAACAGCAGTAAGGCGTTTGCCTGCATCGCCCGTCATGGCCATAGCTATACCAAACAGCACAGCGAACACGATGATTTGAAGCATGTTACCTTGCGCCATAGAGTTAATGGGGTTGCTAGGGAACATATTTACAATAACATCAGAAAGGCTTGGAGCTTCTTTGGCCTGGAACGATGTTTCCGTGGTTAAATTTAGGCCTTCACCGGGAGAAACCACTAAAGCTATACTCATGGCTAGTGTTATTGCTATCGCGGTTGTGACAACATAGAGTCCAACAGATTTCGCTCCAAGTCTGCCTAGCTTGCTTGGGTCAGATAACGTACTGGTTCCACAAATAAGGGAAACAAACACCAGCGGTACCACTAGCATTTTTAAGCTAGCGATAAATATTTGGCCGAGAGTAGAAAATATACCTTCTACAAGAATGTTATACGTTGAGAATTCGAAACCGAATATCGAAAAAGTAAAATCTCCGCTATCATCAAACAATAATTGGAGAAAGACACCAGTCAAGATACCGGCAGCCATGCCGATAAATATTCGAGCGGTTAAACTATATTTATGTGCAGATGAAGACATTAATGTTCCCTGTGCATTTTTATATTTTTAATCTTTCGTAGTGTGCCAGATTCAGTTGATTTTTAAACATAAAAAACGACGCAATTGTCAATAAAAGAGGTTCAGGAACGAATTATGTCGACATTAGCGAAAACGCTAAGCCTAATTAGCGCATTATTTATGCTAACAGCATGTGGTGGAGGCGGCTCGTCAGTCTCTCGGGATGACACGGATAACGGAAGCGGAGACGGCGGAACCACACCCTCTTATTCAATTTCCTTATCACTGGAAAACGAAAGTGGAGCAAGCGATAACAATTTATCAGAAGACAACAGCTTGTTCGCTGTCGCGACGGTAACAGATGAAGACGGTAACCCGTACAGCGATGCGTTATTAACATTTACGCTAAGTAACGAAGCGTTAGCCGAGTTTGGCAATGACACCGGTACTGCGCGTACTAATTCAAGTGGGGTGGCTAGGCTGCGCCTAAACGCAAGTACTGCGTCGGGTGATGGTGAAATTACCGCTGCACTTGGAAGTGGCGAAACAGGCACAACGACCTTTTCTGCTACGGCGGTTAGTGGCACAGACCCCACGTCCATTAGCGTTGCATTAACGCTACAAAATGAGAGTGGCGAGGCCGACAATAGCCTTTCTTCGAGTAATTCATTGGTTGCGATGGCAACAGTAACGAACTCGTTAGGTGAGCCACAGGCAGATCTTCTACTTACCTTTTCACTCAGCAACGACGAACTGGCTACGTTTTCTAACGATACTGGCACGGCGTTGACTAATGCTGACGGTGTAGCAACGTTAGGCATGTCGGTGGGTAGTGCTTCTGGCGACGGCGAAGTTACCGCTACCTTAGCTACTGGCGAGACAGATTCCACGACCTTCAGTTCTGAAGGCAGCACCACAGTAAGTGAAGAACCGGCCTCTCTTGAACTTTATGCTAACAATATTCAATTGGCTTCAAGCGGTAGCGATGAAGTAGAGTTGATTGCGTTAGTTAAAAACGAACAAAGCGTATTGATGGAAGGGGTTGAAGTGAGCTTTTCAGCCCAAACAGGCGATGGCGTTGAGCTTCAATTAACCCAGCCTGAAACTACGGCTGACGGCACTGCCCGAGCGATACTGACGTCCCAAAACGACAAGTCAAACCGCACTATTACCATTACTGCTGGTGCTGGCAGCCTTTCTCAAACGGTTGAAATCACGATTTCCGGTACGCAAGTGACTATAAACGGTGCATCTTCGGTAATCTTGAACGATAGCGTGGATTATACCATTCGCGTACAAGATTCTGATGGCACGTCTATTCCGAATCAAGACGTGGTACTGACTGCTGCGAACGGCGCGTTAAGCAGCACCTCTGTTAACACGGGGTCAAACGGTCAAGCAACAGTAACGTACACAGCTTCAACCTCAGGTGAAGACACTATTACGGCCTCTGCACTTAATGCAGAAACAACGTTTACGGTGAAGGTACAGCAAGATGAATTTAATTTTGTAAACCTACCAACAGAAGAAGTTCCCCTCAGTCAGTCTCAAACCATTACGGTACAGTGGCGTCAAAACAATACGCCGGTAGTTGGGCAAGACGTAACGTTTAGCGCATCTCGTGGCGTAATTGACGGCAACGCAACAGTACAAACCGATGCAGAAGGACAAGCAAGTATTGATATTAGCGCCAACAATGCTGGCATCTCTTCAATTACAGCGACAGCAAGCGACGGAAGCGGCAATGTGTTGGTTTCAGCACTTACTCAAATTGAGTTTATAGCAACCACGCCAGCTACCATTATTGCTGATGCAACATTAGACAACCTTGGCCCCGATGGGCAAACGAGTACAATTAGCGCCGTTGTTAGGGATGTCAATAACAACTTGGTAAAAAACAGCGTGGTCAACTTTACAGTATCCGATGTGTCAACAGGCTTTGTTTCTCCTTCTCAAGCAACTACGGATAGCAAAGGTATTGCAACTACGGTGTTTACTTCAGGTTCTGTGTCATCTAATGAGGCTGTTATTATTACTGCTTCGATAGCAGATGACGAATCAATTTCTGATGAAGTCGCACTTACCGTTGGGGCGCGAGCTTTTGATATTGTTATTGGGACGGGTAATGAAATAGAAACGCCTTCCACAACGTCATATCTCAAAAAGTTTGCTGTATTTGTATCAGATTCGTCAGGTCGTCCTGTTAGTAACGTTAACCTTACAGCTTCAATAAATCCTGTTAAATACAATGAAGACGGAGTTTATTTGAAAGGTCGCTGGGTTTACAACGATGTAGACTCGATCTGGAACGTTGTAGATGTTTTCCAGTGTGACAACGAGGATGAAAATGACAATGGGATACTCGATGAGGGGGAAGACACAAATGAAGACCAGCAATTAACTCCTGGTATCGTTGGTACTGTAACTCTTTCAAATAATGGAGTAACGGACGAAAATGGTTTTGCTGAGCTTGAATACCGTTACCCTGAAAGCTACGCGGTATGGTATTTTGCTGAAATTACTGTGTTTGGGCAATCAACTGGAAGTGAAGCCCAAGCTTCTATGAAGTATCAATTAGAAATTCTTGCTGATGATATAACTGATGAAGGAAGAAGCCCTCCCGCTAATCCGTTTGGAACAGGTGAATGTCCCGTAAAAGATCCTGTACCTTAAGTCGGAAATAAAAAAAGCCCGTTATTCTCTCGAGTAACGGGCTTACTAATATCATTTACCCCTGCTGGAACGGGTAAACCGAGCCAATCTTAAGAATTTGCGTAAGCTCATCTAGGGCGGTGCGAGATTCAATTAGCAACTGCGGGTCGCGCAAGTCATCCTCGCGTAATTCATCGCGATAGTGCTTATCTACCCATGTGTTTAAGCGAGCAAACTGAGTGTCGTTGATTAATGTGTTCTGATTAACGGCCTCAAGCTCTTGGTCGTTCATTGCTACGCGCAGGCGTAAGCAAGCCGGGCCGCCACCGTTGCGCATGCTTTGTTTAACGTCAAAATAGTTGACCGACTTAATGGGCGTGCCTAGCGTTACCACCTTGTCTAAGTAGCGTTTAACCGCTTCATTTTCCTGACATTCGGTTGGCGCTATAATGGTCATGTCGCCATTTGGAAGGGTAATGATTTGGGTGTTGAACAAGTAAGTTTTAACCGCGTCTAATACCGACACTTCTGACGTTGGAACTTCAATGAAATGAAGTGGCTTACTGCCAAATTTTGCTTGAAGTTCTTTTAAGCCCGCGTCTTTTTGATAAAACGCCTGTTCGTGGAAGAACAACACGTTTTGATTACCTACAGCGATGACGTCGTTGTGGAATACGCCTTGGTCTATAACGTCTGGATTCTGCTGCATGTAAACTACGCCATCGTCATTCAGACCATGCAAACGCGCAATGGCTTGGCATGCTTCAAGGGTTTGACGGGCAGGGTACTTTGTTGGCGCAGGCTTACTGGTATCAAAAGCATGACGGCCATAAACAAACAATTCTACGCCAGCTTGTCCATAGTTACTGCAAAGTCGCGTATGGTTGGCTGCACCTTCATCGCCAAAATGTTCGTTGTCTGGCAGGTGATGATGGTGAGCGAAGTGTTTTTCATTGGCAAAGGTGCCACGCAGGATATTACCTGTCACTTGTGGTTCGAGCGAACGGTGAAACTTATTCGTCAAGTTTGCAGGGGTAAAGTGGACACGTCCATCGGCAGTATCGGCGCTAGGAGACACAGTGGCAGCATTTGCGGTCCACATGCTACTGGCAGAGCAACAAGCAAGAAAAATCTCGCGAGACTGCTTTGCAGCGCTTTCTAGCACACGTGCATCATTACCGGTGAAGCCAAGGCGGCGCAGTGCTGCAATATCTGGGCGCTCTTGCGGTGCTAACACACCCTGCATCATACCCATATCAGCTAGGGCCTTCGCTTTAGCCAAGCCTTGTTTAGCTGCTTGTTTAGGGCTACTTACTGCATTGGCGTTGTTCAGGGAAGCCACATTACCGAAAGACAAACCGGCATAATTGTGGGTTGGGCCTACTAGACCGTCAAAGTTAACTTCAAACTGCTTCATACTTTCCCTCATTATTGGTGTTTCCACGCTTGACCTATGTGCTACTTTTATACTTCATATGACGGAAGTGTTTGTCATCGACAGCCATATTTACAATCGGTAGCGCTAAGTTAAACGATGCACTTTTTGAACCTGTAACCATTGTTAGGCTAGGTTGGAATGGCTGGCATTATACGGCTTTTAAGGGCAATGCCAATCGCGCTGGTTGTTTATTGTACAGAATTTGGGTGCGATTAGAGCGAAGTGAAGAATAAGTATGAAGAAGATCTTGTTTTCCATTCACTTTGTAGATATATGTTAAAAAAGAGCGAGTACCCTATATATAGTGCAAGGTTACTCCAAATTTCAGAAATTGACGTAAATAGTCATTTAAAATCAATAGGTTTAGTTCAATTATATGGCAAAATCACTGGTCATAGTCGAGTCACCAGCCAAAGCAAAAACGATAAATAAATATCTTGGTAAAGATTTTATCGTAAAAAGTTCGGTTGGCCATGTGCGAGATCTTCCAACGAAGGCGTTAGGCAAAGTAGAGCCTAAAAAACCGGCTAAAGAACTCAAAACTTTAAGCGAAGAAGCGCGTCAAGAATACCTTCGACGTCATGAATATTTGAAACTTGTAGACAGAATGGGTGTGGATCCAGAGAAAGACTGGAAAGCGCACTACCAAGTATTACAAGGTAAAGAAAAAGTCGTTAACGAGCTTAAAAAATTAGCGAAAGACGCAGACACCATTTATCTCGCAACCGATTTGGATCGCGAGGGAGAGGCCATCGCTTGGCATCTGCAGGAGTTGCTGGGTAAAAAAGATAAAACGTATCAGCGTGTGGTGTTTAATGAAATTACCAAAAACGCGATTCAAGATGCGTTTTCAGACCCGGGTGAGCTAAATATATCTCGTGTCAATGCGCAGCAAGCACGCCGATTCTTAGACCGTGTTGTGGGCTTTATGGTGTCGCCCCTGCTTTGGAAAAAGATTGCCCGAGGCCTATCTGCAGGCCGTGTTCAATCGGTAGCAGTACGCTTAGTGGTGGAGCGCGAGCGAGAAATTAAAGCGTTTGTGCCGGAAGAGTTTTGGGATGTGCACGCCGACCTGACCAGTCAAGAAAAAGCGGCACTACGGATGCTGGTGGCTAAGTATCAAGGCAACGGGTTTAAGCCAAAAAATAAGGCAGAAGCCGACAAAGCGCTGGCTGATTTAGAAAGTGCGAAATACACGGTAGAAAGCCGCGAATCGAAGCCAACGCAAAGCCGCCCATCAGCGCCGTTTATCACGTCTACACTACAGCAAGCGGCAAGTACGCGACTAGGCTTTGGTGTTAAGAAAACCATGATGATGGCGCAGCGTCTTTATGAAGCGGGTTACATCACCTATATGCGTACCGACTCGACAAATTTGAGTCAAGAAGCGCTAGACAGTGCTCGAGCGTATATTTCCGATAATTTCGGAAACAAGTATTTACCAGATTCCCCAATTCGCTACGGCAGCAAAGAAGGCGCGCAAGAAGCGCACGAAGCGATTCGCCCGTCTAATGTTAATATCGGCGCTGCTAGTTTAGGTGATATGGAACGTGACGCTCAGCGTCTTTACGAGTTGATTTGGCGACAATTTTTGGCCTGTCAAATGACGCCAGCGAAGTACGACGCAACCACCATCAAAGTGGCGGCGGGTGATTACGAGCTAACCGCCAAAGGCCGTGTACTTAAGTTTGACGGTTGGACGCGCGTGCAGCCACAGCTTCGCAAAAAAGGCGATGAAGAATTAATGTTGCCAGATGTGCAGAAAGGCGATGTGCTTGACTTGAAAGCACTTGATCCTAAGCAGCATTTCACAAAACCAGTGGCACGATTTAACGAAGCGTCTTTGGTAAAAGAGCTGGAAAAACGCGGCATTGGCCGCCCGTCGACCTACGCGAGTATTATCTCAACCATTCAAGACCGCGGCTATGTACGTTTAGAGAACAAGCGTTTTTATGCCGAGAAAATGGGTGAGATCGTTAACGATCGTTTAATGGAAAACTTCGACGACTTAATGAGTTACGACTTTACGGCCAACATGGAGCAACATCTCGATGATATTGCTGAAGGCAACAAAGACTGGAAAGACGTACTCAATGAATTCTACAGTGGGTTTTACGGTAAGCTTCTAAACGCAGAGAAAGATCCTGAAGAAGGCGGTATGCGCCTAAATCAGGCGATACCAGCGGGTATTGAGTGCGACAAATGCGGCCGTGAAATGAACGTAAGAACCGCGTCAACGGGTGTATTCTTAGGTTGTTCTGGGTATAACTTGCCGCCTAAAGAGCGCTGCACGAATACTATGAACTTAACGCCTGGCGATGAAGTCGTTAAGGTAGATGACGAAGAAGAGCTTGAAACCGAAGCCCTTCGTTCTAAAAAGCGGTGTCCTAAATGCGGCACTGCCATGGACAGTTACTTGGTAGATGAAACCCGTAAGTTACACGTTTGTGGTAATACACCTACCTGTGATGGAACCTTGGTTGAAGCGGGTACCTTTAAAATTAAAGGCTACGACGGCCCGATTATCGAATGCGATAAGTGCGGCAGCGATATGGAGCTTAAAAACGGTCGATTCGGTAAATACTTTGGCTGTACCAACGAAGAGTGTAAGAATACCCGTAAGCTTTTACGAAACGGCGAAGCTGCACCACCTAAAGAAGACCCAGTAGATTTACCTGAGCTACCGTGTGAAAAATCTGATGCTCACTTTATGCTACGTGACGGTGCGTCGGGCATCTTTTTAGCGGCCCACAACTTTCCTAAATCGCGTGAAACTCGTGCGCCGAAAGTGGAAGAACTTGCACGCTTTAGAGATAGAATTTCGCCAAAATTCTATTATCTTGCAGATGCGCCGAAAACCGATCCTGACGGAAACCCTGCAATAGTTCGATATAGCAGAAAGACTAAGCAGCAATATGTGATGTCGGAAAATGAAAACGGCAAAGCGACGGGCTGGTCAGCATGGTATGACGATGGCAAGTGGCAAGAGCAGGCGGCTAAAAAGCCGGCTGCCAAGTCGAAAGCGAAGAAAAAATAATTCAAAGCTAATACAATACTGTGAAGCGTAAAAAATAAGCCCGAATTTATTCGGGCTTATTACTTCTTGAATATTTGTTAGGTCTTGCAACCTATTTCATGCAAGGCTAATTACTACATTAATAGAGAGTGAGTTATGGCCTCTTTACAAGATCAACTTTTAAAAGCCGGATTGGCTGATAAAGCGACTGCGAAACAAGCGCGCGCAGATAAACGCAAAAAACAAAAACAGAAAAATAAGCAAAAGCAGCCTGTGGTAGATGAAGCAGCATTAGCGGCGCAGCAAGCGGCTGAAGAGAAAAAAGCGCGCTCTCGAGAGCTTAATCAGCTTCAACAACAGGAAAGGGAAAGACGCTCGATAGCCGCACAAGTAAGACAACTTATTACCGTAAACAAGCAGCCACGTAAGGGCGAAACCTTGCTTAATTTTACCCACGACAACGTAGTAAAACGCATGTACGTGAGTGAAGAAATGCACAAGCAGGTGACGAAAGGTCGCTTAACTGTGGTTATGCTAGACGATGCGTACGAACTGGTTCCCACTCCGGTTGCAGACAAAATAGCTCAGCGCGATGAAGCGTCTGTTATTTATCGCGCCGACTTAGATAAAAGTGGTAGCGACGGCAAAGACGAGGCTGAAGACGATTGGTATGCCGATTACGAAATTCCAGACGATTTGACCTGGTAGTCCTTCTAAACTCACCACCTTATGGTTGTTAGGCAGTCAGGTGGTGGGTAATCTTACCTAGTATTTATCTAACCAAATTAAATTTTAATGTATTGCTACTCGCACGGCGTTTTTGATTGAGCGTGCTTAATACCATCAAGTTTGAAGCCATTGTGTTACTAACGTTATCTTGATAGTAACGCTTTATAATTATTAATCTTTCTTGCGAGAAATACTTTTAGAATCCTCATTTTTGCCGCTACATAAATTACTAAAGATAACGTCGTTCTTTTGATTTCTAGACTATATTTGGTAGGGCGTATTCGTATTGCTCACCGTTATAAGCGGTATTGCACGTGGTTGTTAAAATTTGGAGGGAAACCATCATGGGTTTACCTAAGTTGGTTTTAGTAGTTGTTTCACTGTGTCTGTCACTTCCTACACAAGCAGGGCTTTTTAAAATTTCTATTAATGATCTTGGGGGCTTAACACCTTCACAATCCAGCATCTTTGATGATGCAATCGCGTATTGGGAATCATATTTAATAGGTGTTCAAAGCTCTTTTGACCATAGTATTATTATAGAGGCAAGTGGAGCGCCGATTGATGGTACAGGTGGGGTGTTAGGTAATGCTGGACCTTCTAGTATTACTCAGCTTTCCGATAGTACTTATGTTTATGCGAATAAAGGTCGCATGCGCTTTGATACGGCAGACCTTAATAACATGGAAAATAACGGCACACTTTTCGATGTTATTGTGCACGAAATGGCTCATGTTATCGGGTTTGGCATTCTGTGGACGACAGATTTTTTTATCGCAGGGAGCCAGTCTAATTACGACAATGGCACAGGGCGCTACACTGGAGAATACGCTTTGGAAATCTACCGCCGTGAGTTTGTCGAAGACGCCACCTTTATTCCTGTAGAGCTGGGCGGAGGAGCAGGTACTGCTAACAGTCATTGGGATGAGCCTTGGCCTGGTGGTTCGTCGGACTTAATGACAGGGTATTTAGGGCCTTACCCGATTACACTAAGCGACACCACTGTTGCGTCGTTTGCTGATATTGGTTATTTGACTACTGTTACTCATGCGGTTGATGGGGCTGCTACGGTATGGCTGTTTCTACTTTCATTCGGGTTAGTACTAAGAAAAAAGCCTCTACGAACTAGTGCGCGCCTTCTGCAATCTGTGTAACCTAATCAAGGCCTAGCTTTCTATTGCTAAGCAGTGTTTTGAATTTTTAGAATAAATAATGAGGGAAAGCTTGATAAGAGAGAAACATAAAGTGGATAAAGTGAATAAAACTCTTATCGGACTAGTGTTAGCGGGTGGCCAATCGCGCAGAATGGGACAAGATAAAGCCCTTATGCGTTATCAGGGAAGCACGCTTATTGAGCATGCGTCATCGCTATTAAAGGCTGCAGGGTGTGATGAGGTATTAATCAGCCGTAATGCGCCAAATTTTTTAAATGATAAAATTGATGATGCAGGTCCACTGGGTGGTGTGCATGCAGCACTGGATGTTTTATGTAATTCAAATGCGGGCAAAGGTAGCGCTATTGAATTGCTTGTCCTTCCCGTGGATATGCCCCAGATGACACCTCAGCTTTTGAAAACGCTAGTATCAGCAGGGCGGGAAGCCCAGCGGTCGGTTTATGTGAAAAAACGCTTTTTGCCTTTTTACTTGTCAGTTATGCACAATACTAACGCCATGCTAACGCACTACTTGGTCGAAAAAAACAAGCGACGTGTAGTGGGATTCTTAGAAAGCCTAGAAGCCATTGCTCTTGAAGAAGCTAATCTTGCGCGCCCTAAAAGGGTAAATGGCGAGCAAGAAAAACAGAACGAAAAAATAACCCGTATGGATGAGGCACAATGGCTTAATGTTAATACGCCAGGTGATTGGCCTGATGACATATAACGCCGAACACCACGCATTAGTTTTAGATGGAACACCTGAAACTCAACGTTTTACTCTTGCTGAAGAGGTCGCATTAAGCATTAGTTACAACGGTATCAACTATGCAGTAATGCTTGTTACGCCCAAAGACATTGAAGACTTTATTATTGGCTTCAGTTTAAGTAACGACATTATTGAGCACCCCCGCCAGCTTTATGGTATTGAGTTGACATACCACAAAGAGCACATTAATGCTGAAGTGGATATTGCTAACCAGGCTTTTTGGAAGTTAAAAGAAAATAAACGGCAATTGGCAGGTGCATCGGGCTGTGGGCTTTGTGGTGTCGAAGCGCTGGATAACGCTTTGCCTCAACTCCAACCCGTAGATCCATTGCCTCTACCAGAAGCAAGCTGGTTTGAAGGGTTGCGAGACCTAATTTCGCAAGCGCAAGCATTAGCGCAGCAAAGTGGGGCAGTGCACGGCGCGCTCTATATTGATGCCGAGCGCAATGTACTTGCGTGTCGTGAAGATATAGGAAGGCATAACGCTTTTGATAAGTTAATTGGGGCAATTGCGGCTAATAAACTTTATCAGAAGGATTGCCTTGTAGTGCTAACCAGTCGCTGTAGCTTAGAACTCGTGCAAAAAGCGATAAGAGCAAAATTACCTTTGCTTGTAACCCTTTCAGCACCTACGGCATTATCAGTTAAGTGGGCCAACCGCTATGGCGTATCCCTTATCCACGTGCCTAAATATGACTCACCGAGAGCGTATTCACCGCAATTCCTCCATCCGACTCGGACTTTGAAAGTTTGATCGCAATAAATTTTGACGTTGGTGTGAAGGTTCCGTCACCATAACTTTCTAATGGTACCAGCGGGTTGGTTTCCGGGTAATAGGCCGCGGCTTGTCCTTGGGGTATATCATAAGCCACTAACATAAATTGCTTTATCTGACGGGTTCTTCCGTCATTCCATAAAGACGTAATGTCTACTTTATCCCCGTCATTGAAGCCCAGTTTTTCGATATCGCTTTCGTTAACAAAAAGGACATCACGGGCGCCAAACACGTTTCTGTAACGGTCATCCATACCATAAATCGTGGTGTTGTATTGGTCGTGCGAGCGCAATGTCTGTAAGATTAAGTCTGGTTTTTCGCCACGAGCGACTACATCATCGTTTAATAGCGAGCTTGGCAGTGTATTGGCTGCAAATTCCGCTTTACCCGATGGTGTTAGCCACCGTCTTTCGCTCGCCGCATTGCCTAGATGAAAGCCCCCGGGGTTCGCCACTTTGCTATTAAAGTTTTTAAAGCCCTCAATGGTATCGGCAATTAGGTCGCGTATATTGTCGTAATTACTGACTACATGATCCCAGTCTACAGGCGTATTGCCTAACGTGGCTTTTGCGATACCCGAAATGATAGCCGGTTCCGAGCGAAGTTCAGGTGAGCTCGGCGGTAGTTGTCCATAGGAGAGGTGGACCATTGAAAAGGTATCCTCAACGGTAACACCTTGCTGTCCGCTAGCCTGCATGTCGACTTCAGTTCTACCCAAACAGGGTAGAATAAGCGCATCTTTTCCCGTCGTTAAGTGAGAACGGTTTAATTTAGTGGCGATATGCACGGTTAAATCGCATTTTGATAATGCGGCGTGGGTGCGCGGCGTATCCGGTGTGGCTTGTGCGAAATTACCACCTAAGCCAATGAAGACTTTGGCATCGCCACGTTCCATGGCCTGAATGGCTTGAATAGTGTTGTGACCTCTCTCTCGTGGTACCACAAAGTTAAACTTGTTTTCCAGCGCGTCGAGTAACGCTTTAGGCGGCACTTCGTTAATACCCACGGTTCTGTCACCCTGAACGTTACTATGGCCTCGAACAGGCGACAGACCGGCGCCAGGCTTGCCAACATTGCCTCGCAATAGCTGCACATTCACGATTTCTTGAACCGTAGCAACAGAGTGTTTGTGCTGTGTAATTCCCATAGCCCAGCACATGATTACCCGTTCTCCGCGCTTGTACATAGTTGCCGCGTGGCGGATGTCTTCTTTCGATAAACCACTCTGCGCTTCAATATGCTCCCAGCTGGTCGCTTCAACAGCAGTTAAATAGTCATCCATGCCATTCGTATGTGCATTGATAAAGTCGTGGTCGAATACGGGAGGGGCATTGTTCGCTTTTGCTTCCTGCTCCCAGGCTAACAGCCATTTAGCTATGCCGCGCATGACTGCCATGTCGCCACCAAGGGCAGGCCTGAAGTAAGCGGTATTGGTTGGCGTTGAACCATTGGTGAGCATTTCAATAGGGTGCTGAGGGTGTTGGAACTTTTCTAGCCCCCGCTCTTTTAGCGGGTTTAAGCAAACGACTTGGGCGCCTCTTCGCACCGCATCGCGCAGTGGCTCTAACATGCGCGGGTGGTTAGTGCCCGGGTTTTGTCCAATAACAAAGATGGTATCTGCCTTTTCGAAATCATCGAACGTGACTGTACCTTTGCCTACGCCTATGGTGGGCTTCATTCCCTGACCCGATGCTTCGTGGCACATGTTTGAGCAGTCTGGGAAGTTGTTGGTGCCAAATGCGCGAACGAATAGCTGGTAGAGATAGGCAGCTTCGTTACTTGCCCGCCCTGAGGTATAGAATTCGGCTTGATGTGGTGAACTCAGCCCGTTCAGGTGTTGAGCGATTAGGCCAAACGCGTCATCCCAGTTAATGGCTTCATATCGGTCGGTTTGGTTATTGTAACGGACCGGGTGGGTTAGTCTGCCTTGAGACTCAAGCCAGTAGTCAGTGTGTTTTTTCAACGCACTCACCGTATAGTCAGCGAAAAATTCCGGGCCTACGTAGCGACCGGTTGACTCCCAATTTACGGCTTTCGCCCCGTTTTCACAAAACTTGACTAAACCGCTTTCTGGCGACTCACCCCATGCACAACCCGGACAGTCGAAGCCTTTATCTTGATTGGTTTTTAGCATGGCCCGAAGGTTTTTGAGCGGCTTTTCACTCTGGAGCCAACTTTGGGTTACGCTTTTTAATGCACCCCATCCGCCAGCAGGGTTGCCGTATTGCTTAATATTCCGTTTATCGCTCATACTCTTCGGTGGACCTGTCGTTTAGTCAATACATAGTGTAGATACACATTAATGATTCAAACGGATGAAAGCTATAGCCTAAAACTCTGAATTCGATTAAACGAGGATCTATACGGATATATTGCGAGGCTATTTAAAAGTTAAAATTTTTATCGCCTAACTAAACTAGCACGTTGCCAAAAATAACGATTTAAATTTCACTGCCCTAATAAAAAAGAGACGTGAATGTATGTTCCCGCTCAATGTATTTGTTTACTATGTACAAAAAGCGTTGCTTAGCGTTCGTTGAAAAATCAGATGAAAGGTTAGTGCATCAAAGGCTAAGCAGTAGTTGTATGAACGCAGCACATAAGCGTTTTAAAGATAATATTCCATTGAGGTAACATGGTTTCTTGGCAGTCTCTTACATTTAATGAACTCACTACTCATCAACTCTTCGACCTACTTAAGCTACGCGTCGATGTCTTTGTTGTTGAGCAAAACTGCCCCTATCCGGAACTTGATGAAAAAGACCGTCATTCGCAAACCCATCACTTAATGGGCTTTGAAAATAATCAACTAGTGGCGTGTGCGCGGTTACTTGGCGAAGGCGTAAGTTATCCATCGGTAAGTATTGGCCGCGTGGCGACCAGTGAAGCCTTTCGGGGGAAAGGAGCGGGTAAGGCCCTTATGTGCGAAGCTATTAAGCACTGTGAGGCGCTATGGCCGGGCTGTGATATTGAAATTGGCGCGCAAGAGTATTTAAGACGCTTTTACGAGAGCTTTGGATTCAAAGCCACATCGACGATGTACTTGGAAGACGGTATTCCCCATATTGATATGAAAAGGGCAGGGGCATAAACCCCTGGCTTTATCTAGCTAGACTGGTCGGTATGTCGATGTTCTAACGATTTATTGGGCATCAGGCAGTTGAGTTACCAGTTCATCTAAACCACCTACAACGGTATCTGGTGCAATTGCCAATGGATAAAGCACTTTACCCGGGCGAGCGATAAACGCAGCTTGCCAGCCGGCCTGTTTAGCGCCAGCAATATCCCAACCATGAGCCGCGACTAACATAGCGTCTTCTGCTGCTATGCCCATTTTTTCAATAGCCCACTCATAGGTACGTGTATCGGGCTTGTACAAGTTAATGTCTTCAACGCTAAGTCGCTCGTCGAAGTAAGACAGTAGGTCTGCATTTTTAAACTGGGTATACACGCCTTCATTAGAAGAGTTGGTAAGGCTTACCAGTTTATAGCCCTTGTCTTTTAGGGCCTGCAAGCCATCGCGTACGTCTGGGTGTGGGGGAAGGCTACGTAGCGGTGTGACAATAGCCGTTTTAGCCTGCTCTTTGGTTAATTCGATACCTTCAATTTATTTGTATTCCACTTGACCTAGATAGGAGGGAGCACGAGAGGTTTTCAAAACAAGGGATGCTATACATGTTTCTTGTTATTATAGGTAGAGTGATTGAGGTGAACTACGTATTTGCGAGTGCAGATAATGCAATATCTGTCTGATACTGAAGTTCCTCATCAATCTTCCAGTGCGTTGGGCTCCACCCTGATAAAAAGCGATAGAAATCGGCGCAGGCGAACGGGTATAAGGTTTTCCATTCTTCTATAACGTGCTTGATATCATCACGGTCGAAAGAGCAAAGGGTATCGTTTGTCGATAAGCGAGTATTTAGCGCGCTTTCAAGCGCACCGAAATACGTGCCTAGCAAAGCGTCACGGTGTGTTATTTGCGCTTGGGTAGGGAGGGCACTTCCTAAGAAGTAAGCGACGTCTTTTACGCCTATGCCATGGCCGACATATTGGAAATCAACGGCGGCGCAAGCGGCGTAGTCTGGAGTAAAGCAAAAGTTCGCTACTTTTGCATCGCCGTGAATTACGGTTTGATAGCGTGCGTTGGCAAGCCGGTTAGCTATGGCCCTAGCACTTTGCTTAAGTCGGCTATCAGGCATTGCCTGATATTCTTCTTCTCTTGTTGCTAGGTGCCAATAGGAGCCTTCATGCCATAGCAACACTCGCTTTTTATTTTCCTCGAACTTTATGTTCAAAAAGCGCGCATGGAAATGGGCTAGCCACTTTAAAACGGTTTTGGCGCTTTCTACTGAAAGTGACATTGTCGTGTGGGTATAACCGCTTTGGGCGAGGTCTTCCATAACAAGCAATGTTGAATCGCCTTTTTGGTCATCAGCTACGCAAGTGGCGGTGCGACACGTGTCATCGGTGAGCGTCTGTAATGCACTATAAAAGCTATTTTCCACACGAAATGAGTGGCGTTTGCGCTCATCACTGGCCTGTCCATTCCAACCTTTGGGGTGAGCAAGGGTATCAGGGGGTGTGGCGCATTTTACCACTACATGCCTAATACCGTTGTCTCCTGGCACTTTAATGTGATGATTGCCGGCGACGTTTTTAAGCTTGGCAGCTGAATTCGTCGCTAGTTGGGCCCTAAAGCATGCGCCGTAGCCACTCCATAGGGGCTGGATCATGCTGGTGTTTATCACATCGCAGCCACTTACGTCGCTTAACCACCGAACAAACGCTTCGCTTACCACTTCGCTCATTACACGCCTTAAGAAGTAAATTAAAAAATCAACTTTCCAAAATAATTTAGCTAATGAAAAAGCCGCTCGAAAGCGGCTTTTAATGCATTTTACTAATTGAACGCTAACAAACTGTTAGCGTAAACGGGTTAGCTATTGCGCTACTGCGTCGGCGTTTGGTTCTGCGTTAGCGTCAACCGACTTAGGTAGTGTTGTTGGCGCTGATGCTCGAGAGCCTGCCTGAGCCATTGCGGCTGTTTTACCCGAAACGGCCAGCGCTGGACGTTCGTTATCGGCTTTAGCCGTTAACGCAAGATCTACAAAGGCGTCGTTAACTTCAGCAGGTAGCGCCATCGGATGAGATGCGCCGCGCTTACCCTTACCGCTTGCAGCTAAGCTTGACGTTTCTGAAACCTGTTGCTTAGCAGGCGCTTTCGCTACCGGTGCGTTCGCTTTAGTTTCTACTGCTGCTTCGGTTGTTTCTGCAAGGTTGATTTCAACCTGCTCTGGCGATGCTGAAGCGCTTTCCTCTGCGGCTTGTTCTGACGCGTTGTCAGACGTCGCTTTCACTTCAGAAGGGGCAGCCTCTTCAGACGCTAATTCATCAGATGAGGTGCTGCTCTCGGTGGAAGCCTGCGCTTTTGCAACCGCCTCTTCTTGTGAAAGAGGGGCTGCTTTAGCGACAGAGTTCTCATCAGCTGAAGTTGTATTGCCTCCTACAGGAGTCTCTTCTGCTGAAGGTTGTTCTTCCGCTGAAGGCTGTTCTTCCGCTAAAGGCTTCTTACCCGCTGAAGGCTCTACATCAAACTGAAGTTCGTCTTGAACCGCTTCAACGTCAAGGTTCGCGGTGTCTTGCTTTTCTTGATTAGATGCTGGTTGCTCTTCAGATGGCGCTAGCTTTCCGGGCTCCTGTGCTTGAGTTTCTTCAACAGCCGGCGCTTCTGTTTGCGTAGCTACTGTGCTTGTCTCTGGCTCTTGAGGCTCAAGTTCGCCAGGTTGCTTCGCTTGTGTTTCAGCTTCATCAACTTGCTGAGACTCTTTCTTACGACGCTGACCAGCTGCACGTACGTGACGAGGAGAACGGCGCGAACGACCACGTCCTTCGCGTTTTTGCCCGTTTTCTTCGCTGTTCGCCTCTGTAGCGTCAGCGCTATCTGTTTGGCTGCCTTCAACCTTGTCGGCTTCTCGTGCAGATTTTTCTTCAGACGCTTTGTCTACAGGCTTTTTAGCTGGTTTTTTCGTTTCTTGTTTCTGAGCAGCCGTATTGCCTGACTGTGCTTCTACCTCATCGGCTTTCACCGCTTTTTGAGGCTTTGCGTCAGCTTTCGGCTTACTTTGCGCTTTTGCATCCTGTTGAGGTGCTTTTACAGCTTCGTTGCCCTTCTGGGCAGGTACCGCTTGCGCTTCTGTTTGCTCTACAATGCTTGGCGTATTGTCATCTTTCTTTACACGAACGCTACGACGCTTGTCACGGCGCTTTCTGCGTTCAGCAACTTCACGCTTCTTCTGCGCTTGGTTTTCTTGCTGTTCGCCTTCTTGCTTCTCGTGTTTGGGCTTTTGTTGCTCGTCGCGAGGCTGCTGCGCCTTACGTGGCTTGCGACCTTTGTTGTTGCGCTTGTCGTCTTGATCTTGACGCTGGTCTTGGCGCTGATCACCGCGTGCTTTGCGATTATCCTGCTGCTCGTCACGACCTTGGTCTTTATTCTGGTCTCTGTTTTGAGACGAGTTATTACGACGCTGGTTTTTATTGCGTGGCTTACGACGACGGTCGTCGTTATTGCGGCTGCGATTGTTTCTATTCTTATTTGTGTCAGTAGATTGCTGTTTCTTGTCTTTGTTGCTCTCTTCTTCACCTTCAGAGCCAAACAAGTCGCTGATCCACTTTCCAATACGCGCAAATAATGAAGGCACGTCTTCAGCTTTCTTCGCTGGCTCTTCTTTAGGTGCAACAACCGGTGCAGCCGTTGGTGCAACTAGGCCCTTAAGCGCAGGTTCTTCGCGTTTAACTGGCGTCGTAGTCGTCGTTTCAGTTTCTGCTTCTACCGCAGGCATTAACTCAACGTCGTAGCTGGCTTCAGATACCACATCGTCAGGGCGACGACGCAATACTTGGTAGTGCGGTGTGTCTAGGTTCGCGTTTGGAATGAGCAGCAAATCTACACCGTGACGTTTTTCTAGTAGCTGAATAGACTTACGTTTTTCGTTCAGTAAGTAGGTTGCTACGGGTACAGGCAATTGCGCTTCAATTTGCCCTGTATTTTCTTTAATACTTTCTTCTTCTAGTATGCGAAGAATAGACAGCGCCAAAGACTCAGTCCCGCGAATAGTACCGTGGCCTGAACAGCGAGGGCACACGTGATGCGCAGACTCACCGAGAGAAGGGCGCAGGCGCTGGCGTGACATTTCTAATAGACCAAAGCGTGAAATACGCCCTAACTGTACACGCGCTCTGTCGCTTCTTACCGCATCTTTCATGCGGTTTTCAACTTCACGCTGATGACGAACGGGGGTCATGTCAATGAAGTCGATAACAACAAGACCACCTAGATCGCGAAGGCGTAATTGACGGGCAATTTCATCAGCCGCTTCTAGGTTAGTGTTAAGGGCTGTTTCTTCGATATCACCACCCTTAGTAGCACGGGCAGAGTTGATATCAATGGAAGTCAACGCTTCCGTTGGGTCAATAACAATTGAACCACCAGACGGCAGGCGAACTTCACGTTGGAAGGCTGACTCGATTTGGCTTTCAATTTGATAGTGACTAAATAGTGGAACTTCACCGCGATAAAGCTTTACACGGCTTGCGAAATCAGGACGGACTAGCTGAATATGCTGTAGTGCCTGCTCGTAGATGCTGGTCTTGTCGATAAGAATCTCGCCAATATCACGACGTAGATAGTCGCGGATAGCGCGAACAATAACGTTGCTTTCTTGGTGAATTAAAAACGGTGCTTCACGACCTTCAGCAACCTCTGAAATTGCTTCCCAGTGCTTAAGAAGAACTTTTAAATCCCACTCTAATTCTTCGTAAGATTTACCTACACCAGCGGTACGAACAATAAGGCCCATGCCATCTGGAAGGTCAAGTTTGCTTAGTGACTCTTTAAGCTCAGTGCGCTCATCACCCTCAATTCGGCGAGAAATACCGCCAGCACGAGGGTTGTTTGGCATAAGCACTAAGTAACTTCCCGCAAGCGATAAAAATGTGGTTAGTGCCGCGCCTTTTTGGCCGCGCTCTTCTTTATCAATTTGGATGATAACTTCTTGGCCTTCTTTAATCACATCTTTGATGTTAGGGCGGCCTTCGAATTTGTAACCTTTAGGGAAGTAAGTGCGGGCTATTTCTTTAAGGGGTAGGAATCCATGACGCTCTGCGCCGTAGTCAACAAACGCTGCTTCTAAGCTGGGTTCAACACGGGTAATTTTACCCTTGTAGATATTTGCTTTCTTTTGTTCGTGTCCTGGACTCTCTATATCTAAATCGTACAACCGTTGCCCATCGACTAGGGCAACGCGCAACTCTTCTTGTTGAGTTGCATTGATTAACATTCTTTTCATTGTATCTAACTCTGTTTTCGTACAGCCGTTAAGACACAAAATTAAAGTGACATGTGCAAACCCTCACCGCGCAACCTCACGGCTGGACGGGGACCTTGTTGTTACGTCGCATTATCCTTGGTGGTTGACCATGTTAGCGCCGTTTTTAGCGCCCTAATTACTGGATGTTACTTGCGTTTGTTATGTAAACGAACCTGTAAGTAAATCTCTATGGTCACACTGCTTTAAGGATGTCGGGAGCGACTAGCCCTTATTACTGTATTCTTTAATACGAGCAAACATTGTTGCTCGCGTGTCATTTAATTCTGTTAGTTAACGGCAAACTTATTTTATGTTCGCAAGCAATGGCGGTTGCTTTTCTACGGCAGTGTAGTCGTTGCCTCTCTAGCTAGGTTGGTATGAAAATCACTTTTTCATTGCGGATGCTACCAACGCTGCGCCATGCTTTATCGTTTACAAGTTTGAACAGCATCGTCATTTTTCGCTGATTCGGTCTTGTTTGTTGTTTTTCTAACGCTGCGTTTCACTTTTTTTGGATAGGGGCACAAAAAGCCGCTTACTACCAAAATCTAATCTGTGAATTTTACCGTGCAAAAAACGTTGGTAATTATCGCACCAAAATCCCAATTTTAGCAAGGAAAGCAAGTGAATAAATTGTGTATATCTCTGCATTTCCAAACTGGTCTGCGTTCAAAACGCTAGGTTTGCCTAAAATTGCAGCGAAATATGCTTTTTTCAATATTTTGTGCGTTTCAGTTAGCAGGGGGAATTAGCAATGGGGTATACTTGGCCCATGAAAGAAGAAGCCCCAATAAAAGTACGTTTTGTAACGGTTGACGCCGATTTGGCTGGTCAACGTATCGATAATTTTTTGCGCACCCAGCTAAAGGGCGTGCCGAAAAGCATGATCTATCGCATTTTGCGCAAAGGCGAAGTGCGTGTGAATAAAGGCCGCGTTAAGCCTGAATACAAGTTACAAGCTGATGACATTGTTAGAATTCCGCCTGTTCGTGTGTCGGAAGGGGCGCCCGCGCCTTCGCCTAAACTCGACAAAATTGCTGCGTTAGAGTCTCATATTCTATTTGAAGACGATCGTATCCTGGTGATGAATAAACCATCAGGTATGGCCGTGCACGGCGGCAGCGGTTTAAGTTTCGGTTTAATAGAAGGTTTACGTGCGTTACGCCCTGACGCCAAGTTTATGGAACTGGTCCATAGATTAGACAGAGATACCTCGGGCTGCATATTAATTGCAAAAAAGCGTTCTGCACTTCGTCATATGCACGAGCAACTGCGCACGGGGAAAATGGACAAACGCTACAACGCCCTTGTTGCGGGTGAATGGCCTAAGAATCGTTTTAAGGTGAAAGCGCCGCTTCGCAAGAATGTGCTTCAATCTGGCGAGCGAATGGTTAGCGTGAGCGACGATGGTAAGCCCTCAGAAACGCGCTACCGCATTTTAGAAGAGTATGCGGGGGCGACATTGGTAGAAGCTTCGCCGATAACAGGCAGAACACACCAAATTCGTGTTCATTGCTTACATGCTGGCCATCCGATTGCTTGTGACCCTAAATACGGTGATGCGGATTTTGATGCTTCAATGAGACAAAAGGGGCTAAATAGATTGTTCCTTCATGCACGCAGCATCTCGTTGTTACATCCTGCAACAGAAGAACGGGTGACATTTTCTGCACCTTTAGACCCTATACTTTCAAATACGCTTAACGCACTGTAATTAATTTATGCATTCACAAAAAACGCTAGCCGAGGACGTCACCTCAGCGGATACAAGCAGTAAATTGCCTCGTTATAAATTAGTCATTTTTGACTGGGATGGCACCTTGATGGACTCGGCAGATAAAATTGTTAGCTGCATGCAAATTGCCGCTAAGCAGTGTGATATGCCCATACCATCTTATGAACAAGTGGGTCATATAATTGGAATTAGTTTAAAGCCTGCTATTAAACAGTTATTCAATATTCAAGATGATGAATTGGCAGAGCGTCTAGTTAAGGCCTATAAAGCGGCGTTTGTTACTGTAGATACAACGCCTTGTCCATTATTCAACGGCGTTAATACCATGTTGGCCAATTTAAAAGCGGCGGGGTGTATTCTAGCGGTTGCAACTGGCAAAGCACGTCGAGGTTTAGACCGCGCTTGGACGCAAACAGGTACAGGCGTGTATTTTAGCGCGTCGAGAACCGCTGATGAAGCTGAATCAAAACCATCGCCAGATATGTTGTTGCAGCTTCTTGACGAGCTCGGTGTAGAAGTAAAAGATGCCGTAATGGTTGGGGATACGACCTATGACATGCAAATGGCTAAAGCCATCGGCATGGATAGAATAGGGGTATCTTATGGGGTCCATGCCCAAGTACATTTAGAGGCACTTAACCCCGTTGCATTGGTTCACTCAGTTAGCGAGTTAGAAGCGACGCTGTTTTAAAATAAAACGGCGCATTGCTTATTGCGCTGCTATGGCCAGCAAGTCAACGTTAAAGTGCACATCCAATAGTTCGTTAAGTAGCATAATGGGTAAACCAATAAGGCTATTAGGATCTCGACTTGTAATTTTATCGAATAGCAAGACTCCTAAACCCTCGCTTTTAAAACTGCCTGCACAATCTAAGGGCTGTTCTTTTTGCACGTAAGCGGTAAGGGCAGCTTCGCTATTTTGGCGAAAGTACACCCGGGTTTCATCTACTTGAGTAACGGTTTTATTGGTCGCGGGCTGATGAAGGCAAAGCGCCGTATAAAACGTGACTTCTTTTCCTTGGCATGCTTTAAGCTGCTTAACCGCATTGTCACTATTCCCTGGTTTTCCTAGTAACTGTGGTCCATCGTCCGATTGAACCAATGCGACTTGATCGCTACCGATAATAAGGGTGTCGCGGGGCACATTGACGAGCTCACTGGCAACCTTAAGTGCTTTTTGCTCGGCAAGTCGAACGCTTAATGCGGTAGGCGCTTCGTTATTGAAAGGGGTTTCGTCGATATCGGGGGCGTGGGTATCGACGTGAATACCGATGTTTGCAAGCAGCATTTTCCGGTATTGCGATGAGGAGGCCAAGATAAGGTGAGCCACAAATACTCCTTATTTAAAAATCAATATGTTGCAAAGCATCATTATATCGCGCAATGTAACATTATCACCTTGTGAGGCACATAATCTTATAATGTGTGTTAAATCACAATTTTGCTTTGACAGAAAGGGGGCGACGCTATATCATGCGCGCCCTATGCAGAAAGTGAAACTCCCTCATTCGGTTGAACCGACTAAAAGCGCCATGAAACGTTCCGATTATCGGGGTGTGATTGTGTCTAAAGATATGGAACGATTGAGCGAGACGGTTGTCCGATGCAATGACTACGTGGACGCAGAAGTACAGTTCGAAAAAGACGCGCAGGGTCTTACTGTTTTTCACGGCCATCTAGCCACGCAGGTAACACTTATCTGTCAAAGGTGTAATGGTGAACTCGATTATCCCGTGGAAGCGGAATTCTGTTTTACTCCAGTGCAGGGAGAAGAGCAGGAAAGCGACGACATCATTCCCGAGGCTTATGAACCGGTAGAGGTCAACGACCACGGAGAAGTTAATCTGCTTCAAATTTTTGAAGACGAGCTACTGTTATCTTTGCCAATTGTGCCCCTTCATGCAGAGTCGGAGTGTACAGTGAAGCAAGACGATATGTCGTTTGGAAAGATTGAACCGGAACAAGAGCGACAAAACCCTTTCGCGGTTTTGAAAGAACTTAAGCGAGACCAGGAGTAAGTTATGGCAGTACAACAAAATCGTAAAACGCGTTCTAAGCGCGGTATGCGTCGCTCACACGATGCATTGACAGGCGCGACTTTGTCTGTCGATTCAACGTCAGGCGAAACTCACCGTCGTCACCACGTGACCGCTGACGGTTATTACAAAGGCAAGAAAGTAATCGGCGCGTAATACGGCGACTACATTTTGTCTACACTAACCATCGCGTTAGATATCATGGGGGGCGATCATGGTCCCCCTGTTATCCTTTCTGCAGCCGTCAAGGCTATCCAACTTCATCCCGATGTGCACTTCACGTTGTGCGGTGACGAAAACACTATCAAGTCAGGCCTTCAACCTCTCACTGATGCAGAGCGCAGTCGCGTTACAATTAAGCATTGTTCACAAGTGGTTGAAATGGGCGAAGTCCCCACCTCGGCACTGCGAAATAAAAAAGACTCTTCAATGCGTCGCGTTATTGAACTTGTCAAAAGCGGCGAGGCAGATGCGTGCGTAAGTGCAGGGAACACCGGTGCGCTATTAACGCTATCGTTTTACCTGTTAAAAACCTTATCCGGTATTGATAGGCCAGCACTCATAAACATGATGCCAACTACCAGCCATCACAATGTATTTTTGTTAGATTTAGGCGCAAACGTGAATTGTACGCCTGAAATACTTTTTCAATATGGCGTAATGGGGTCAGTTTTAGCTCAAGAAGTGGCAGGAATCCCTTCTCCTCGTGTAGCGTTATTGAATGTAGGTGAAGAGGATATTAAGGGTAATGCACAAGTAAAGTCTGCCGACCAATTGTTCAAAGACGCCCCAGGTATTAACTACATTGGCTATGTAGAAGGTGACGACATTTTCACCGACTATGCGGATGTTGTCGTGACAGACGGCTTTACGGGAAACGTTGCACTTAAATCGAGTGAAGGACTGGCTAAGTTAGTGATAAATGAAGTAAAACGCCAGTCTCAAAAGAATTTCTATACCCGCTTATTAGCAAAAATTGCCTTCCCATTACTGAAATCTATCTATAACAGCGTGAACCCCGACCAGTATAACGGTGCGAGTCTGATAGGATTGCGCGGCATTGTTATCAAGAGTCACGGAAATGCACAAAAAGACGCCTTTTATTACGCCATCGTGCAAGCAATGAAAGAAGCAAAGATGCATTTGCCTGAAAAGATAAAGACGAAGATAGAAACGGTATTGTTGGAGCAGCTTTGAGCAAATATTCACGCTTTATAGGAACAGGTAGCTATTATCCCAGCGACGTGCGTACAAACGCAGATTTAGAGCTAATGGTGGACACCAGTGACGAATGGATCACTGACCGTACCGGGATAAAAGAGCGACGTATTATTGGAGCAGATGAAACCGCTGCTACTATGGGGGCAGAAGCCAGTAAAAAAGCCATTGAAATGGCGGGTATCGACCCCAAATCTATCGACATGATTGTGTGCGCAACCACTAGCGGTCGCTACGCGCTACCCAGCACAGCATGTGAAATTCAACGCATTCTCGATTTAGATGGTATTCCAGCATTCGATGTAGCGGCGGCCTGTGCAGGTTATTGCTACGCGTTGAGCGTTGCCGATCAATATATAAAATCGGGGATGGCAAAACGCATTCTAGTGGTGGGTACTGATTGCCTTAGCCGTCTTATAGACCCGGCAGACAGGACCATGGTTATTCTATTTGGCGATGCCGCTGGCGCGACCATTATAGAAGCCAGTGACGAACCAGGCATTTTATCAACGCATATCCACGCTGCAGGGTCTTATGGCGATTTATTGGCTGTAGGTAATCCAACCCGAGGTGATGAACAATCCGTTCACGAAAATTGGGGCGTAATGCGTGGTAACGAAGTATTTAAGGTGGCGGTAACCAAACTTTCTGAAGTAGTTGAGCAAACGCTTGCGGCAAACGGTATGGAAAAATCTGATCTTGACTGGTTAGTGCCACACCAAGCAAACTTTAGAATTATCAAGGCTACGGCGAAAAAGCTAAATATGTCCCTTGACCAGGTGGTGCTTACATTAGAGCAATACGGTAATACATCTGCAGCCACAGTGCCAACCGCGCTAGACACGGCTATTAGAGACGGACGTATTCAACGTGGACAGCATTTATTACTAGAAGCATTCGGAGGAGGATTTGCTTGGGCATCAGCGCTTGTTCGCTATTAAGCCCTGCTTTTCTCACTGTAATTTTTTAACGTATTCTCGTTTCTAGTAAAGAAAAATAATAAGGAATCGACATGACAAAGACAGCCTGTGTATTTCCAGGGCAGGGTTCTCAAAGCGTAGGCATGCTTAAAGAACTCGCTGAGACTTCTCCTATTATCGAAGCGACGTTCAAAGAAGCCTCTGACGTACTCGGTTATGACCTTTGGGACTTAGTGCAAAACGATACAGATGGAAAACTAAACGAAACGCATATCACGCAGCCTGCGCTACTTGCAGCAAGTGTTGCCATTTGGCGCGTTATTCGTGAACAAGGTATAGACGTAGATTACCTGGCAGGACACAGCCTTGGTGAGTATTCGGCGCTTGTATGCGGTGGCGCAATGGACTTTGCTGATGCCATTAAACTTGTTGAAGCCCGCGGTAAATACATGCAAGAAGCCGTGCCAGCAGGCGCGGGGGCGATGTACGCCATCATTGGGTTAGACGATGCGACTATAGCAGATATCTGTCAGCAAACTGCCATTGCCACAGGCGACGTAGTCGCGCCGGTAAACTTTAACTCTCCGGGTCAAGTGGTTATTGCTGGTGAGAAACATGCGGCAGAACAAGCGGCGAGCGCCTGTAAAGACGCGGGAGCAAAGCGTGCGCTTCCTCTTGCGGTAAGCGTTCCTTCTCACTGCGAACTTATGCGTCCCGCAGCAGATAAATTAGAAGATGCACTATCTTCTTTGAACGTTAATGAACCTGCAATCAACATAGTAAACAATGTTGATGTCACCATTGAAACTCAGGGTGACGCTATCAAAAATGCATTGGTGCGTCAGCTTTACTGCCCGGTTCAATGGACCCGCACCGTTGAGTACTTAGCGGCAGCAGGCGTAGAGCGTGTTATTGAAGTAGGGCCTGGCAAAGTGCTAACAGGTTTGAATAAACGTATTAGTAAGGGCTTAGAAGCGCTTGCAGTGAATACACCAGACGGTGTTGAAGCATTAAAACAATAAGGAATCGCAATGAGTCAATTAGACGGTAAAATTGCGCTGGTTACCGGTGCAAGCCGAGGTATAGGTAAAGCGATAGCAACCCAGCTTGCTCAGCAAGGAGCAACAGTTATCGGTACGGCGACCAGTGAAAACGGTGCGCAAGCCATTAGCGACTATCTTTCTGAGTTCGGCGGACAGGGTTTCGCGTTAAACGTGACTGATAAAGACAGCGTTGATGCAACACTTAAAGCCATTAACGAAGCACATGGTGGTATCGACATCTTGGTCAATAATGCCGGTATTACACGTGATAATCTGCTAATGCGTATGAAAGATGACGAGTGGCAAGATATTATTGATACCAACTTAACATCGATATTTACGCTGTCAAAAGCCGTACTTCGCGGTATGATGAAGAAGCGCTTTGGTCGCATTGTTAATATTGGCTCTGTGGTAGGCAGCGCGGGTAATGCGGGTCAAGCTAACTATGCCGCCGCTAAAGCAGGGGTCATTGGATTTTCTAAGTCAATGGCGCGAGAAGTGGCTTCTCGTGGCATTACTATCAACGTTGTTGCGCCAGGTTTTATTGATACCGATATGACAAAAGCGCTGAGCGATGACCAAAAAGAAGCCATTTTTAAAGATATTCCGGCCAACCGTTTGGGTGAGCCTGATGAAATTGCAGCCACTGTTGCTTTCTTAGTAAGCGATGGCGCAGCCTATATTACAGGCGAAACTATCCATGTAAATGGTGGTATGTATATGGGGTAAATTCGCAAAAATTGCGAATTTTCCCTAGTTTGGGGTGGTATTTACCCGAACTTGGATGTAAAAATAGTATTTTACGAATTTCGAATGTCGCTGGTTTGACCAGAAAATTTCTTTAAACTGGTGCTTGCAAGGATCAACCTTGCAAAATAAACTAGCGGCACTTTTATTATCTAGTGACGTTTAAGGGAAACCTAGAATTATGAGTAACATTGAAGAACGCGTTAAGAAAATCATCGTTGAACAACTTGGCGTGAAAGAAGAAGAAGTAAAAGCAGAAGCTTCATTCGTTGACGACTTAGGCGCTGATTCACTTGACACAGTTGAACTAGTAATGGCTTTGGAAGAAGAATTCGATACTGAAATTCCAGACGAAGAAGCAGAAAAAATTACTACTGTTCAATCAGCCATTGATTACATCAACGCTAACAAAGACGCTTAAGTCTTAAATAGCGACAAAACGGCTCTTCTACAGAGCCGTTTTTGTATCTCCTACCTTTAGTTCCAAAGCGAGGGCTTTTTGTGACAAAACGTCGCGTAGTGGTTACTGGTCTTGGAATGCTTTCACCATTAGGTCTTAATAGCGAAGACACATGGCGCAAATTGCTCGCGGGCGAGAGCGGCATCGGTGAAATCACCCATTTTGATTGCAGTAACTATTCAACCCGTTTCGCAGGTCAAATTAACGACTTTGATCCGCAGGAATACATAGAAAAGAAAGAAACCAAGAAAATGGACCGCTTTATCCAGTTGGGTATCGCTGCCGGCAAACAAGCCTTGGTCGATTCTGGTTTTACTGTTTCACCAGACAATGCGCACCGTGTAGGCGTAGCTATTGGTTCAGGAATTGGTGGTTTAGAGCAAATTGAACAAAACCACTTAAAACTGACAAATAGCGGTCCTAAGCGCGTGTCGCCATTTTTTGTGCCATCAACCATTACCAATATGATTTCAGGCTTTTTGTCTATCATGGAAGGGTTGAAAGGACCGAATTTGAACATTGTGACTGCTTGTACTACAGGTGTTCACAATATAGGTATTGCCGCAAGAACCATTGCTTACGGCGATGCTGATGCCATGCTTGCAGGCGGCGCAGAGGCGTCAATTACGCCGCTAGGAATGGCTGGTTTTGCCGCTGCGCGAGCCCTGTCTTCGCGCAACGACGATCCACAAGCCGCAAGCCGCCCATGGGATAAAGACCGTGATGGTTTTGTCATGGGTGAGGGCGCTGGCGTAGTTATGCTTGAAGAATACGAAGCCGCTAAGGCCCGTGGTGCGACTATCTATGCTGAGCTTGTTGGTTTCGGTATGAGTGGCGATGCCTATCACATGACATCACCGCCAGCAGATGGCGAAGGTGCCGCGGCGTCAATGCAAAATGCAATTAACGACGCCAAGTTAGATGCGAGCGAAATTGGTTATGTTAACGCACACGGTACCTCAACCCCTGCCGGTGATATTGCCGAAGTCGCCGCGGTAAAACGCGTATTTAACGACCACGCATACAAACTGCTGGTTAGCTCAACAAAGTCGATGACGGGTCATTTACTTGGTGCTGCAGGATCAGTTGAAGCCATCTTCACTATTTTGGCACTGCGTGACAAAATGGCGCCACCGACCATCAACTTAGATGAGCCGGGCGAAGGCTGTGACCTAGACTTCGTGGCAAATAAAGCCAAAGCCTTCAGCGAAGATTACGCGCTATGTAACTCTTTTGGATTCGGCGGTACTAACGGCTCGTTGATATTTAAGCGTATATAAAACGCGTTTCAAACGTAGTTGTAATTTCAAATATAAAGGCAGCAACTCGCTGCCTTTTTTTGTACCGGCTTGATATGGCCCTTACGCTATAAGTTGTCTGGCTAGTACAAGTTGGTATACTTCTCCCACGATAAAAAGACATAAAAGAGTAGGCTGTGAGAATAATCCCTAGCGCTACGCCTATTTCACCGAGTGATAGGGCCTTCAATTATGGTGATGGTGTATTTTCTACTCTATTGGTGCACAACCAAAAGCCACAACTGTATTCTTATCACCTTTCTCGGTTAGAACACGATGCGGCCGCGATAAAAATTACCGTCGATACCTGTGCCTTGGAAACCGCTATTAACGAACAGATAGCGGCGTTCAGTAACTCGTCGAATGATATTTCCCCATCAAAATATGTATTAAAAGTACATGTTTCGGGCGGACAAGCGGGCAGAGGCTATGCACGAAGTGAAGACAGTGTGCCTTTGGTCAGGTTCAGTCAGCATCCCTATCCTGCACATTACGAGGGGATGGCTAAGCAAGGTATGTCATTAATTTGTGCACAAACCCGACTGGCTATTCAGCCGTTGCTTGCAGGTGTAAAGCACATGAATAGATTAGAGCAGGTACTGATAAAGCATGAAGTTAATGAAGCACATGCCGATGATGCCCTTGTATGCGACACCAACGATAACTTAATTGAAGCAAGTGCCGGTAACGTCTTCTTCTATTCGCAGGGTGAGTGGTATACCCCTTCGCTCAAAGGAAGTGGGGTGAATGGCGTGGTCAGACAGTGTTTGATTGATTCGCTGCTAAACAATAATCACACCTTACACGTAGGTGAGTATCAGCTTTCACATATTGGCAATGCTAGTGCCGTGGTGATCACCAATGCGTTGATGGGCGTGATGCCGGTGAAAAGCGTGCGTATGCCAGATCACAGCAAGTTAGAATTTGACGTGGCAAGTGAAAGCGTTCTTGAATTAAGTAATTTGTTGGCACGCGCCCTACGTTAATGTGTACAGCGGTTTAACTAATTTTAATCAATGTAGTAAAGAGTAAAAATGGACGTGTTATTTAAAAATCAGCACATTGGGTACGCGCAAGTATGAAGCGTACTGTCGTATTTATGTTATCACTTGTATTCATCGTCGTAATTGTGGGTGCGTCTTGTGTGATGTACGTATCGTCGCAAGTGACAGCCCCCATAAAGCTGAAGGACGATACGCTATTTACCATTGAAAATGGCAGTAACGCCTACCGCACGGTTAAACAGCTTCGCAACGCGGGTATGGTTGACGTTTCTCCTTTTATCGCCAAAGTATGGCTTAAGTTTTTTGCCGGCAGTACGTCGGTAAAATCTGGTAGCTACATGTTGCGCCCTGGCCAATCACTGGTTGATGCCTTTACTCTGTTTACACAAGGCGACGAGCATTTATTTGCCGTAAGTTTAGTAGAAGGCCTGACACTCGCGCAGTGGCTTGAGGCGCTACGGGCGAATCAAGATTTGGTTTTTGATGTAAATGAGCAAACCCTCAGCAACTTAACACAGGGCAACGGTGTTGATTGGTGTTGTGAAAATGCACAGCATACAGAAGGTGCGTTTCTAGCAGATACTTACTTTTTCACGAAGGGCACGAAAGCGAGTGACGTGTTAAACAGAGCACATAGGGCACTGATAACATTCGTTTCCCAAGAATGGGAGAAACGGGCTGAAGACCTGCCTTTATCATCACCGTACGATGCACTGATTTTGGCGAGTATTATTGAAAAAGAAACCGCGGTACCTAAAGAACGCGATATGATAGCCGGTGTTTTCATAAATAGGCTTAATAAAAATATGCGACTTCAAACCGACCCTACTGTCATTTACGGTATAGGGTCAGAGTTTGATGGCAATATTACTCGTAAGCACTTACGTACGGCTACGCCATACAATACTTACGTTATTAAAGGGCTTCCACCCACGCCTATTGCAATGGCAGGCAAGGCGGCAATACATGCAGCTCTTCATCCATTAGCGACCGACGCCTTATATTTTGTGGCTAAAGGCGATGGCAGTCACCAGTTTTCGAACACGTTAAAAGCGCATAATGCGGCGGTTAGAAAATATCAATTAAAGCGTTAATCGGGTGGGTAGTGGATAGATACCTGCTGTTTTAATCTAAAGAAAGAACAGAGTTGATTTAAAGCAATGCGCGGAAAGTTTATTGTAGTAGAAGGCCTTGAAGGGGCAGGAAAAAGCTCGGTAATCGGGTTGATTGTAAAAGCGTTAACAGACGCTGGAATGCGCGTGGAGCAAACTCGTGAGCCGGGCGGTACCCCAATGGCTGAAGCGATTAGAGAGTGTGTTAAGCACGACTGGGACGAAACAGTAAGCGAAGAAACCGAATTACTGCTTATGTATGCGGCTCGCGTTCAGTTACTGACCAATAAAATTTACCCTTCGCTTAACGCAGGTGCTTGGGTGGTGGGAGACAGGCATGATCTTTCTTCGCAGGCTTATCAAGGCGGAGGCCGAGGTGTCAGTGAAAAAACCATGACCGCAATTAGCGATATTGCTCTTAACGGGTTCAAGCCAGATTTAACCCTTTATCTAGACGTAGACCCAGCCGTGGGTTTAGAAAGAGCGCGTGGTCGCGGCAAGCTTGATCGAATTGAGCAAGCGGGTTTAGGCTTTTTTGAGCGCACGCGGGCCAGATATTTATCCTTGGCTGAAAATGATGAGAGCATCATTGTTGTTAATGCTATGCAGCCCATGGAACAAGTGCATCAAGATGTCATTTCCATTATTGCTAATTATGTAAGCCAGCACATTGACGAAGGTAGCGAGTCGCACAAAACCGATCAGGGGAATAACTAATGCCAGTGCTGCCTTGGTTTACAGCTACCTATACCTCTTTAATTTCCCGTTACTTAGCAAAAAAACTGCACCATGGCTTATTGCTAACGGGGGTGAGTGGGATAGGCAAAAACCAACTTGCACTAGGCTTAAGTAATACGTTGCTGTGCAAGCACCCAAGTGTTGATGGCCCATGTGAGCAGTGTCAAAGTTGTCACTTAAGGCAGGCGGGTAACCATCCAGATTTTCATATTCTTGAAAGTGAAAAACAGCTGGGGGTAGACAAAATTCGCGAGGGCATTGCTAAGCTATCCGGTACTGCACAAATGGGCGGGAATAAAGTTTTATTAATCCCCAAGGCTGACACTATGACAGAGGCAGCGGCTAATGCGCTGTTGAAAACCTTGGAAGAGCCCACAGATAATACCTTCTTACTTCTGATTACCGACAGCGTAAATAAACTTATGCCAACCATACTTAGTCGTTGCGAGCGGCAAGTGTTGTCACTGCCGTCAGTATCAGAGAGTTTGAACTACTTAAAAGCGAAAGGCGTAGAAGATGCTAGCGACGCGTTACTTGCAGCCTATGGCTATGCACCGCTTCGGGTAGAGGAGGCCTTGTCGGGTGACGATGACCTCAGCTACCGTCACTTCAGTGATGGGATGCAAGCGCTCTTAGCGGGCGACGCAAATGTGCAAGCACAAACCCTTGCTAACAAGTGGCAAGACAATGCTCAGCAAATAGCATTGTGGTGTCAGCAATTGTCCCATAATGAATATGTAAAACGTCAGCAAGAGACAGATTACAAGCGTTACGCAGCGTGTGTTGAAGCAGTGAAAACTTTGCAGCACGCGGGTGTGAACAAGTCTTTGGTGCTTTTCGGGTTATTAAAACAGTTTCAACGTTAACAGCGTGGCGAAGGCAATATCGTTGCCAAGCAGTTAACTTCAAAAAAATATAGGTGTAGTTTGTTTGTAGATTCTCATTGTCATTTAGACCGACTTAAACAAGGGCCAGAAGCGCTCGCAGAGACGTTGGACTTTGCAAGAACGCGTGGTGTTGAACATTTTCTTTGCGTGTGTGTATCTGTTAATGATTACGACAGCATGCTAGAGAAGGTGAGCAACTTTGACGATGTTTCTGTGTCCTGTGGTGTTCACCCGTTGCATCAGGACGAAGCGTGTAGTTTTGAGGAACTTTTAGAAAAAGCGCAGCGTGAAGAAGTGGTGGCTATCGGCGAAACTGGGCTAGATTATTTCTATAGCCCCGAGAGCAAAGAGGTACAGTTAACCTCGTTTGTTGATCACATTAAGGTTGCCAATGAAACGAAGAAACCGTTAATCATTCACACCCGTGACGCAAGAGAAGATACCATTAACTTGCTGCGTGAGCACAAAGCGTCGCATACAAAAGGCGTTTTGCATTGCTTTACCGAGTCGCTAGAAATGGCCCAAGCAGCCATAGAGATGGACTTTTATATCTCTATTTCGGGCATCGTTACCTTTAACTCTGCGACCGCGTTGCGCGAGGTTGTGAAAGCGATACCGCTTGAACGCCTTCTTATTGAGACAGATTCCCCTTGGCTAGCCCCTGTACCCCATAGAGGCAAACAGAATCAGCCTGGTTATGTGGTTGAAGTCGCTGAGTTTATAGCGGACTTGAAAGGTGTTTCTGTAAAAGAGTTAGCCGAAGCTACTACGCGGAACTTTTATAGGTTGTTTTCCCTTGCTGGCAATAAACGCGTTGCTAGCAATAACTAATGTAGTGCATGGAGATAGCTATGCCCCAGTGGCGACAAGGACTGACAAAGAGTTTGCATCAAACCCGTAGCGTACCTGAGAGTCGCTACTTTCAGCTTGCCTCGGTAGATAGCATGGGTGTGCCTTATTGCCGTACCGTGGTGTTTAGAGGCATGACTGATGATAACCAGTTGGTCGTTATCTCTGACACCCGCTCAGAAAAGTTTGAACAACTTAGTCAAACCCCTGAAGCCCACGTTTGTTGGTACTTTTCTAAAACCCGGGAACAATACCGCTTTTCTTGCAAAGCATCGCTAGTCACCTTTGAACAAGATGACGAACTTGTCACGTCTCAGTGGAATAAATTATCGGATGCTGGCAAAAAGCAATTTTTATGGGGAGAGCCGGGCACGCCCAGAAATGATGGGTCGGCATTACAAATTGAAGGGAGTTTCGACAAGGTGCCAGAACACTTTTGCACCATACTCCTTGCCATTAATAGTGTTGATTACTTAAATCTTCGAGGTAACCCACAACACCGCGAGTGGCATCATAAAGATGACAATGGTAACTGGGTCAGCCAGTCGCTCATTCCCTAACGTGGTAACTGGCGTGGTTTTCTAACCCCCATTATTAACCACAAATAAAAAGCCCTGTTGCATGCGAAACACTAAGCAAAAGGGCTTTTTAACTATCTCTATCTAAGGGCTCTCTTCCCGAGGTAACTAAACCTAAGTTGTTTTAATTCAAGCATCTCTACCTAAGGGGACTATAATTAAGGTGTGTGTACGCTTGCCCTTAGAAGATCTGAGAAATTGGCGTATCACCTTTAAATAGGTATGTAATTACGTTGTCCTCACCTTTTCGGCTAATACTTTCAACAATAGCGGTTGCTACGTCTTCTCGTGAAATGACGGCGTCATCTTTGTTGTTTGGCATATCAGTGCGGACCAAATGAGAACCCGGTTCGTTTAAAAGCGTTCCAGGGCGCAAAATAACGTGGTGCAATCCGCTGTTAATTAGGTGCTCGTCAGCCATATGCTTGGCGACTAAGTAAGGCTTAATTTCTGAAGATACTGCGTCGGGGTCGCCGGCTCCAATTGAACTCACCATTACAAAATTTGACGTGCCCGCAGCTTTGGCGTAGTTAACGGCATTGCGCGCGGCCCATAAGTCAATCATCAGTGTTTTATCTGCCCCGGTATTACCGCCTGACCCAGCCGTAAACACGGCAATATCAATACCTTCAAAATGTGCAGAAAAATCTTCTTCTAAGTCTTGCTCTACCACGGTTAAATCATCGTTTTGAATGTCAGATAATTTTTCAGGGCTTCTTACCGGTGCTAACACTTTGTGGCCCGCATCTAAAAGTTTAACCGTCGCCTGTTTACCGATTTGTCCTGATGCGCCAATAACTAACACATTCGCCATGATATAAACCTCCTTGCAATGCAACATGCATATCGTGAATAAAAACTGAGTTCATGTTTGTTAGAAAGGTAAAGTGAAAAGCGATCAATGTGTGCGACAAACAACATGATAACGAGGTTGTCGACATTACATTAGGTGTTAAAGCACGGGCTCGTTCTTAAAACGAGCGCCAGTTTTAGGTCACAATAAGTAGGTTGTTAGAAGGATGAATTCGCTACTATCTAACGACTGCATTCCTACCGGCTTCTTTGCCCTTATACAGTTTTTTATCAACTGCATGAATACAAGCTTCAATGCTATCGTAATTTTTAATGTCAGCGACGCCGCAGGTAATGGTTACATTAAGTTGATAAGGAGGAGAGTCAATAACTAGACTAGCCACCGCCTTGCGTAATTTCTCGGCAACCCAATAGGCTTCTTGCTCTTTTAAAGAGGGAAGTAGAATAAGGAATTCTTCGCCACCCCAGCGAGCGATAACATCGCTTTCACGAAGGCTGCTTTGCAAGATTTTAGCTATTTTGACAAGCACCGAGTCACCAGTTTGGTGGCCGTACTCGTCATTTATGCGCTTGAAATAATCAATATCTAAAAGAAGCAGCGAGAAAGTGTGTCCGTGACGCTGGAATTCTTGCCATTCAGCTTTTGCTCTTTGCGTAAAATACCGACGGTTTTTCAATCCAGTCAATGAGTCCTGTGTAGATAAGCGTGTTAGCTTTTCTACGACTTCCTCTAGATCTTTTGTTTTTTCTTCTACCTTCAACGCCAGTTCTGCAGAACGTTTTTTTAGCGACGCGATTCTAAACCAAACGATTGAGGTAATGAGGAGAAGTATAATAAGTACGATTACCACGCGCCAAATAGGTTTATCCCACCATGGGGGAATGATGATTACTTCAAGTTGAGCCTCGTCACTGCTCCATTCGTTTTCTTTATTAATGGCTTTTAAGGTGAAGCGGTAGTGTCCTGGGTTTAAGTTCGTGTAAGTTGCCACTCTTGTTTTGGCGTCAGTAATACGCCAGCTACTCTCAAAATCAACGAGCTTATAAGCATAGCGAAGTTCGTTGGCGTTCATGAAGTCTGTTGCTGCAAACTCGATAGAAAGTGCAATATCATTATCGTTAAGTGCGATTTTTCCACCTAAATTCAGACGTCTTTCTGCCGTAGTGCTATTGCTATTATTTCGACTAACTACTTTAACGTTAGTAAGGTGAACGCCCGGTGTCCACTTTAAGTTAGTGACTTGTGATGGGGTAAACTGCGTGACACCTTCTGAACCGCCGAAAAGAATAGTATTGTTATCGGTAGAAGCGACTGAGCCTATATAGTAGCCAGTGGATATCGCACCGTGCTCTGCACCGTAATAACTCAGTGAGGAAAGGTCAGGGGCGAGGTAAGTAATTCCTTCAATCGTAGAAATCCATAGACCATACTCGTTATCTTCCACAATAGCGCCGATTGAGATATTGCTAAGTCTGCTTTCGGGCTTAATCTGTGTTACTTTGAGTGACGACAGATCGTCTCCATCTTTGGTTATAAAATAAAGCCCAGCCGCTTGGGTGCCGACCCAGTAACCCCCGCGTTTTGAGCGAGATATCCAAGTAATTACCGTGTTATCTGTGATTTTGTCTGTGTATTGGCTAACGTTGACAAGTTCGCCGGTTAGTTTGTTAGCGACATGTAAGCCAGCTACCGTGCTAAGCCATGCGCTTTCTTCGCTTTCAAAAAGAATTCGAGTAGTGAGTGACAGTGGCCATTGCCTAATCACTCGCCCTTCTGACGGACGGTAAACGAAAACACCGTCACTATACCCACCGTACCAGATATCTCCGTCAGCATCGATATTAATACTGTAGCCAGATTTGCCCTGCAAAGCGACAATGTCCAGTTGATTGGTTTGACTGTTAAATTTAGCGAGTCCGCTACGTGTTGATACCCATAACGTTTCAGTCTTTTTGTCGTAAACAAGGCTCGTTAGCTTATCGTTGGCTTTGTCATCGCTAACTTGTGCGCCGCTAGATGTAAAAGGGCCTTGGTGCGTTTTATCGACAGCATCATAAAGCCATAGCCCTTTTTCGTTGGTAAGCCATACTTTATTGTCTTTATAGTGAGCCATTGAACCGACAATTCGGCCATCGCCGACCTCGCTTGAGTAAAAGTTGCTTAGCTCGGGATTGCTTATCGCGAAACCGTTGTCTTTAGTCCCCACAACAACAAGGCCTGATTGCGTTTGATAGAGGCTTGAAAACCGCTCATTCGCCGAATCTTTTTTACTAATTGGAAACCGCAATACAGTGTACGGACTGTGCGCCGTCAGTATGTTTACCCCTCGCTCAGTCGTTACCCATAGGTCACCATTGCGGCGAAGTAAAATATCAGAGACGTAATTGTCAGATAAACCATGAACTTCAGACGTACACAGTCTTGTAATCGGCTCTGATTTAGCGTTTGGATCAAACAGGCAGATGCCGTGTGTTGCCGTACCAAGCCAAAACCGCGAGCGCTGCGCCGCTACTAGGCGGGTAAAGTTAACGCCTTCAAACGCCACCAACTCCAACGTTTGCTTAATTAAATCGAGTTTATACAGGCCAGAGGTTGAGGTCACGTAAAGCGTGTTTCCAATCAGTTCAACATCAGTTAGCGTGCTGGTTGTATCGGGTAGATAGCTTATAAGCTCTATACTGTTTGTCTCTTCGTGATACGCGTATAGATTGCGTTCAGAGACTATCCAGAGCTTCCCATCGTGCGTCGTTTTAATTCGATTAATGACCTGTTTATTGAATGGGGAAGCAGTGGGTAAGGTGTAGTGTTCAAACCGCTCGGTGTCGACATTTAAACGACTAAGCCCGCTAAATGTACCCACCCACATGTGTTGGCCGTCTAAACTAGCTTCAATTTGTAGTGCGGTAAGTGTTTGAAGACCCTTCGACTTGTCTTCTCCCCACATTCCGAAGTTTCTAAACGTATAGCCATCAAACTTGTCGATACCTGATTGAGAGGCAAGCCATAGAAAGCCATACTTATCTTCTGCTATGTCGGAAACGGTCACGTGACTGTTACCGCTTTCCATGTCAAAGCTACGAAAGACGGGTGGGTTAAACTGCGCTCGTGCGTGAAAAGTATAGTTGGTAAGGAAGCTAAATAAGAGGAAGAGGTACGTCAGATGACCACGCATAATAACGCTAATTGTTAAATAAAGTTCATAGCGCAACGTTACCCGAATGCCCGAAACTTTCAATGGGACTAAAGTTTAAATTGTATAAAAAAGCCCCGAACATTCGGGGCATATTTATTTACTCAGTACGCTTTAAATTTTGCCTATAGAGCGTAGTGACTACCAACCGCACTGGCGTGTCGCATTTTGCTTATCTAACCACGTTTTGAGCGGCGCGAAGTAATCAGCGATGGTGCTAGCATCCATTTGCGGCGAGCCCGTTAGTGTCTCTAACGCGTTCTGCCACGGTTGACTCATGCCCATTTCCAGCATCTCGTTTAGCGCCTTACCGGTTTCTTTACTGCCGTAAATAGAGCAGCGATTTAGCGGGCCTTCATCACCAGCTATATCACACAAGGCTTTGTGGAACTGGAATTGAAGGATGTGCGCTAGGAAATAGCGCGTGTAGGGTACATTTGCTGGTACATGATACTTTGCACCTGGGTCGAAGGCATTTGCACTTCGCTCGACAGGTGCCATCACACCTTGATACTTCTCTCGAAGCTCCCACCACAGGTCATTGTATTGGTCAGGTGTTACTTCCCCCGACATCACCTTCCAACGCCATTGGTCAACCATTAAACCAAAAGGAATAAACGCGATCTTATCAAGCGCTACCTGCATCAACATGCCGATATCATTCGACGCATCTGGGATTTCATCAATCAAATCAATTTGTTTAAGGTATTTAGGCGTAATCGATAGTGCGATAGTGTCGCCAATCGCTTCATGGAAACCGTCGTTAGCTGAACCGCGATAGAGCAGTGGCTGATCTTTATAGGCGCGCTGATAATAGTTGTGACCTAATTCATGGTGAATAACGTTGAACTCTTCGCCTGTCTTTTGAATACACATTTTTATGCGAAGGTCGTCTTTGTCATCTAAATCCCACGCAGAAGCATGGCATTGTACGTCACGGCCTTCTGGTTTTTGAAACATAGAGCGTTCCCAGAACGTATCTGGCAGTTCCTCAAAGCCTAGGGATGAGAAAAATGATTCAGCCTGTTTAACCATAGCGATTTCGTCATAGCCTTGTTCAGCCAACGCAGCGGTTACATCTGGTACCTGCATTTCTTGTTGAGGTTTTACGATATCGTAAATGTTACCCCACGACTGTGCCCACATATTGCCTAAAAGGTGGGCCGGAATGGGTTTGTCTTGAGGTACTACATCTTCACCGTAATGTTCACCAAGCTTTGCGCGTACATGACAATGAAGTGATTCATAAAAAGGTTCTACTTGCGTCCACAAGCGGTCTAGCTCTTTGGGAAACTCATCAGCAGGCATATCATATTTGCCGCGCCACAGTGCACTCACATTTTCAAAACCCAGCTCTGCCGCGCCTTCATTTGCCAGCTCCACTTGTTCTGCGTAAAGCGGTGCCATTGGTTTAGATATTTCGCGCCAGCCTGCCCAATATTCTAATAATTTATCGGCGTCACGAAGGGTGGCCATTTCACTGCTCATTTCTACTAAGCTTTTGCACGTCCCATCTTCGCTACAATACTCACCCGAGCCGTACATGGCACTTAGGTCAGAGCCAATCTTGGCTAAGCGCTCAGCTTTAGCTGCATCTGCAGGTGGTGGCATGGTTAAGCCATTTTTTAATAAATCGAGTTGTCTGCGGGTATCACTGTCCACATCTACATCATTAAATTTGGCCGCTTCTTTGGCTAACTTTGCTACTTTTGTTGATAGCACTTCATTAAAGTAGGCGCTTACCGCAGCGGTATCGAAATTGATATTGGTCGCATAGCTCCATTCTGCGTGCGCAGCGGGTACCTGCATCTTCGCAATATCATCTTGTGCTTGCTGGAGGAACTGTTTTGCGTCTTTTGCGGTCAGTGCCGCTTGGGTTTCTGTCTGCGTAGTACTTTCGCCACATCCTATAAGCGATAGGCTTACCAGTGCTGCTATCAGAGTACGTTTATGATTGAGCATACTTTGTCCTTTAATTATTTTGTTCTTAAAGTGAATCGACGTTCACATAGACATGCGCTAGCATTGTGTAACGCTGCGTAGATTTTGTAAAACAAATTTAACACAACACATTTATTCAATTATAAGGAAATTTATGTCAACGGAAGCGCCACTTTATTGGGGGCTAAATGCCCGCAGTTATTGCACACTGATCCACGTTTCTCAGTTATCGAGCTTTGTTATTCCCGGTCTTGGTATTATTTTACCGATAGTGCTTTGGATTGCACATAAAGATCAAAACGAAGATATTAACCAGCATGGCAGAGTGACCGCTAATTGGCTACTGAGCTTACTCGTTTACTCAGTAATTTGCTTTATTCTCACCTTCATTATCATCGGGGCACTTGGGTTTATCGCACTTGGCTTGCTGAACGTTATCTTTGCCATTGTAGCAGCGGTAAAAGCAAACAAAGGGGAACTTTGGGTTTATCCTTTGAGTTTTCAGTTTATTAAGCGCTAACGCAACATTACAACTATCAGGTGTTTAAGCGCCTTTATCATTCGTTACCGTTTCGTCCGTCTTTTACGCTAGCTTTAAGACTGTTAAATGGTAATTATTCAGCGCTGGTACGGCTGTTAGGGAGTACGCTATGAATGAGAAACAAGCGGTTCGATGGCTTTTTGCGTTGAGGAACTAAGGAGGTAGTGCGTTTAACAGCGTTAAGTGCCAGCGATTTATTGAGGCGCTGTTTCTTATTGCTTGGGTTAGAGGCTATTTCTTTTACACTGGTTAACGAAAGTGGTGCTTCTTGAGCCAGAGCAGGAGTAAAAACAATGGCGAATAAGCTTAGCGCGAGCGATAAGAAAATGTTTTTACTTGGCTTTATCATCACACTTTTCTCTTTTGCAGTGACGGGTCGATTGCAGAGGCGGTTGCACTCGCCTCTTTAATCGGTTTTGTTTGTTCACCTTTATTACAACTAAAGTAGAGAGAAATCTAAAGGTTACGGGTTATACCAAGGTATTGGTTTCCATACTTATTGCTAAGCTTATGGGCAACGTTTTTATCACCACGCCGTAACACCGCCATCTACGGCGATGGTTTGTCCATTCATGTAACTGTTGCCAGGTGACAGCATGAGCATCATGGTATTGACGATTTCTTGAGGCTCGCCTAAACGCTTCATTGGGCTACCCATACCCAGCTGTTCGCGGGCTTCAGGCGTGTTATAGCCGTCCACATTGAGTATATTGGTAGGGCTGTAGAACGGGCAAATTGCGTTAACCCTTACATTTTTACGCCCATATTCAACGGCAGCAGTTCGGGTAATACCTGAAACCGCATGCTTCGCCGCCGCGTAAGCGCCGCCTTTAGGCGCGCCGCCCAAACCGGCAAGAGAACTTACATTTAATATGTGTCCTTGTTTTTGCGCTAGCATGACGGGAATCTGATATTTCATGCCGAACATAACGCCTTTTACATTTACGGCAAACTGAGCGTCTATGATTTCTTCTGTCATCTGGTGAACAGGAGCGGGCTGATGAGCAATACCCGCATTGTTGACTGCAATGTCTAATCGGCCGAATGTCTCCATCGCCTTGTTAACGAGCTCTTTATTGAGTGATTCGCTCGCGATGTTACCAGCTAGCACTGCAACATCGGTTAATGTACTTACATCGCGCTGAATTTCTTCAAGGGCTGTTTCATTGATATCAGAAAGAACCAGTTTCGCGCCCCGGTTAGCAAGACCTAACGATAGCAAGCGGCCAAAGCCACTGCCTGCGCCGGTGATTAGTACTACTTGCCCCGTAAAGTCGAGTAGTGCATCCATGGTAAACTCCTATTAATTTGTTGACTGATGTGTTTGTTGAATAAACCGTATAAGTAATTCGGCTAACTTTTCACCCTGGTCTTCTTGAATGAAGTGTCCGCCGTTTTTAACCGTGGTGTGCGCCATGCCATCGCAGCCTTGGACTAGTTTCTGGAATATCTTTTCGCCGCCTTTGGTTATTGGATCGCTGTCGCCAAACGCAGTAATAAAAGGTTTGTTAAACTGTTTCAGTTTTTCCCACGCCAGCCTGTTGGCTTGTGCCTCTGGATTATCCGGACTTGTGGGCACTAATAAAGGGAACATTCGCGCACCTGCTTTGTAACTTTCGTCTGGAAAGGGCGCGTCATAGGCGGCTAGGGTAGTATGGTGTAAATCCGATACCGTAGCGTTTTGGATAATGGCCGAAGTGGGAAAAACCGGTGTATCTTGAGAAAAACGGCGCCATTTTATAAACGCGTCGCTTGCCGGATGATCTCCAGTAGGTAACCCTGTATTAGATACCATTACACCAGTAAAGCGCTCCGGCATATCTGCGACAAGTCGTAACCCCAAAAGCCCACCCCAATCTTGGCAAAACAATGTAGTCGGTCCTTTAACAACCTGAGTAAACCATTCTTTAAGCCAGATAACGTGCCTTGCGTAGGTATAGTCCTCTTTGCGCATTGGCTTATCAGAACGGCCAAAGCCTATTAAATCGGGAACCACTACGTTAAACCCCGCCTTTGCTAATATAGGCATCATCTTTCTGTACAAATAGGCCCATGTGGGTTCGCCGTGCATTAATAGAATGGTATGGCCGTCAGCCGGGCCACACTGATAGTACGCCATCGTAATTTCACTGCTTATCGTATCGGTAACTGCGACATACCGAGGCACGTAAGGAAAGTCGGGTATTTTATCAAAAGCACTTTCCGGTGTTTTGAGGACTTGCATCGTTCACCATCCTTATGTAAATAAAATGTAATAACCTGTACTGCATGTTTAACAAAAACACTCCTTCTTCAAGCTGTCAATTAATCCTTAAGCGAGTCGTAGCTAGCGCTAAACACAAAAATGAACCCGCTAACGGGTTGGGGCGTGTTATTAAATATTATGATGAATGTCTATAACACCAATAAACTTGGATGATTGGCAACACTGCAATAACATCCGGTTAACGTGATAAACAGGACATGGTTATGACTGAGATGGAAAATAAAGCTGTCGAATACGCAGTGCAGCAGGGTGTTGCCACCCTTACAATGCAAAGCGCACCGGTAAATGCGCTATCACGCGCAATAAGAATTGGCTTAATTGAAGGTATAGAAAGCGCGCTTAACGATGCAAGCGTGAAAGCAATCGTTGTTACTTCTTCACTACCCATTTTTTCTGGTGGTGCAGACATCAGTGAGTTTTCCGGTGGCGATTTGTCGCCCATGTTGCCTGAAGTTTTAGACAAGATAGAAAACGCGACAAAACCCGTGGTTGCCGTACTTCCCGGGCCAGCCTTTGGCGGCGGGTTAGAAGTAGCGTTAGCGTGTCACCACCGCATTACTTTTGCGGGCAACAAAGTCGGCCTTCCAGAAGTTAATCTTGGAATTTTGCCTGGGGCTGGCGGTACGCAGCGCCTTCCGCGTTTAGCCGATGTTCAAACTTCCCTTGAAATGATTGTAACGGGCAAACCTACATCAGTAGTGAAGTTACCAGGTGTTTTTGACAAAATTTCCGATAAACCAGAGCATTTGCTTGAAGATACCAAAGCGTATCTGCAGGGCCTTACGCCAGATAAAGCCATCAAACGTACTTGCGACATTTCGCTTACGATGACAGATGAAACTAAAGGCGTGTTTGATGCGGTAACAGCGCAAACGAAAAAAGCGACCCGTGGCTTTTTCGCTCCCCTTAAGTGTATTGAGGCAGTGCGCGGCGCGTATACGTTAGCGTTTGACGATGGCCTTAAAAACGAAGGCAAGTTGTTCATGGAATGTATGAACACGCCACAAGCCAGAGCACAGCAGCACTTCTTCTTTGCAGAGCGAGCGGCAGGTCATGTGAGTGATTTTGATAAGAACACGCCAGAGCGCAGTATCGAAAAAGTCGCAATTATAGGCGCAGGTACCATGGGGGGCGGAATTGCAATGAACTTTGCTAATGCCGGTATTCCCGTAACTATGCTTGAGCTTAAAGAAGAGGCGCTGGAAAAGGGTCTTGCACTCATTCGCAAGAACTACGAGAACTCTGCGAAAAAAGGCAAGCTTACTCAAGAACAAGTAGAAAGTCGCATGGCGCTGCTATCTGGCACCACATCATACGATGATCTCTCTGATGTCGACTTAGTCATCGAAGCTGTGTTCGAGAAAATGGAAGTAAAGAAAACAGTATTCTCAACGCTTGATAAAGTGTGCAAGCCCGGCGCTATTTTGGCCTCGAATACATCGACACTGGACATAGACGAAATTGCTACCGCGACGTCACGCCCAGAAAATGTGATTGGCCTGCATTTCTTCTCGCCTGCCAATGTTATGAAGCTGCTTGAAGTGGTTAAAGCAGAAAAGACATCCGCCGAAGTTATCAAAACCTGCATGAAGATGGCTAAGCGCATTAGGAAAGTAGCCGTGTTAGTAGGTGTATGCTTTGGATTCGTGGGGAATCGTATGATTGAACCTTACGGTCGTGAAGCCAATCGATTGCTTCTTGAAGGAGCGACGCCTGAACAGGTTGATCGCGTTTTAACAGAATTTGGCATGCCAATGGGGCCGTTCACGATGGGCGACATGGCGGGCTTAGATATTGGTTACTATGTGCGTCAATCTCGCCAAGAACACATTTCCCACGATCCCGCCTACGGCGCGGTTGCAGATCGCCTTGTAGAGAAAGGGCGCAACGGGCTAAAAACCGGGCGTGGTGCTTACAACTACGAGCCAGGGAGTCGCGTTCCTATCCCAGACCCTGAAGTACTTGAAATTGCTAAGCAAGAAGCGGAACGCCTAGGCGTTCAACAGCGTTCTGACATCAGCGATGAAGAAATTCTTGTTCGTGTTATGTATTCACTGATCAATGAAGGTGCGGCGATTTTAGAGGAAGGTATTGCGGCAAAGTCTAGCGATATTGATGTGATTTATGTTTACGGCTATGGCTTCCCAGTGTACCGCGGCGGCCCTATGCAATATGCCGATGAAGTAGGGCTTGGGACCATTTTAGATAAGCTAACCACTTATCGCGATCAGCTTGGCGAATACGGAAAGATGTGGTTAGAGCCAAGTGATTTATTGGTAAAGCTGGCCCAAGAGGGCGGCAGTTTTAGAAGCTATGACGCAAAAGCCTAGTTTTTTAAAAAATAGTAATGAGTAAGGCGTAAGCCGTTAGCGGCTTACGTTACGCACACTAAAGAAAACGTGAAATTTAGCTTTACGAGCAGAGTTGAGCTGAATTTTGCGCAATACGAAGGAACAGTAATATGCGTGATGCAGTAATTGTAAGTACAGCACGTACACCAATAGGCCGTGCCTATAAAGGCGCACTAAACAACTTACCCGCGCCGTCGTTAGGTGGTCATGCCATTGAAAATGCGGTATCTCGTGCGGGTATTGACCCTGCTAGCGTAGATGACGTCATCATGGGCGCAGCGCTCACACAAGGCAGCGGTGGTATGAACATCGGCCGGTTAGCCGGGCTTGCCGGCGGCCTTCCTGTTACGGTTGCGGGTATGACCCTTGACCGTCAATGTAGTTCAGGTATGTACGCCATCGCTACAGCAGCAAATGCTATTCGTACTGGCGATACCAACATTATGGTAGCCGGTGGTTTAGATTCTATTTCACTGGTACAAAACAAGAACATGAATATGTTCCGTGCCGTTGACCCTGCACTTGTTGCTAAGCACAAAGATATCTACATGCCGATGCTTCAAACCGCTGAAGTGGTAGGCAAGCGTTATAACATTAGCCGCGATGTACAAGATGAGTACGGCTACCAAAGTCAAATGCGCACAGCAGCAGCGCAAGAGGCCGGTAAGTTTGACGACGAAATTGTACCTATTACAGCAGTTCAAGCGGTGTTCAATAAAGAAACGGGTGAAACCTCTGAGCGCGAAGTCACCTTGTCTAAAGATGAAGGTAATCGCCCAGAAACTACTCTTGAAGGTTTGAAAGCGTTAAACCCTGTTATTGAAGGCGGCTGCATTACAGCTGGCAACGCGAGCCAGCTTTCAGACGGCGCAAGTGCAACAGTTATTATGGATGAGCAGTCAGCAGCGAAAGGCAGTGCTCAGCCACTTGGTATTTATCGCGGTATTGCAGTGGCAGGCTGTGAACCTGATGAAATGGGAATTGGCCCGGTATTCGCCATTCCTAAGCTATTAAAGCAGCATGGATTAACCATGGACGATATCGGTCTATGGGAACTTAACGAAGCATTTGCAGTACAGGTACTCTACTGCCGCGACAAGTTAGGTATTCCAGACGAATTATTAAATGTAAACGGCGGTGCCATTTCTATTGGTCACCCATACGGCATGAGCGGTGCTCGCATGGTGGGTCACGCACTCATCGAAGGTAAACGACGTGGTGCGAAATATGTAGTTTGCACCATGTGTATCGGTGGCGGCATGGGCGCTGCTGGTCTATTTGAAGTTATATAGGTATTGGGTATGGAAGGTTATAAAGCTCCACAACGTGACGCCATGTTTGTAACACATGAGCTACTAAATTATCAAAATCACTATCAGAAGCTGGGATTCGAAGAAGCGTCTGAAGACTTAGTGTCTGCAATTTTTGCAGAAGCTGCTAAGTTCTCTGAAAACACGCTTGCACCTATTAACGCATCAGGCGATGAAGAAGGGTGCAAGTGGGTTGATGGCGAAGTAACGACGCCGAAAGGCTTTAAAGAAGCGTATCAAACCTACGTAGAGGGTGGCTGGCCAAGTATGTCTCACCCAGAAGAATTTGGTGGTCAAGCGCTACCATATTCATTGTCTTCTATCATTGCTGAATGGTTCTCAGGCGCGAACCACTCGTGGGCCATGTACCCAGGCCTTAGTCAGGGCTGTATGGAAACATTAAAAGCCCACGGTACTGAGTTGCAGCAAAAAATGTTTCTTGAAAAACTGGTAAGCGGTGAGTGGACAGGCACAATGTGTCTAACCGAAGCGCACTGTGGCTCAGACTTAGGCATGCTGAAATGTCGCGCCGAGCCTCAGGAAGACGGCAGCTATAGCTTAACGGGCACAAAGATTTTTATCTCTGCCGGTGAACACGATATGTCTGAAAATATCGTACACATCGTGTTGGCTCGCTTGCCTGACGCACCAGAGGGCACTAAAGGTATCTCGCTATTTGTGGTGCCTAAATTCAATGTATCTGAAGAAGGCGAAAAGCAAGATAGAAATGCAGTTGCGTGTGGCAGTATTGAACACAAAATGGGCATCAAGGCCAGCGCAACGTGTGTTATCAACTTTGACGGCGCAAAAGGTTTCTTAATTGGCCCACCAAACCGTGGCCTAAATTGCATGTTTACCTTTATGAATACAGCACGTATTGGTACTGGTCTAGAAGGTCTTGCGGCATCGGAAGCGTCATTCCAAGGTGCGCTGCGCTACGCGAAAGATCGCATTCAGTTTCGCTCAATGACCGGGCGTAAAAACCCAGATGGTCCGGCCGACCCGATTATCGTGCACCCTGACGTGCGCCGTATGCTATTGACGCAAAAGGCGTTTGCTGAGGGAAATCGTGCGCTTGCCGCTTATTGCATGCAAATGGTTGACGTTACCCTTTACGGTGATAATGCGGCCGAGAAACAAGAAGCTGAAGCTAAACTTGCTTTCTTAACGCCTATTGTAAAAGCGTTTTTAACCGAAACGGCACAAGAATCAACCAGCTATGGCATGCAGGTTTACGGTGGACATGGCTTTATCAAAGAGTGGGGCATGGAGCAGCTAGCGCGTGATACGCGTATTTGTACCATGTATGAAGGGACTACTGGTATTCAAGCGGTAGACTTATTAGGCCGCAAAGTAATGGGCTCTAACGGTGAGTTGCTTAATGTATTTGTACAAGAAGTACGTGACTACTGTAACTCGCTTCGCGACAACGCCCAATTTAGTGCCTGGACTAATGCCCTGAGTTCTCACCTTGACGAATGGCAGCAAATTACTATGGATATTGGTAAAGCCGCCGCGTCAAACCCAGATGAAATAGGTGCGGCGTCTGTTGACTACCTGATGTACTCGGGTTACGTCACCGTGGCTTACTTCTGGCTTAAAATGGCAGTGAAGGCACAAGAGCAACTCGATGCCGGTAGTACAGAAACTGAGTTTTACCAGAGCAAGATCTTAACGACGGGTTTCTACTTTGACCGCTTGTTAACACGTACTCGTTCTCTTGTTTCTGCAATGCAATCAGGCGCTGACAACTTGATGTCTATGCCAGAGAGCATGTTTGCTATCGAGTAATGCCATAGTAGTTAAACGAGCAATAAAACTCGTGCGCAGGTAAAAGTGCGCACGACAAGCCGAGCAAATAGGTAACCAAGTTTTTTGGATACGTTATTTAGCTCGGTTTTTTTGTTTTTGAAGATAAGAAAGGTATCTATGACCTCATTGACAAAAACTCAGCAGTGAATAGCAGCCACGATACCCATTGGTACGCCGAAACTTTACAAAGTTAGTATTAAAAAGGCCGGATAGGTAAAGGCAAAGAGAATGACTTTTTTAGGGAGTAGAAAGGGGTGAGGCCCCAAAAAGGGGCCTCCAGTGCGGCATCCTGCCGCTACCATGTTGAACTGGTGTATCACATGGTGTGACTTAATTGTTTTATTAGATTCTACCGTTAAGCTCAGCTGAAATTGGTGAGCTTTGAAGGCCTTGCTCTGCAATCCAAGCTTGAAGAGTCTTGCCGTCAGCTTCAGGTGCCGCTAGGTCTTTACTTGGCATTTTCTTTACAAGTAGTGTACCTACGTCCACTGCGTTGTTAGTAATGGCCGTGCGGATAAGGCTTTGACCGTTACAAGAAATACCTGAGTAGTAATCGCGAAGCTTAAGCTTGTAATCTGACTGTACGCTACGCATTTTTTTGCGTAGTTCGCCTTTGTCATCTGCCTGTACAATAGTACAGATGTTCGCAAGGGCTTCGTTAATGTCATTCGCTTGCGCTGCGTTAGAAAAAGCTAAAGTAGATGATGCAATTACTAGAGAAGTTTTAACGATTTTCAACATGGTTAAATTCCTTCGTTTGTTGTTTTTAAGATTATGTTTGTTCGTTGAGATGTATTTAACCTCAAACTAAGTAATTGAAAAACATGTTGTAAAATAACAGGGTATACCAAAGTATACCTTTGGGTTTGGGCGGGGGGATGAAGCGGAATTAGCCCAATAAAAAAGGCCCCGTAGCAGTGGGGCCTTCGAATGCAGCTATTGCTGCAACCATGTTGAATGGGCTCACATGGTAATGTGAATAGCTTAAATTCTATCGTTAAGTTCGGCAGAGATAGGAGAGCTCTGTAAGCCTTGTTCTGCAATCCAAGCCTGAAGAGTCTTACCGTCGGCTTCTGGCTGGGTCAAATCCTTACTTGGCATTTTTTTCACCAATAGTGTGCCTACTTCAACAGCATTGTTGCTTAAAGCTGTTCTAATAAGACTTTGTCCGCCACACGAAACACCAGAGTAGTAATCGCGAAGTTTTAACTTAAAGTCAGATTGCACACGACGCATTTTTTTGCGCAGTTCACCTTTGTCGTCTGCTTGCACAATGGTACAAATGTTGGCTAGCGCTTCGTTTACATCGTTTGCTTGCGCTGTATGTGAGAAAGCTAAGGTAGACGCTGCTATGACTAAAGAGGTTTTAACAATTTTCAACATGGTTAAATTTCCTTCGTTTGTTTGATTAAAAGTTTTGCTTGTTGGAATTAATTAAAAAACAACCAGGTTGAGTAAAAAACATTCATTCGAATAACAAGGTATATCAGTCAATACCTTATACTAAAGATGTAAGTAGAGTGGAATTTGCTGTTAGCCTTTAGTATTAAAGGGGTAGAGGCGATGACGGAAGGGGAAATGGCTTGCTCGATAAAGCAGCAGAAAAAGCGCAAAAAAACAGCGCTTCACTGTTTTTTTTGCTTTTTCTCAGCGACTTTCGATATGAATTTTGAAAAAAATCGCTTCAATTTTAAGTCGTGCTATGCATCAAGTAATGCTGACGCCGTGCGCTCTGTAGTGATTAACCCGTTTAAAAATTTAGAGCGAAGCGCACCTCTAATGGCATTGAATTTGTTGTCTCCCGCAGCAATACCAATAACGGGTTTCTCTGGGGTGGCTTTAAGTTTAACGCTCGTTACCCGTTGGTTAATGTCGCACTTGATCAATGCGCCCTCTTCGTTAAACACCCAGCTGATAATTTCGCCGCAAGCGCCTGAGTCGGCTAGAATGCCTAACTCGTCGTCGTCAATGAATCCGTCTTTATATAGCGGAGATACGCTGCCTAGGTTGCCTATGCCTACAAAGCTGATATCAGCCTGTTCGGCCAACGAATGAATGCGAGATATATGCTTTTGTTGATGCCATACACCTCGTTCCTCTTTGCTCGAAGCAATGACCGGCGTTGGCATAGGGTAGTGCTGGGCTTTTAATCGGTCAGCAACATGTACCGCCACGTCGTAACGGGTCGCTTCTCCATTTTCAGCTATATTACCGACGAGAGAAACAATTTTATGTTGCGGGCAGTGCAATAACGATAACTCATCCGCACAAGCACGAAGCACTCTTCCGGTGCCAAATGCTATGGTTTGCGGAGCGTCGTGTTTAAGTGCGCGTTCTATAGCTGCCGCGCCGGCCTGTCCCAGCCCTTGTGTAGAGTTAGGGTCGTCATCTACATTTGGCACGATATCGCAAAATGTCAGCCCAAACTTTTCTCGTAGCCCTTGCGCTAATTCCATGCATCTGGCGATAGGGTGTTCCAAGCGCACTTTAACCAGCCCTTCTGACATAGACAGTGCGACCAGTCTTTGCGCACTTTGACGGGAAGTTTTAAGGGTTTTCGCTATTTCGTCCTGTGTTTTTCCGCCCACATAATACATCCATCCCGCTCTGGCCGCTTCATCCAGTTTGTTGAGTTCGTTTTGTGCTTTCTTACTCATGTTTTTTTCTCGTATTAAATAAGTCAGGGAACCGTGTTGTAAACCCGTCCCAAGAAGCAATGGTGTGCTCGTGGTGTTCTACTAGGTTACGTATATGAGTACCGCCTGTGTACTGAAGGTAGCGCATACCGGCGGCTTTTGCCCCCGCCAAGCCTGGCTGGGAGTCTTCAATCACTAAACAGGTGCGTGGGCTGCAATTAAGTGCATTGGCGGCATAAAGAAATAAGTCTGGCGCTGGTTTACCTCTGCTTACCAATGAGCGGGTAAATATACGGTCGTTAAAATAGGTAATTAGGCCAGTACTTTTTAATGCTTTTTCGGTTCTCTCTGGTGAACTGCTTGTCGCCACGCAAAAGGGGACACGCAACGAAGAGAGAACATCTATAATGCCTGACGTTGCAGTTAGGTGGCGTTCAAAGGCGTGAAAAAGCAGTGTATGAAACTCACCTTCCAGAGAAGGGGTCAATGAAAGCGCAAAATCCTCTTCTATTTTGCTCCTTACATGCTCCATGCTTTTGCCTAGAAAGTTTTCGATAAAATACTGCTTAGTGAGTGCAATATCATAATTCGCTAAAACCGAATTCCACGCCTGCACAGACAGCACTTCGCTATCTATAAGTACACCATCACAGTCAAAAATAACTAAATCAATGTTATCAGTTCGCAAGAATCACCCTTAATGCATTTACCATATTTTGCCTTATTCCATACTTTCCTACGCAATACCTGTTCAATGATTACAAGGGAAATAAAAAGCACCCCTTGAATATTTGCTTAAGTGTAAAGTAATTGATGCCAACGTTTCTACCGTTAATTTAATGCGCCAATCGCGATAACGCTGTTTTACGTAAACTCGCTGAAATTACTCAATGTATTAACAATACCATTTTATATCTTCGTTATTTACTTCAAAGAGATACCCCTAAGGGAAAAGGCTGACGTACATTTGTTGAGCAATTTTGTCGTGTTAAAAATTTAACGCATAGCGACTTTATTTTGTTAATTCGTGTTTACAAATGAAAGGGTATGTGCAAATATTCACGTAAATGAGATATGTCTCACAAGTTGGGCAATTGCTCCATCTGCATTGTCGCTACAAAGACACAACAAAGAGATATCCACCTACAACAAGAGATTTGAAGATGAAGTCAACGTCGAGCGATATTGATATTTCAAAAGTAAGCGACGAGCAACTGCCGGTCGCAAAGCATAAACTTAAAGGCTGGAAGCACTTTATGGGCTTGTATGCCGGTGAACACGTTGCGGCCACAGAGTTTGTTTTCGGTGCAACGTTTGTCGCCTTAGGCGCCACCATGACCGACATCTTGTTAGGCTTACTTATTGGTAACCTACTGGCTGTTTTGAGCTGGACACTTATCACTACACCTATAGCTGTTGAAACCCGTCTAAGCTTGTACTCCTATCTTCAGAAGATAGCGGGTGATTCAATGACCAAGCTCTATAACTGGGCGAATGTGATCATATTCACCGTTATTTCCGCTGCGATGATTACCGTATCAGCCACTGCCGTTCGATTTGCGTTAAACATTCCAGCGCAGTTGAACTGGTACCCGACTAATTTAGCATTTGTTGCTGTTGTGTTGGCTGTGGGCGTTATTGTTGTGTTTGTTGCCATGTACGGTTTTAACGCTGTGTCGGACTTCTCTCGTATTTGTGCCCCTTGGCTTTTCACTATGTTTATCTGTGGTCCACTTATTCTTATGCCTGCATTGGCAGAATCTGTGATAGGACAAACATTCTTAACGTCGTGGAACGACTTTATGCATATCGGCAGTACGTCGGTGTGGACCGGTTTAACGCAAAGCGGTGAGCCAGGAATTGGCTTATTAGAAGTTATTGGGTTCTCTTGGGCAGCAAATACCATCACGCATTTTGGCCTTATTGATATGGCGCTACTACGCTTTGCGAAACGCAAGCGCTACGGTCTTTGCACCTCAGCAGGCATGTTGTTTGGCCACTATATCGCATGGATCTCAGCGGGTATTATGGGCGCGGGGACTGCGGTTATTGTGCAGAAATCTATTGTAGAACTTGATCCAGGTGACGTGGCATTCCACGCGTTAGGTCTCTCTGGTCTTGTTATTGTTATCGTTGCCGGCTGGACTACCGCAAACGCTAACCTTTATCGTGCCGGACTTGCTGCACAAGCTATTTTTAAAGATAAATCACGTACTAAAACCACTGCTATAGTTGGTATGGTTACCGTAGCCATCGCGTGCTTCCCATTCGTATTTACTAAGTTGCTGCCACTTTTAACTTATGCCGGGCTGCTTGTTGTTCCAGTCGGTGCAATAGTCTTCGCTGAGCATATGATTTTTCCTCGCATTGGGTTTACACGTTACTGGGCCCATTATCAAAGCCTTACCCATAGCACACCCGCTGTTGCAAGCTGGGGCCTAGGACTTGTGTTCGGCTTTGGGTTAAATGCGTTAGATGTTATTTCATTCTATTACCTGTTTATCCCTACATGGTTCTTCACAATAGCCGTATATACCGTGCTTGCTGCTAAATATGGCGCGAAAGAAGAATACCCTGAGCAACAAGCGCAAGTGAAGGCCTTTGACGAGCGTGTTGAAGAACACCAACAGCAAGAAGCGGCGTTAGAAAGCGACCACGTTGAGGATATCAGCGCCGCAACTAAATTATTGCGCCTTACTTCTGTAGCTAGCTTACTTGTGTCCATCGCGCTAGCAATTAAAACGTTTTCTCTTAGTGACACGCTTGCCGTGTACGAATCGAACCGTGATTTATTTTTCAACATAGGGTTCGCGTGCACCGTTATCTATTTCGTTACTGCGTATTGGGCGATGCGTCGCCAGAAAGCGCTACAAAGCTAATAAGGTTTTTATGCAATCTCAAACGCCAATTTTATTAAACAGAGCTAACTTGCCATCCTTGCCTGCTGACGTTAAGCGTCCAGCTTATGATGTGGAGAATGTTCAAACGGGTATTGTTCACATCGGCGTGGGTGGGTTTCATCGTGCACATGAAGCCATGTATGTAGACAGATTAATGGCCAAGACCGGTAATTTGTCGTGGGGTATTTGTGGTGTAGGCCTTCGTGAAAACGACCGAGCAATGAAAAAAGTGTTCGATGAGCAAGACAATCTTTACACATTGGTTGAAAAGCACAATGACGGGTCGCGCTCTGCGTCAGTGATAGGTGCGATGACTGGTTTCTTAATGGCGCCAGATAATCCTCAAGCTGTCATTGATAAAATGTCTGAGCCTGAAGTGCGTATCGTTTCTTTAACCATCACTGAAGGTGGTTATAACTTTGATGCATCTACAGGTGAGTTTATTACCACTAACCCAGATGTGCTTCACGACATCGAAAATCCGAAAAGCCCTAAACTGGTTTTTGGCTACTTGGTTGCTGCAATCAAAAAGCGCAGAGAAAACAACGTTAAGCCCTTTACGGTTATGTCGTGCGACAATATTCAGCACAACGGTCATGTGTTGAAGAAGATGTTGCTAGCTTATATTGAGTTATTCGACCAAGCATTAGCGCAGTGGGTTAACGAGAACGTCAGCTTTCCTAATTCTATGGTAGACAGAATTACGCCTGCGACTACAAGCGAAGATATAGTAATGCTTAAAGCACAAGGGGTAGAAGATAGCTGGCCAGTAGTATGTGAGCCTTTCAAGCAGTGGGTTATTGAAGATGACTTTTGTAATACTAAGCCACAGTTTGATGAAGTGGACGCACAATTTGTTAGCGATGTAGCGCCTTATGAAAAGCTGAAACTACGCATGCTAAATGCTGGGCATTCAGTACTAGGGCTAGTGGGTTCAGTTGCCGGACTTGATACTATCCATGAGAGTGTAGAAGCTGCGCAATTAAAACAGCTATTGTCTATCTTTATGGAAAAAGAGGTGATGCCAACCCTAGATGAGGTTGAAGGCATTGATGTATTTGATTATCGCGATACGTTAATCTCTCGCTTTTCAAATCCTTTTATCAAAGATACCTTGGCGCGTATTTGCTTAGAAAGTTCAGCCAAGCTGCCAGTGTTCTTGCTGCCTACGGTACGAGATAACTTAGTAGCTGGGCGTGATGTAAGTATTAGTGCCTTCGTTGTCGCGTGTTGGTCGTATTATTCAGATAAACACGCGTCTCAAGACGGAAAGCCGCTAGAAATTAACGACGTATTGTCTGGTACACTTCATCGCGCTGCCCAGCAAAATGAAACAGACAGCTTAAGCTTCTTGAAGATAGAAGAAGTGTTTGGCGAGCTTGCTCAGCAAGAAAAATTTGCTGATGTCTACAAGGCATTCCTTGAGCGTGTTTATCAAAATGAGCCTGTACTTTCGATAAGCGAAGCACTTTCGGAAGAAAAGCTAGCGGTGTCTAAGGCCAGTTAGGTATTAGTTACTAATTAATAAACAAAAGGAGAGTTGATATTAACTCTCCTTTTTTCTTTTCATCTTGAAAAGAAAAAAGCGACCCGGAGGTCGCTTCTTAAAGTGCAGATTACTCTGCAACCATGTTGAACTGATTCACATGGCGTGAAAGGGGGTTACAGTCTGTCGTTAATTACCGCTGCAATTGGGTTGTCTTGCAAGCCGTTTTCGGCAACCCATGCTTGCAGTGTTTTACCGTCTGCTTCAGGCGCATTTAAATCGCTCTTGGGCATTTTCTTAACCAGTAGCTCACCAGCTTCTACTGCGTTACTTAGCAGAGCCGTACGAATTAGGCTGTTACCACTGCAGCTAATGCCAGAGTAATAATCTTTAAGCTTCATACGATAATCTGATTCAACTGAACGCATCTTCTTACGAAGCTCGCCTTTATCGTCAGCTTGTACAATAGTGCAAATGTTTGCTAGCGCCTCGCTTACATCTGCGTGTGCCATACCTGACATGCCAAATGTTGCTGCAATAACAAGAGAAGTTTTAACGATTTTCAACATGGTTAATTCCTCAAGTAAGTTGTTTGAATATTCGTTCGTTGGAAACGATTAAACAATATTCATGAGAGGTTAGAAACGCCGTAATCGATACTTAGGTATGTGGCTTAATAACTGACATAGCACGCTAAATGAGCACGCTAAATGAGTGCGCTAAATAAGCACGTTAAATAAGCGCAATAAAAAAGCGCTCTGGGTGAGCGCTTTTAGGCAGGGTGGGCTAGTGTGGCTTAAAATTACTTGCCACTTCCATAATTTGTTCACGCATCCACATATGGGCGTAGTCGTGGTCTGCGCTAACATGCCAATACAAATAATATTCGACCGGCGGCAGGTCAAAGGGCATTTCGTAAATCGCAAGATCGTAATGCTTTGCTAAGTGAAATGGTAAACAAGCGATTAAATCGGTTTTCACTATGGTACTGGGTACTGTCAAAAAGTGTTGCCCACGCATGACTTCTTTTCTTCTTTTGCCCATTTTGTCTAGCGCTACGTCAATAGGGCCTGCGCCCGATTTGCGTTGCGATACGTTAATATGCCCAAGACGAAGAAAGGTATCTAAGTCCAGCCCGTTTTTTAGGGCAGGGTGATTTTTACGGGCTAATACAACAAACCTGTCTTGTGCAATTTTCTCTTTACACAAGTGTGGGTCGGTAAACGTAGACGCGTCAGCGAAGAAGTCCAGCGTACCCGCTGCCATTGCGGATACCACCTGACTGCGCGGAATTTCGTAGTTTGTTAATCCAATATTCGGCGCTAAGTTTTGAAGGCGAGAGACTAAGCGAGGCATTATGCTCGCCTCTAGTAAATCGCGGCTAGCAAAGTTGAAGGACTTTTCAGCGGTAAGCGGGTCGAAGGTATGGCTTTCTTGAACACTCTTGCGTAACAATGCAAGGGCCTGACGCGCAGGAACAATAATGTTTTGAGCTACTGGTGTAGGTGTCATGCTATGCCCAGTACGCACGAAAAGCGGGTCATTAAGCATTTCTCTTAGTCTTGCTAATGAATTACTCACCGCGGGTTGAGTAATACATAGTACGTCTGCTGCCTTGGTCAAACTGCCTGCCGTGTAAATGGCATCAAATACGGCAAACAAATTTAAATCGATTCTATTGAGATTCATAACTAATCCTTTACGAGCGAATGCTCTGAAAAAAAGCCAATAGATGAAGAAGCGCTGTGTTTGTAACAGCGTGTATTAAAGCAATATATGAATGCATTGCTATATAGCATCTACGATAAATTTACGTTAGTGTAACAAGAATATTTATAAATACCTATTATTAAAAGTTAATTGAAACATTCAAGTGAATAATAGTAGGTTGGTCGTGTATGAATGGAGAGTGGACGTAAAAATGAAAACGCTTTTGGATTTATCGGTAGGGGATTTACTTGAGCAGCCTGAATGGCTAACCGTAACTCAAGACATGATTAATCAGTTTGCTGACGCAACCGGTGATCACCAATGGATTCATCTTGACGGGGCACGTTGTGAAAAAGAGAGCCCGTTTAAAACCACCATAGCTCACGGTTTTCTAAGCGCTAGTTTGATGCCAAAGGCCTTTGCCGAAGTGGTATCACCGAGCGAACGCATAGCCTCTATGATTAATTACGGCATCGATAAGTTGCGCTTTCTAGAGCCAGTGAAATGCAACGATTCGCTCAAGTATCAATTTAAACTGATTGACGTGACTGAAAAGCCGCAAGGCAAGCTCTTTAAAGTTGAGGCTAGCTGCCTTTTAAAATCGAGCGGTAACCCAGCGCTTGTAGGCAGTTTTTTAATGTTAGCGATACTTAAACCCTAGCTCAAGCTATATGCAGGGCCATGGCAATAATGGGCATATTAATGAATTTTCACTGTTTTGGTGAAAACTAAGCACAAAAAAGCCTGATGAAGAACGCATCCTTCATCAGGCTATTGTTGATAGTAGAGAACTCTGTACCTAATTCACATAATTGGCACTTAGTTCGATGCCTCTTGCGCTCCTTCTTCTACCGCTTCACCGGCGCTTTGAATATCTTCGCCAGCGCCTTCGATAGTAGCGCAACCACCTAAGCTTCCGATACTCGCTGCAAAAATCAGTGCTAAAAATGCGTGTTTACGTGTAGTTGAATTTAACATTTCCATTTGTTTCTCCTTTGGTTTTTACTCTTCATCGACGTGACTTGACCCGTCGCTCGCCTTTTCGCCAGCAGAAGACTGCGGCGAGGTTGAACTATGGCTATTTGCTTTCGATTCATCTCGATCGATAAGCATGGTGTTTAATTTATCGCTGCCCTTAGCATTAAAATCCAGCGTTCTGATTGGGAACGGTATAAGTATGTCATTATCTTCAAGCACCGTTTTAACCGTGGTAATGGCATCGTGACGAACTACCATAAAGCCCGGCTCTCCCGGATATCGAATCCAAAACCACAGCAGAAGGTTGATACTAGAATCGCCAAAAGACTCGGCATACACCGCGGTTTCTTCTTTCTTGATAACGTAGTCCTTTTCGTTCATCGCATCCGTAATCACTTTAGCGGCTTGTTCAATATCGTCGGCGTAGGATATACCCACAGGCACTTCTATTCTTCGGTAACCTAAATACGAATAATTAGTCAGGATGTTGCGGAACAAAATTTTGTTTGGAATAACCTCTAGCTGGCCGTAAAAGGTTTCCACCAACGTATTTCTAAGGTTTATTTCCTTAACATTTCCAAACACCCCTTCAGCTTCAATAACATCACCAATATCAAAGGGCTTTCTAATACCCATCGCTACGCCAGCAATGAAGTTTTCTGTCATGTCTTGAAAAGCAAAACCAATCGCTAACCCTACAATACCAGCACCTGCAAGTAGTGATGTAACAGTGCCTTTAAGACCGACGAAATCTAGAGCAATGAAAATGCCGGCAACAAGTACAATCGCTTTAATAATAGAGGTAAGAAGGCCAGCAATTTGTCGGGACTCAAACGTACGTCGCATTAGTTTACCTGCGACGTTGCCCACAACTTTAGCTATGACCCCAAATACAATAGCAATAAGAAATGCGACAACTATATTTGGTAGTAGGGTAATGCCACCCTCTATCCAGCTTTCTAACTTTTCACTTAAAAGCTTATATACCTCGTCTACTTTCGGAAACTCCATAAACCTCATTCACCTGTTGTGGGCCTGTTCTTGATGAATCAAATTTCGTTCCTCTAAATGCTAATTCTTATGCGATTGAATTTTATGAAGTTAGTTTAGGTGTGTAGGTGGGCCGTTGTAGAGGTAGTGTATAAATTACCTAATCAATGAAACATATACTCAGTGGAATATTAGGAAGTATCTAGATTTTAAATACGATCTTATCCAAAAGTCTATCTGGTCTGACCATGTGTAAAATTAATGTAAACATATTATTCACAATAAATTTACAAAGGTGGAAATCGGGCATAGTATCAATTGAGTAGGCCATCACTTGATGTGACCTATCACAATAACAACACAAAATCGAACAGCCTGTTGCTAGCGGAAAGTGTGGGTAGTAGTGCCGGTAGTGATAAGCCCAGATTTGGAATCACACTATGAAATTTAAAACGCGTAAGACCGCAGTTGCCGCTATGGTTGGCACTGCTTTACTTTGCTCACCTTATTTAGTTTCAGCACAAGAAACTGACGCAGATAAAGAGCAAGAAGCAAAGAAAGACGTTGAACTTATTTTAGTTACCGGCAGTTTCGTACGCCGAAGCGAGAACTTCGAATCTCCATCACCGCTGGCCGTTGTTGATAGCGTGGCTATTGAAGCAATTGGCGCAAAGAATATTGCTGACATTACACAAACACTTACCATTAACACAGGTGCTGAAAACAACCCAGACGCGTTTACGCAAAACGCGACTGCTGGCACATCTAATATTAACCTTCGGGGCCTTGGTGTTGCCTCGACCTTGGTCCTGCTAAATAACAAGCGCCAAGTAGTTACCGCTCAGCCCACTAATGAAGGCCTCAACTTTGTAGACACTAGTTCATTAGTACCTATGATTGCCATCGACCGCATGGAAGTAGTGAAAGATGGAGCATCAGCCCTTTACGGTTCTGACGCGGTTGCCGGTGTAGTTAACTTTATTACTAAACGAAACTACGACGGTGCAATGGTAAGCGTTGATTATCAAGATGGGGCCCATGGCGATAATAAAGAGTATATTCTACAGGGGTTGTGGGGAGCTACTGGAGACAACGGAAGCGTACTTGCTGCAATCAGCTATACCAACCGCTCGCCACTGTTTTTAAGCGATAGACGCTTAAGTCGTCCGCAAGATGACACCAGTGCCCTAGGAAATCCTGGCTCTTATTTTTTGAATATTCCTGGCGCGGGTCCACTTCCAATAATTGATCCATATGGATGTGAAGAGTTCGGCGGCGCGCCAGATCTCAGAGCACCTAGCGGCACGATTCCCGGCTTAGAAGTAGGCTTTTGTGGCTTCGATTTTGGTGAATTTTATTCGTATGTTGCCGATGAAAGTCGAACCAATGCCTATTTTCGCGCCGATTATGAGTTTGATAACGATATAACATGGACAGCGGAATTCAGTACCGCAAGAAACCGTGCAGAGCGGGGTGGAGCACCAAGCTTCCCTATCTTAACTTCGCCCATCGTTCCTGATTATCACCCGCAAAACCCGTTTGGCCAGTCTGTGGCCTTTTTCGGAAGAGCAGAAGGAAACGGCTTTGAAGGCGACCCAGCGAATACCGAATCTGACACCCTTCGTTTTAGCACCAGCTTACAAGGTGTCACCGACACAGGGTTCTGGGAAGTAAGTTATACCCGAGCAGTGAACGATTTTGTGTTCAGAGTGCCTGATGTATTAAACACAGAGTTCCAGCTGGCACTTTATGGCCTTGGCGGTTCGAACTGTGATCCTATAGCAGGGTCGCCCGGGGTAGGGAATTGTGAGTTCTTTAATCCGTTTGCTACCTCTTATACATCTGCCCCCAATTCTGATTATGTTGTTAGTTCATTTACGGGCACAGAGGTAATTGATTCTAAAGCTGACTTAGAAGTCTTCGAAGCTTTCACTTCGTTTGATGTCTTTGAAATGGGCGGTGGATTTGCGGCTTTGGCGCTAGGAGTGCAGTATCGAGAGAACCAGCTTAGTCAAGATTATGATGACTTGGCGAATCAAGACAGCTTCACCTTCGTGATTGGTAACCCCGATATTGATGGTAGCCAAGACGTATGGGCGGCGTTTGGTGAATTAGCCTTACCTATTAACGACGAATTAGACGTTCAGCTTGCCGTGCGTTATGAAGATTACGGTGGCTCAATAGGTAGTACTGTCGACCCGAAACTCGCGGTCTCGTGGCGCGCAACCGATGAATTCTCGTTCCGTGGATCAATTTCTACCTCATTTAGAGCGCCTACGGTCTTCCTAGCGCAAGGCGGGGCTACGTCGTTACAGCAGTTAATTGACCCTGTTCAAGGGGCCGTCACTTTTGTTGCGGTGCGAACGTCGGGTAATGAAGATTTGAAACCTGAAGAATCTACCGCATATAACATTGGCTTCTCTTACGAGCCATTCAGAGATTTTTCTATAGAAGTTGATTATTGGAATTTTGAATTTGAAGACTTGATCATTCAGGAGAATGCGCAAGCGGTACTCAATGAAGACCCGACGAATCCTGACCGAGTCATTCGCGCGGGCGATCCGTTGACCGGCCCAGCGCTTCAGGTGAACAATACCTATGTTAACGCAAGCTCACTTGAAACATCGGGTCTCGATTTTGTGACCAGCTATAAAATTGAAACCGACTTTGGTAGCTTCACGCCGTCACTTAATGCTACCTATATTACTAAATATGACCTTATGGACCCACAGGCAGGTAATATAGACGGCGCAGGGCGTCGTAACTTTAACAACATAGGAGTATCTTCCCCTGAGCTGCGCGCGAATTTAGGCTTGGCTTGGAAGAATGACATCCATGCTGCCAATGTCTTCTTGCGCTATATTTCGTCGTATGACGATGACCAAAACTGTGATGACGGCACAGCTAACCTAGGCGGTTGTGCGGGCGGATTTTACGAAGTGGATAGCCACCTAACGGTTGATGCGCAATATAACATTGACCTTGGCGGTCTTTATGATACTGAGCAGAGTTACGTGTTAACCCTTGGTGCAATCAATATGTTTGATGAAGAACCCCCTCAGCTATTTACCAATAGTGGTTTTGACTCAAAAGTTCACGACCCGCGAGGCCGACAAATCTATGCGCGTTTAGCTATTGAGTTTTAACGCTTAACGTTGCACCTATAAAGTCGACCTAGTGAGTCACAACGCTAGGTCGGCTTTTTTAATTGCTTGTAAACTATTTCCTCCACCTTGCGCTTTCCTAATAGCGCGCAATGACTTCTAATCTTTCAACGTTTCATTAAAGTAGTAAGCTCACGTGTCAATCAATTTATGTTATTTCAAGGAACGCGCTATGGCTACAAAACTGGTAGAAAGTGAAATTGAGAATAAACTTGAAGCACTAAACGCTCTGATAACTGATGACACCCCTTGGGAGCGCAGTGGTGATAGCATTAAAAAAACATTTACGTTTAAAAGCTTTATTCGGGCGTTTGGGTGGATGTCGCAAATGGCTATTTGGGCTGAGAAGCTAAAGCATCATCCAGAATGGTTTAACGTTTACAATAAAGTAGAAGTAACTTTGACCACCCATGACGCCGGTGGATTGACTGAACTGGATTTCTCGCTTGCTGAAAAAATGGAAAAATTTAAATAACTTAGCGCGTGTGCTTTGTAAAAGGTGCTAATCAGCAGCATATTCGTATTAACTTTGAGCATGTTGGTCAATTAAACTGCGAACAGTCAGAAAAATGAAATATTTCGCACCTTTGTACTTGTGTTGAGAAAGTCCCTATGTATAATACGCACCACGTTGAAGCGAGGCATTAAACGAAACGCTTCAAACGTATATTTTCTGGCGCGGGATGGAGCAGTCTGGTAGCTCGTCGGGCTCATAACCCGAAGGTCGTAGGTTCAAATCCTGCTCCCGCAACCACAGAAAATAAACCAGAATTTCAAAGCTTTGCAATGCAAGCTTTACCGTACAATCGCGGGATGGAGCAGTCTGGTAGCTCGTCGGGCTCATAACCCGAAGGTCGTAGGTTCAAATCCTGCTCCCGCAACCATATTTATATAGCCAGAATTATAAAGCATCGCAACACCATGCTTTACCGTACAGTCGCGGGATGGAGCAGTCTGGTAGCTCGTCGGGCTCATAACCCGAAGGTCGTAGGTTCAAATCCTGCTCCCGCAACCACATTAAAAACCCAGCATTTGCTGGGTTTTTTCTTTTTCGCCTTTTAATTATTCCTTCTATATTTTTTAGCACAATATTCTCAACAAGTAACTACACTATAGAAATGTGTATGCTAAATTGATTTATCGCCACTAATAACAATTAACTAGAAGGTAGTTTGGCCGCGTTATGATATCTCGCTTTTTTACGTTTGAAGAAAGCGCCACTTTGCTAGAGGGCGCCTACCACTTTCCCCTCGTAGTATTGTCTCTTTTAGTCGCAATATTTGCATCATTTATGGCGTTTAATGTCGCAGGACAAGCTGCCGTTACAACCGATCACCTTCGCCGGAATACGCTATTGGGAACGGGCAGTATTGCGCTTGGTGGCGGCATTTGGTCTATGCATTTTTTGGGTATGACCGCGTTTGATTTGTGCGTACCTGTTGAATATGACCCCCTTATCACGGGGCTGTCGGCCCTGCCGGGCATTGCGGCGGCATGGGTAGCGCTGAATTTACTAATTAAAACCCGCATCAGTGTGAGTGAAGTTATTCTTGGCGGTGTATTGGTAGGCGCTGGTATTGGTACTATGCACTACAGTGGTATGGCGGCAATGGAAATGGCACCTTTGCTGCGATACAACTTACCTATGTTCGCGCTGTCCATTATAGTAGCAGTTCTTCTTGCCATGCTTTCACTTTGGATTAAGTTTGGAATAAGAGCGGCAACGAAGTCTAAAAAGCTTCTGGGTAAACACGTTTTACTAGCTAGTGTAGTTATGGGGTGTGCTATTGCAGGAATGCATTATACCGGCATGGCCGCAGCGCGTTTTGTTTTGCCGCTTGGTATGGAAACCTCTGCTCAATCATCAAATATCGCGGTCTTTTTGGCCGTATCAATAGCAATAGTTACGCTTATACTTATTACTATGGTGTTGGGTATCAGCCTGTTATTCAAATACCGTGACGTTATGGTACGGGCAATCGAAAGCGAACGAATTCAAAGAGCAATAACCGACACGGCAGTAGATGCCATCATGACTGTCAATGATAAAGGCATCATAAAAACGGCTAACCCTGCCGTAGAACATATTTATGGTTATAAGCCTGATGAACTCATTGGGCTTCACGCGTCTGAAATTGTTCCTCATGAAAGGCGCCACCTTTACGACGATGACTTTTTTAGTCAACGGGTTGTGCCCACTGAGCAAATTATTGGTACTGGACGTGAAGTAGAAATATTAAGAAAAGGTGGTGAAAAGATACCGGTTCGCCTCGGTGTGGGGTATACGAAAATTGATGGAAAGCCGGTTTTTGTTTCGTTTGCTTCCGATTTGCGCAAACGTAAAGAAATAGAAGATGCACTTCGTGAAAGTGAGGCTAAGTTTAGAAGTTTGATTTCTAATATTCCGGGAGTAGCGTATCGCTGTCTGAATATGCCTGGCTGGCCAATGGTATTTATTAGTGATGCAGTTACAGAAGTAACGGGTTATTCACCCGAAGATTTTGTATTGCCAGACCCAAAGCGTTCTTTTAGTGACCTTTATCATCCTGACGATGTGGAAAGGCTTTGTAATGTAAACAGCGACGGGGGCCCGTTCTCCTATGAATATCGCATTGTTGCAAAATCAGGCGAAGTTAAATGGGTAACGGAGCACGGCGTTCATGTTAAAGATGAAGATGGCAACGTGCTTTACGTAGATGGGTTTATCTCTGATATCACTCAAAGACGTGTAATGGAAGATGAGCTTAAAGCCGCGAAAGAAAAGGCAGAGCAGGCTGCCGCAGCCCGCACGGCCTTTTTAGCAAATATGAGCCATGAAATTCGTACACCCATGAACGCGATTATTGGCTTTAGCGACCTCATGTTAGGCGAGGCCTTACGAGACGAACAAAAATCTCATCTCACTACAATTAATCGTTCGGCGCGCTCCCTGCTTCACCTACTCAATGATATTTTGGACAGTGCTAAGTTAGATAAAGGAAAGCTTGATCTAGACTATCGCGACTTCCTTATACGTGAAGAATTAGACCTTGTTGTATCGACCTTTTGGTTAGAAGCTAAACGCAAAAAGGTCGACCTAGTACTTAACGTGGATGCGTCGGTTGCCGATGGTTACCGAGGTGTACCAGAGCGCATGCGGCAAGTACTTAACAACCTGATTGGCAATGCCGTGAAGTTTACGCACGAAGGCAAAGTAGAAATAGCGGTAAGAAGTGAAGGAGAGCTTGTTTACTTTGATGTTTCAGATACCGGCATTGGGATGACGAAAGCGCAGTTGGACAAGGTCTTCGACCCGTTCTCTCAATCCGATGCGTCGATGAGTAGAAAGTATGGGGGGACCGGGTTAGGTACCACGATTTCAAAACAGCTGGTAGAGCTGATGGGCGGCAATATTTGTGCAACCAGTGAAGAAGGGAAAGGGACGACCTTTACCTTTCGGCTACCGTTAGAAGTTGTTGCGTTAGATGAAACGAGCAAGGCTGATGCGGATGCAAAAATAACGCATATCGAGTCTACACTGAATATTCTGGTAGTGGATGATGTTCAGCAAAATATTGAGTTACTTTCATTACTGCTTAAACGCTCAGGGCACAAGGTAGAGACGGCAACAGACGGTTTGATCGCACTTGAAAAAATGCGCGCACAGTCTTTTGATGTGGTGTTGATGGATTTACAAATGCCTAACCTCGATGGTTTAGAGGCAGCTAAACAACGTCGACTTTATGAAAAAGATCAGGGATTACCTGCAACGCCTATCATCGCACTTACTGCAAGTGTGCTCGTTCAAGATAAGCATGAGGCAGAGCAAGCCGGTATGGAAGGATTTGCTAATAAGCCTGTGGATTTCTCCTTATTAATGGAAGAGATTGTGCGGGTACTTAACCTGGAAACTGAGCAGGTGAAAGTGTCAGAAAACGCGCTGCCAACGCATCATCGCGCATCTACACTCAGTGTTGAAAAGCATATTTTAGATATCAATAAGGCCATTGATTTGTGGGGCAACGAAGATACGGTGCTCCAAGAGGTCGATAAATTTACCTCTTCTTGTCGAGATAAAATAGATGCGCTGATGAGCGCTGCAATTAGGGAAGATTACAAAGCGGTAGCAGCTTTAGCACATGGATTGAAAGGCACGTCTGGGAATTTATGTTTAACCACGTTTTTCCGCACCACGCGAGATATAGAGTCTCAAGCGTTGAAGTCACACGTTGATATAGAAAACATTAATGTATTAAGAGGCGCGTTAGATAAAATTGAATTAATGTTGAGCGAGTCGCCCTTGTACGCTGAGGATGCTATAAATGAAAGCATCGACAACGAGCTGTTACTTAGCCATTTAATGTCGCTGCTTGAAAGCGTTGACAAAAATATGGTGGATGAAGAAGAGTTGGCTTTCCTGCGTGAAGTAGGGTGTTCTAGTCATAAAGAACAAATAACGCAAATCATATTAGATATAGACGATTTCGAATTTGAACTCGCGCATGAACGGATTTCGTTAATGATAGAAGAGTTAAAGTAGCCATGGGACAGGGCATGTTAGATATTGATATTGAAAAACCCACTTTATTGCTTGTAGACGACGAGCCTGTCAATCTCCGCGTTTTAAAGCAACTACTCGCCAACGATTATCAGCTTATTTTTGCGAGAAATGGCGAGGAAGCGCTCAAATTAGCGCCAAGCAGACAGCCAAATTTAATTTTACTGGATGTCATGATGCCAGGTTTAACGGGCTTTGAAGTATGCAGACAGTTAAAGCAGCAAGATAATACAAAGCAGATACCTGTTATATTCGTCACCGCGTTAAATGATGAGCAAGATGAAACACAAGGTTTTGACGCTGGCGCAGTAGATTATATTACTAAGCCTATTTCACCCGCTATAGTAAAAGCGCGGGTTAAAACTCACCTAAGCTTGGTCCAAGCCGACGAGTTGCTCGACAGCCGTTTACAAGTTGTACAGCGCCTCGGTAAAGCAGCTGAGTATAAAGATAATGAGACGGGTATGCATGTCATGCGTATGAGTCATTATTCGAAAGAACTGGCGCTGGCTTATGGCCTATCAGAGAAGCAAGCTGAGATTCTGCTTCATGCAGCCCCTATGCATGACATAGGTAAAATAGGCATTGCAGACAGTATCATGCTTAAGCCTGGTAAATTGACCGATGAAGAATTTGCGACCATGAAGCACCACCCTGAGATAGGGGCTGAAATCATTGGTGATTGTGGTGACTCGGTTTTATTAAAAGTCGCTAAATCGGTGTCTTTAACCCACCATGAAAAATGGGATGGTACCGGTTATCCCAACGGGCTAGCAGGCGAGGATATTCCTATTGAAGGCCGAATTTGCGCTCTTGCAGATGTGTTTGATGCCCTAACCAGTAAGCGCCCTTACAAAGACGCTTGGAGTATCGAAAAAACTATCGACTTTTTAGAGAGTCAACGAGGCAAGCATTTTGAGCCTCGTTTAGTTGATTTAATGATCGAAATAATGCCGAAAATTCTCGACATTAAAGCCACCTTCAAAGACGAAGACTAAGTATTGGCTGTTGCTTAATGCGCCGCCTATACGTATAATGGACACATTAAGTGATGAGCGCGGGCTCCCTCAGAGTTCAGAAATGAGTGTTCAGGAAAGTAACGCCCTCATCCATAGCAAGCTATCACCTAACGGTGGTTTTACCCATAAGTTTGCAACTGCCCTTGTTGGCAGGTATGGGTTCAGAATTTTAATAAAAGCCCCGCTAGTCCGGGGCTTTTTGTTGTATTAAAACCTGGAGTCAGCCTCGCTGAGCCGGGTGATGACAGGTGGGCTTTAGGCCCTTTTTTCGTTTTTGGAGGTTTGCATTGGCAAAACTTGAAGAGAAGCTAACCGAAATGCTAGAACCAGGTGTTGAAGCACTTGGATTTGAGTTGGTTGGCATCGAGTTTGTACGAGCGGGGAAACATTCGATTCTTCGCGTTTTTATTGATCATGAAAACGGGATTACCGTAGATGATTGTGCAGATGTAAGTCATCAGGTTAGCGCAATTTTGGACGTTGAAGATCCAATTAGCACTGAATATAACTTGGAAGTGTCATCACCGGGTATGGACAGACCGCTTTTCAAAGAAAAGCATTACATCGAGTCTGTGGGTGAAGTGGTTCAGGTTCGTTTGTCTATGCCGATGGACGACAGACGCAATTTTAAAGGCAAAGTACTTGCGTGCGAAGACGGCATGGTAAGTATTGAAGTGGATGGCCAGCAGTTCCAGTTAGCTGTGGCGAATATCGAAAAAGGTAACGTTGTTCCCACGTTCGATTAACGGAACAGCTCTGCTTTCATCGACGAAAGCAAAAGTGAGGCGAAAATGAATAAAGAAATTTTGTTAGTGGCGGAAGCCGTTTCAAATGAAAAACAAGTGCCTAGAGAAAAGATTTTTGAAGCGCTAGAGTTTGCTATTGCTAGCGCAACAAAAAAGAAAAACGAAGGCGAAATTGAAGTTCGTGTAAGCATCGACAGAACGTCTGGTGACTTTGATACATTCCGTCGCTGGTTGGTTATCCCTGATGATCAAGAACAGGAAAACCCATTTGCTGAAATTACGATTTCTGCGGCGCAAATCGACGAACCAGAGATACAACTTGGCGATTATGTGGAAGAACAGATTGAATCTATCAAATTCGACCGCATAACTACGCAAACAGCTAAGCAAGTTATCGTACAGAAAGTACGTGAAGCTGAGCGTCAGCAGATGATTGCTGAGTACGAAGATAAAGTGGGTGAGTTGGTAACAGGCACGGTTAAGAAAGTTAACCGCGATAACATCATCATCGATTTGGGTAACAACGCTGAAGGTGTTATCTACCGCGATGACATGCTTCCTCGTGAAACTTTCCGTCCTGGTGACCGTGTACGTGGCCTTCTTTACGTGATTCGTCCAGAAGCGCGTGGCGCACAATTATTTATCAGCCGTACGCATCCAGACATGCTAGTTGAACTATTCCGCTTAGAAGTGCCAGAAATTGCGGAAGAAACACTAGAAATTAAATCTGCTGCTCGCGACCCGGGCTCTCGTGCGAAGATTGCTGTTAAAACCAACGATAAGCGTTTAGACCCTGTGGGTGCGTGTGTTGGTATGCGTGGCTCACGTGTACAAGCCGTGTCGGGTGAACTGGGCGGCGAACGTGTTGATATCGTGCTTTGGGATGAAAACCCAGCGCAATTCGTTATCAATGCAATGGCACCTGCTGAAGTAGCATCAATTGTTGTTGACGAAGACAGCAATAACATGGATGTAGCAGTTGAAGCCGATAATCTAGCGCAAGCGATTGGCCGTAGCGGTCAAAACGTTCGCTTAGCAAGCCAGCTAACAGGCTGGGAACTTAACGTGATGACGGTTGAAGACCTCAACAAGAAGCACGAAGAAGAAAACGCGAAGGTACTGAATCTATTTACTGCTGGTTTGGATATTGACGAAGAATTTGCGTCTGTCCTAGTAGATGAAGGCTTTACGACACTAGAAGAAGTGGCATACGTGCCGGCAAGTGAACTTCTAGCGGTTGAAGGGTTAGATGAAGATATGGTTGAAGAGTTGCGCAATAGAGCGCGCGCTTTCTTAACCACGCGTGCACTAGCGAACGAAGAGTCGCTTGAAGGTGCAGAACCTACCGAAGCCTTATTAAATCTTGAGGGTATGAGTAAACACGTGGCTTATGTGTTGGCCAGCCGCGGTGTTACCGACCTAGAGGAATTAGCAGAACAAGGTACCGATGATATCAGTGATATCGATGAACTAGACGAAGAGAAAGCCGGTGCGTTAATCATGGCGGCTCGTAATATCGTATGGTTCAGTGAAGAAGAGTAAGGTCAACAGGGGGAAAAATACGTAATGGCAGATGTATCTATTGAAAAGCTCGCCAGCGACATTGGTACGACCGTTGACCGATTGGTTGGCCAGTTTAAAGACGCGGGTATCTCTAAGAGTGCCGGCGAACAGGTAAACGAAGACGAGAAACAGAAACTATTGGATCATTTAAGTAAGCAACACGGCAGCGCAGCTGAACCAACGCGCATGACACTGAAACGTAAGACGACAAGCACGCTAAGTGTAGGTAAGTCTAAAGAAGTGAAAGTAGAAGTTCGCAAGAAGCGCACTTACGTTAAGCGAAGCGACATTGAAGAGCAGCAGCGTCAAGCGGAAGAAGAGGCGAAGCGTCTTGAAGAAGAAGCACGGCTGAAGCGCGAAGCGGAAGAGAAAGCGGCGGCAGAAGCGAAAAAAGCCGCCGAAGAAAAAGCACGCAAAGCACAAGAAGCGAAAAAAGCCGCTGAAGAAGAGCGTGTTCGTCGCGCAGAACAAGCGAAGAAAGAAGCTGAAGCACGTAAAAAAGACGAGCCAGAGCTAACTGAAGCTGAAAAAGCGGAAGCGGAAGCTGCGCGTCAGGAAGAAGAGCGTTTACGCAAAGCGCAAGAAGAAGAAGCGCAGAAGAAGCTTGAAGAAGACGCGAAGAAAGCGGCTGATGAAGCGCGTAAACTCGCTGAAGAAAACGAACGTCGCTGGAAAGAAGAAGAAGAGCGTCGTAAGAAAGCAGAAGCTGAAGAAGTTCACTTGCACTCTAACCGTTATGCTCAAGAAGCAGAAGACGAAGAAGACATGCAGGTAGAGCGTTCATCGCGCCGTCGTCGTAAGTCTAAGAAAAACGCAGGTGAGCATCTTAAGCAGGGCTTTAATAAGCCAGCGGCACCTGTTGAGCGCGTAGTAAAACTAGGCGCAACCATCACGGTAGGCGAACTTGCTAGTAAACTAGCGATTAAGTCTAATGAAGTTATCAAGACCATGATGAAGATGGGCGAGATGGCGACCATTAACCAAGTACTAGACCAAGATACAGCGGTACTGGTTATCGAAGAGATGGGTCACAAATACGAACTTGTTAACGATAATGCACTAGAAGATGAGTTGTTAGCAGATGGTACAGACGGTGAGAAAACCAGCCGTGCACCTGTTGTTACTATCATGGGTCACGTTGACCATGGTAAAACATCGTTACTTGACTACATTCGTCGTGCGAAGGTTGCAGATGGTGAAGCGGGTGGTATTACTCAGCACATCGGTGCATATAAAGTACAAACAGATAACGGTGAAATCACGTTCCTAGATACACCTGGACACGCCGCGTTTACGGCAATGCGTGCACGTGGTGCTACGGCAACCGATATCGTTATCCTTGTTGTTGCTGCAGATGACGGCGTAATGCCGCAAACGAAAGAAGCGGTACAGCACGCCCGTGCGGCTGGCGTACCACTGATTGTTGCAGTGAACAAAATGGATAAGGAAACAGCTGATCCAGACCGCGTTAAAACTGAGCTTTCTCAACTTGAAGTTATCTCAGAAGAGTGGGGTGGCGAACACCAGTTCTGTAACGTATCTGCTAAAACAGGTATGGGCGTAGACGAGCTTCTAGAAGCTATCGTACTACAATCTGAACTGCTTGACCTTCAAGCAGTAGCGGAAGGTCCAGGTCGTGGTATCGTTATTGAGTCTCGCCTTGATAAAGGTCGTGGGCCAGTGGCTTCAGTACTTGTTCAGGAAGGCCAGCTACGCGCGGGTGACATCCTACTATGTGGTGAAGAATACGGCCGCGTTCGTGCTATGCGCGACGAAAACGGTAAAGACATGAAGCTTGCCGGTCCATCTACACCAGTTGAAGTACTTGGTCTTTCAGGTGTACCGGTAGCGGGTGAAGACGCCGCTGTTGTTAAAGACGAGCGTAAAGCGCGTGAAGTAGCCGCTAAGCGTCACCAGAAGAAACGTGAACTTAAACTAGCACGTCAGCAAAAAGCGAAACTTGAAAACATGTTTGCGAACATGGAATCAGGTGATGTTAGCGAACTTAACATCGTACTTAAAGCCGACGTCCAGGGTTCTGTAGAAGCGATTTCTGAATCACTTATCAAGCTTTCTACTTCTGAAGTGAAAGTAAATATTGTAGGTAGCGGTGTAGGTGGTATCACTGAAACTGACGCAACCCTAGCGGCTGCATCAGGTGCTATCGTACTAGGCTTTAACGTTCGTGCCGATGCAACTGCCCGTCGCGTACTAGAAGCGGAAGAAATTGATTTACGTTACTACAGCGTTATCTACAACCTAATTGATGAAGTGAAAGCGGCCATGAGTGGTATGCTTGCACCAGAATTCAAGCAGGAAATCATTGGTCTTGCAGAAGTACGTGATGTATTTAAGTCACCGAAACTGGGTGCAATTGCCGGCTGTATGGTTACCGAAGGTAATGTTAAGCGCAGCAATCCAATCCGTGTACTACGTGACAACGTAGTAATTTACGAAGGTGAATTAGAATCACTACGTCGCTTTAAAGATGACGTACAAGACGTTCGTAACGGCATGGAATGTGGTATCGGCGTTAAGAACTACAACGACGTAAAAGTAGGCGACCAAATCGAGGTCTTCGAAATCGTTGAAGTTAAACGCGAAATTTAATTGCCTTAGTTAATTCGGCATGTGAAAAACGGGGGCCGAGTGCTCCCGTTTTTGTCTGTACCTAAAGCGTCAGACCCAAAAGCGTGCTTCAAGGTTAAATAAGGAAAGGAGAATACAATGGCTCGTGAGTTTTCACGTACCGACAGAGTTGCTCAGCAAGTTCATAAAGAAGTCGCTAGCATCCTGCAAAATGAATACAAGCACCGTGTGGGTGATATGCCTTTGATTACGGTATCTGACGTAGATGTATCGCGCGATCTAGCGCACGCAAAGATTTTTGTAACCATTTACAACAGCACGGAAGAAGAAGGTAAAGTTCAAATAAAACAGCTAGCAGAGTACAAGAAGTTCATTCGCAGTATTCTTGCTAAGCGACTTCGTATGCGTTCAGTCCCTGACCTTCACTTTTTTGAAGATAAATCAATTATTGAAGGTATGCGTATTTCTAATCTTGTGTCTCAGACCATTGCAAAAGATGAGTCAAAGCGCGACCAAGACGATTCACAAGAGCAGGAGTAGATGGCAAGACGTCGTAAAGGCCGTGATATTAACGGCATAGTATTGCTTGATAAACCACTTGGTGGTTCTTCGAATCAGCTTCTTCAAAAAGTGCGTTGGCTTTATAAAGCAGCCAAGGCGGGTCACACAGGAGCGCTTGATCCTCTGGCCAGTGGTATGCTGCCTTTGTGTCTTGGTGAGGCGACTAAGTTTTCTCAGTTTCTGCTCGATGCTGAGAAAACGTATGAAGTTACGGCGCAGCTAGGGGTGCGTACAACCACCTCTGACGCAGACGGCGAAGTTGTTGAGGAAAAGCCCGTCAATGTTAGCGAAGAGCAAGTCCGCGACGCATGCCTTGCTTTTTTAGGTAAAAGCAAACAAATCCCGTCTATGTTTTCTGCACTCAAACATCAAGGTAAGCCGCTGTATTATTATGCCCGACAGGGGATTGAAATAGAGCGAGAGCCCCGTGATATTGAAGTCTTTGAGCTTGACGTGTTGCGCATTGAGCTTCCTAACGTGGATATGCGAATAAAATGCAGCAAAGGCACGTATATACGTTCAATCGTTGATGACTTAGGGCAAAACTTAGGATGCGGTGCCTACGTTACCCGTTTACATCGTACTGAAGTGGCCGATTATCCTACGGATAAAATGGTATCGCTTGAAAAGTTAATTGAAATCCAGGAGTCACTAGACGACGGTGAGTATAAAGCACTTGATGACTTGCTCATTCCTATGGACACCGCAGTAAGTCGTCTGCCGTTTGTGACTATCAACGACGTTGAAAGAAATCGCTTTGATAATGGACAATCGGTTAAAGGAGAGTGTAGCGAGCCACTTAGTGAGGGCACGTCTTATCGTGTTTATCACGGTGTTGATACCAACGGCATCTTTCTTGGCGTAGGGGAAGGGGTACTTGACCCAAAAGATCAGGGTATACCCAAGCAAGAAATATTCGTTAACCCGAAACGTCGCGTTGTTTATAGTTAGTTCTTAGCAATTAGCGATACCTAGCAAATTATACTCATTTAAAGCCTTGCGGTTACCGCAAGGCTTTTTTAATGGTAAATAAAGTAGTATAAAAGGCGCACCATTTAGTGGTAGGTTATTTATCACTCATACAGACTTTTACCTTCTGCGAAACGTCTTAAACGGGCGCAGAGTGTTAATTAAGGGATTACACAATGATCAAATGGATTGGTTTATGGCTTTGTTCGCTATGCCTGGTATTTGCTGCGGGTTACTATGCCAATGATAAGCGCCCGACAGTCCCCTCAGAAGCTTCTGTACATATAACCAACGTGGGCGACGGTAAAGATGAACACGTCTCACAAGAAGCGCTACCCCCTCAGCAAGGGGAGACTAAGCGTGATCAGTTACCCAAAGACTCAGCGAGTAAACCTGATGAGATTAGCCTAGAGGCCTGGTTGTCCGACAAGCCCAAGCTTAGCTTAAAACAAATAGGCGCCTTAATTATCTCTATAAGCACGATGGGCGAGCAGGCAATTATCGATACGTTATCAAGCATCGATACGTCTATCAGCGATCCAGATGCCGGCATGATTTTGTCAACAATGGTCTCTCGCTTAGTAGAGCTGAACCCCGAAAAAGCCTGGGACCTTGTTGATAATATGAATATTAACTTGGAAACGAAGAAGCAGTTTCGCTTATCGGTTATAGCTAATTGGGCTAATCAATCGCCCTCTAAGGCCCTTGATTGGTATATTAATAATGCTTCACTTACCTCAGGCAGTCTCGAAAACAACATTTACCCTCTGCTCATTTTTAGAGAAATGGCAAGTGAGGACATTGATAGTGCCTTTCAGTCTATCGCTCTTCTTGAGTCAGAAAATTTAAAAAGTGCGGCCTACAGCGGTATTTTTAGTGTCCTAGAAACATCAGAGCAGTTTCGAGACATGTTATCGTTAGTAAAACGTTCGGATGACAAACGGTTAGAAACGAATTTAATAAGTACCTGGGTACGCAAAGACGTTGAAAGCACTAAAGCTTGGTTCGATACGCTAGATGACAACGAACGAAAAAATGAGATAAAACGCGCGGTCTTTGATAGTTATGTAAACCAATCACCCAGTGAAGCTGCTTCCTGGTTTGTAGAACATAGCAGTAGTGAAAACTATCAATCTGATGTTGAACACGCTGCCAGAACTATCGCTTATTTTGAGCCCGACACCGCGCTTAGTTGGGCACAACGTCAAACGAATATCGATACTAAGCAAGCAGTGGTTACCTTATTACAAGGAGCAGTTTACAGATCACCGCAATTTGTCGAACAAAATTTAGACTTAGTTGTAGATCGCGACGCTAAGATAAACATAGCCCACTCGGTGTATTCTGCATACGGATACAAAAGTGACCAGCGGGCAAGGGATTTTTTGAACGGTTTCGAATACAAAAGCGAGTTAGCTAAACGTATTAATAAGGTGGAATCGAACCTTAAACGGGTTAATTGATGAATTTACGTTGTTCGGTCCTTGCTAACTGTGCAAAGGTCATTATAATACGGCGCTCATTCCGCTTTGCTGAATTAGTGATCGGCGAAGCATTAATATTAGGAGAATGACATGTCACTAACTAAAGCAGAAACCGCGAAAATCATTGCTGAGTACGGCGTTAAAGAAGGCGACACTGGTTCACCAGAAGTTCAAGTTGCTTTGCTTACTCACAACATCAACAAGCTTCAAGGTCACTTCGCTGATCACAAGAAAGATCACCACTCACGTCGTGGTCTTCTACGTATGGTTAGCCAACGTCGTAAGCTTCTAGACTACCTTAAAGGCAAGAACGCTGAGCGTTACCTTGACCTAATCAAGCGTCTAGGCCTTCGTCGATAAGACTAGGTTTCAAGAAAAGCGCCCAATGGGCGCTTTTTTTCTGTGTGAATTTTATTCCTTCAAAAAAGCGACGCTTTGTCCTCACATTTTTTATTTGCTAGAAGCTTAGACCATATTTTTGAGATTTGGCGTTCGTTGCAATTAATTATTATCGCATAGGCGCGTTTTAAAGCATTCTTAATGGCATGTTAGTTTGAGGGTGCAGTTTTACTTGATGCTTTAACCGCATTTTGCAACGTGGTTAGCTCGTGTTGGGTGAGGTTACGCCACTGTCCCGGTTTCAGGGCCTTGAGCTCAAGGTGCATAATTCGCGTGCGCTTTAATTTAGTCACCTCATACCCAAGAAATTCACACATTCTGCGGATTTGGCGATTGAGCCCTTGGGTTAGGATAATAGTAAACGTATTTTTACCTGTGGGCTTTACAACACAAGGCTTAGTTACTGTTCCTAAGATAGGGACACCACGGGCCATGCGTTTAACGAAGCGCTCGCTGATAGGCTGGTTAACCGTGACTTCGTACTCTTTATCGTGAGCATTTTCAGCGCGCAATATCTTGTTTACTATATCACCGTCACTGGTCAAGATAATAAGCCCTTCTGATGGCTTATCTAGGCGCCCAACAGGGAAAATACGCGCTTTGTGACCTATGGCATCAATGATGTTTCCCTTAACGTGTCGCTCTGTGGTGCAGGTGATACCTATGGGTTTGTTGTAAACAATATACACCCGATCGGATTTGTCTTTAGCCACCGCCCCAACAATTTTGCCATCTACTTTTACGATGTCATTTGGGCCTATCTTGGTGCCAAGTTCTGGAGGATGGTTGTTTACACTAACGCGCTTTTGCTCAATGAGTTTATCAGCTTCACGTCGCGAACACAGGCCGGTGTCACTGATATATTTATTTAAACGTTTTGGCGCTTGGTCACTCATTGCGCAGTATGTCCTATAATTTTTTAAAAGAAGATAATAATATCACGACACACGCTAATACATAAAAAATGAAAGGGGCACATTGCCCCTTTCGTTTCTTCGTTTAACAGTGTGTTGCCTCACCGCTAAATAGAGATTACATCAACCAATATTCTATTGAGTTCCTGCCGTAGCTGGCGCCGAGCCGCTTCCACCTGATGCACCGCTGCGAGACACTACTTTTGTAGCAATTTCGCGGATTTCATTTTCTAAGCTAGTCAGACGGCCAGATAATGTTGTATTGCGCTGCTCTAGAACAGAAAGCTTATCTGAAAGGTTACGCACACTTTGTTGCGCGCTTTGTTTATCGTTAGCCGCTTGCTCAAGCTGAACGTTCACCGCGAGCAACTCGTCGGCCAGCGAGGCCAGCTGATTTTTCACAGAACCAATGGCCGCCGCCTGGGCGTTAACATCGTCAGATACGGAACCAATATTTTTGTTGAGCGCGGTTTGGACGTTGCCAACACGATCGCCTAAATCGGCAATTTCTTTTTGGTTGCGGCGCCAAGCTGAAGCCCATAGCTTGTCCATCTGTTCCCACAGCTCGTTGGTTTTATTACTGAGCTCGGTCACCTTAACCTGAAGCGCGACCGTAGACTCGCCAATTTCTTCGCCAGTGGCAGAGAGTTTGTTTTCAAGCTGCATAATGCGTTTTTCGGCTTGATCGGCAACGGCTTTTTGTTGCTCTAATAGCGTATATAAGTAGTAACAGCCACCACATGCAGCTAACGCTACAATTGCAACCAAGGTTACCCATATTCCATTTCCACCACCGTTCGATGAAGGGGAAGGAGAAGAAGGCGTTGATGACGGCGTGGTAGAGGGTTTTGAAGGTGCCGCTTGCCTTTTGGTTTGGTAATCTCGACGGTCTTCTTCGTCCAGCCTAATTGTTGGAAACTCGTCGTTTTTTGAATTGTTTGCCATAGTAAATTATTTATCTCGTTATGTAGGGCTCGCTAATCACAAGGCTATCATGATGTGCGCTAATAAGAAGAGAGCCCATCCTTTTTTACGCGCTACCGCATGTTATCGCTTATTTAAAGGAAATTCTATGGCTTATGAAGATGTCAACAATACATAAGCCACAAGATTAAACATTTTCTTTAACGCGTTAGATTTAGCTGCGCTGAAACGCGGCTTTAGGATTTGTCGCCGATCCACTCAACCCGATACAAGTCGCGTCTTCTATCAAGGTAGTTTCTTACTGATCCTTCGTTTTGAAGTTTGGTAAGCTTGTCTAAATCTAAATCAACAATGAGAGTCATTTCCGTGTTTGGCGTGGTTTCAGATACAATTGCATCGTGAGGAAACGCAAAATCACTAGGAGAAAATACGGCCGTTTGCCCGTACTGTATGTCTACATTATCAACTTTGGGTAAATTACCAACACTTCCGGCAATGGCAACGTAACATTCATTTTCGATAGCCCGTGCCTGTGCGCACCGGCGTACGCGTAAATAGCCGTTTTTAGTATCAGTCCAAAATGGAACAAAGAGTATTTGCATTTCTTGGTCAGACAGAATGCGCGCAAGCTCGGGGAACTCCACGTCATAGCAAATCAGTACGCCAATTTTACCAAAATCGGTATCGAAGGTTTTAAGGCTGTTACCGCCTTTCATTATCCAATCCTCTTTCTCGTGAGGAGTAGGATGCAGTTTATATTGGCTCTCGATGGTGCCATCTCTTTTACAGATGTAGCTAACGTTGTAAAGCTCTTCCTCTTCCACCACAGGCATAGAGCCAGCAATGATCGTGATATTGTAGGACACCGCTAAATGGGACACCGCTGTTAAAATTTCATCGGTGTAGGTAGCTAAGTGCCAAATAGCGTCAATGGAAGAATCTGACGGGCTAAGCCCCATTAATGGTGCATTGAAAAACTCGGGGAAAAGCGCAACATCACAGGAATAATCTGACAGTGCGTCAACGAAATATTCGACCTGCTGCAATAGCTCTTCTACATTGTTAAAATAGCGCATCTGCCATTGAATACAGCCTATACGGGCGCTGGCCTTTCTGCTTGCGATTAGAGAAGGGGTACCAGGCTCATAGTAAATATTGTGCCACTGAAGCAAGGTGGCATACCCTTGCGACGCTTCATCTTCAGGCAAGTAAGCTGACATAACCTGTTTCACTTCAAAGCCGTTAGAAAGCTGAAAGGTTAAAATAGGGTCGTAGATATCTTTAAGCTTTACCTGTTCAATGTATTCGTATGGCGACAATTCATTAGCGTGGTTTTTGTAGTTTGGTATACGGCCGCCCGCCATTATCGACTTTAAGTTGAGGTTACGACACAGTTCTTTGCGCGCCTCGTACAATCTGCGGCCTAGTCTAAGGCCGCGATACTCAGGGCAAACAATCACTTCAACGCCATATAGCACATCGCCGTTAGGATCGTGAGTGGTCAGGTAGGCGTCGCCGGTTATCTCATCATAACTGTGTTTATCGCCAAACTGGTCATAGTCGACGATAACCGAGATAGCAAAAGCGACCACCTTGCCTTTATCTTCAATACAAATTTGCCCTTCGGGAAAGGTTGTTACCTGGGCTTTGTAATTAGAGTACGGCCAAGCGCCTCCTACATTGGCGTAAACTGTATCCATTAACGCCTTTACATCGTTGTAGTCATCTAGCCTTAAATTTCTCAAGTCTAAATGATGTTCCGTTTCTTCTATTTGTGTTTGATCTTGACTCATGGGTTACTCATGTTTGTTACGCTTTACATCACTTATATTCAAGTATAGTTGATGTTGACTTTAAGTAAGACAAGCAAGAAGCGTGCGATTTCGAAGCACGCTCGCCAGCGATAAAACTTTTTTCTTCTATCGATTAAAATTTTGCGGAGTAAAAACCGCGTTTCACAATTGCCACACTAATGTTAGCGGCGTATAACGTCGCAGCTTTCTCGCGGCGTGCATTAACGCCATCAATGCACATCAAACCTTCTTTGTTTTAATTTATCGGTAAACAAAACGTAAATGAATAAACAGCAACTGACAGCAATACAACCTCTTCATGTTTTTGATGAATCGATTTTCGAAACCATTGTCGATGACCTCGTTACGAAAGGCTTTTCTATACAAGAGAATGGGTTACCTGATTTTATAACACAAGCTCTTTTAGACTGTCAGCGTTCAATTTCTGAGGCAGAATATAAAACGGCCGGCATTGGTCGCGCGGAAAACTATAAAAAAGCGACGAACGTGAGAGGGGATGCAATATGTTGGATTACGGGCTCGTCCCAAGAGGGAGCACTGTGGCTAGCATGGTGTGAAGCAATGCAGCAGTATATAAACCGTTCACTTTTTATGGGGCTTTTTTCGTTTGAAAGTCATTTCGCCTGCTACGGACCGGGTAAATTTTACAAAAGACATGTAGATGCGTTTAAAGGGCAGGGCAATCGCGTGCTTTCACTGGTCGGGTATTTGAATGAAGATTGGCTGGAGGAGAACGGTGGAGAACTGGTCATTTACAATAGCAGTGATGACGTTGAAGGTACCAAAGTCTTACCGAAGAAAAATACCCTTGTCGTCTTTTTGAGCGAACAGTTTCCCCATGAAGTACTGCCTGCTACACGTACCCGTCACTCTATTGCCGGTTGGTTTAGAGTTAACGGCAGCGTTAACGATAACATAGACCCACCGCGTTAAAACTTATGGGGCAATGTTCAGCATGTCTGGTATCTAAAACATAATACTTATGTATAATAACTTCACGCTATCTATCTACAGATAAAGGGTGTAAAACTAAACCTTCACTAGGGTAATATGCTCTAAATGTTTCGTTTTAAAAGCCTTGCTCTTAATGTGGAAGTAAAGTGCTTTTAACTGACGCTTTCCCAGAACGTTTTGTTGATATGGTAGTGCAGTCCACAATAGCATCGCTTAAATGCCTATTGTGCCGCTTAGGGAAAAGACGTAAGAAGTGATTGGTCAATGCTGGAAAAAATACCTGCCCCCACCCCAAGAGAAGAACTCCATGTACTGGTTATCGATAATCAGGGGCTTGTTCATGATGTCGTAGCATCTGCATTGCATGAAATTGGAATAAAGAATGTCAGCAGTGCATTTAACGCATTTCATGCAAAGCGACTATGTGAAGCGCGACAGTTTGATTTTGTATTATTGTCGTTTAACGTAAGCCACGATAAAGATGGCTTTCACCTCTTTGAAGAATTAAAGCACCTCAATCACATCAATGACACAACAACTGTCGTGTTCTTAAGCGCCGAAACATCGCCCGAGCTCGTCAATTGTATTGTCGAACTTCAGCCCGATGATTTTTGGGTAAAACCCCTACAGCGTAATAAAATTGAGTCTCGATTAGACTATTTAATACAAGTGCGCCTTAAGCTGCACAAAATGTTGTACTGTATGCAGATAGGCGACTATTCCACTGCGATGTATTATGCCGAAAGGCAGCTAAAAGACGCCTTGCTTTCTGAGTATCACACAAGAATAAAGCGCTTAATTGGCGATTGCTTATTGCAGCTTCGCGATTACGAGACCGCCGAAGATTATTTTAGGGGCTTATTGCAGAGTATGGACCACGCATGGGTTCATATTGGCTTAACTCGCTCCTTACTTAGACAAGACGAATTAGAAGAAGCCCAGCTTCTTGTCGATGATTTGTTACAAAGGCCTGATACGCGGTTTTTAACGTACGATTTACTGGCGCAGTATTTTATAGAAAAAGAGCAGTTCGATATTGCTTATGAGCAGATGAAAGAAGCGAGTAGGCTTGCGCCCCGTAATATTGAGCGCAACAAGCGCCTATGGGACCTCGCTCGACTTAATCACGACAAAAAAGGCCAGCTTTCTGCCGTTCAAAACATGGCAAAATTTGCTAAAAACTCTATTCACGATTCACCTCAGCTCACGTTAAACGTTATCCGTTCTACTATTGACCTTGCTACTAGCCTGGGCAATACAGAGACAGAAAGGTATTTGCAAAAAGCCGAGTCCGAACTGGAAGAGCTTAAACAGCAAAAAGGTATGCAAAGTCAGCTTGGTGAACAAATTGACGTGGTGAAAGCCCGCGTGCTTTGTCTAAGAGATGATAAGCGTAGTGCAGAAAAATTGATGAAAGATCGCTCAGCTTCTACAGAAGGCTTGTCGATGGAAGACAGTCTGGACAAAATGAAGGCGTTTCATGAACTGGGAATGCGCGAACACTGTGTCAGTATTTTAGATAAGCTACGTAAACAGATTGAAGGCGATACCTTTACCTCGCAAGTGGTCAATGAATACTTAAATCAAGAGTCCATTGAACGCAGTGAGATTCAGTTTACCACCAAAGAACTGAAACAGATGGCAACGGTAAACTATAAAGAGAACCGATTGAACCCCGCCTACAATAACTTGCTGCAGGCACTGACATTGTCGCCTAAAGATAAACAAATTGCGTTGAGTTTATTGAAAGTTATTACCCAAATTCACCTTGACGATAACCTATCTGATGAACAAATGAAGTCGGCAAAGCGTGCAGCAAAGGTACTGTTATCTAGTGAATTATCGACAACGCAAGCGGAGAAGCGGGACCAGTATATTAAGCGTATTGGTATCGAAGTTGACGATACTAATGCCGCTGACTTAGTGGGTATGGTAGTGTCTAAAGCGTGAACGCCTAGTGGTGTGTAGAAATAGAAAATTATGGTGATGCGCCATTGAAAAAGCTGCCTTTAAAGGCAGCTTTTTACGTTTGCGGGTCACATTTTGTTAATGTGAACGGCGCTGGTTATTTTTCAACGTTAGCTTTTCTTTTCAACATTATGCTGACGACGGCGAAAACCTACCATTGCGGCTAGCAATGCGAAAATTCCTCCCATCGCTCCTCCTGAGCTATCCTTGTTGTCATCTTCATCGTCTTCAACTACGTCCGCTTGTAAATCGAATGTGGCGATGAATGGGTCATGGTCCGAGCTTCTAAACGGGCCAACGTCGGTAAATGCGTAGCCTTCTTCTTCAGGATAGAAACGAAGCGCTTGATCGTACTGTAGCTGATACGCTTCCACTGAGTTAATATTCCAGTGCGCACCATCAATAGCGTCTGCAAGCATGGCGTCACTTGCTAACACGTGATCTAAACTACCCACTTGTTCAGTGCCGTAGAACCAATATGAAAAGCCTTCTGCGTCGAACTCTTCGGCTAAATTGTGATAGCCAAAGCTAGATTCAACGTCAACCGAAGCACCTTCGTCCATGCCCGTGTTTATAGCAGTAGCGATGGTGTATCCACGTGATTCAGGTGTGTAATCGGTAAGTACAGCGACAGGGTCTTCAGCACTGTATGCATTTAAGTCGCCCAAGATGACCTTACGCTCAGGCAGGCTCTCATCGCTCAATGCGTTACCAAGCGTGATCGCTGCCGATACGCGAAGTGCATTACAGCTGCCTTGAATTGTCGTAATTTCAGACGGTGCTTCTGCTACGTCCTCAGCACACTGCGAACCTTTAGATTTAAAGTGATTTACCGCAACAAGGAACGACTTGCTACTTTCGTTATGAACGAACGACTGAAGAAGGCTAGGGCGCATACGTGCCAGACTATCTTCATCAATTTGTTGTACTGGCATATCCACAATCATTGCATCGCTTTCAGGTGTCACTACAGACGCCTTATATAGTAAGCCTACGGTAATGGCATCGGTACCTATTTCGCTACCGTCGCTGGTAGCAACAAATGCGTATTGTTCGGTTTCACCTAATTCAGCATTAATGGCATTAACAAGAGACTGGATAGCGCTATCGTCGCCAAAGCCATCATTCTCTATCTCCATTAAGCCAACAACATCAGCATTCAAATTAATAATGGCTTCGACAATACGGCCTTGTTGTAGGGCGAAGGCCACGTCGTCTGACGCACCGCGATTGTTGTCATAATCAAAGGTCACATCGCCGTTTTCATCTACTTCGCCATTGAAATAGTTCAGTACGTTAAACGTCGCGATTGAAAGGTTACCTTCAGCAACAACAGGGTTGGCTTCGCGTGTTGAAGCTACTTCAATGATGTCACTTGGATTTATTCTGTAAGTACCAAAGCTATAGTTTAGCGGGCCCGAGGCCGACACACTGTCGCCAATGCGAATGGCGTTCGCATAGCTGAAAGTAGGGAAGTAATTAAGTGTATCAGGATATTGTGAGCCACTATTGTCTTCAATAGTGAGTAAGCTGGTTTCGCTTGCTTGCTCTGCTGCAACGTAGTCTTCTGACAGTGGAGCTGCAACGTCGCTCGGCTGACGCTTAATCGTGTCACTAACGACAATCTCACCGAAGCGCCACAAGTTATTCGTGCTTATTACGGTAGCATCGGTAACGCTTACTACCATGCCTTCCAGTGTTTCTAAGTCAACTTCATAAGGCATTGAAAGGGCTACGCTCGCAACCGATTCCGCTTCGCCACAATCTAACGCTACCACAGCGCTGTCCATAACCAGCGTGGTCATGCCGTAATTTTCTTCAACTTCTCCGTAAAGACGAACCAGGTTGCCTACTTCAATGTCTATATTACCTTCTACCAACAGGCCTTCAGACGTTGCTTCATTAGCGTCGTAATCTGCCGTTTCTTCTTGGATAAAGAATCCGCCATCTCGCGTACCTGTTACAATAGCTTCTACAATAACCTTATTGCCCACCTCTGCAGAGCTATTCTCACTACCTTGAATAGTACTGATAAGCACCGCGTCATCGCCACAAACCCCTAGCTCAACGGCCGGTACTTCAGGTTCATCGACTACTTCATCTCCACCTTCAGTTGTGAAAGTACCTGTTGGGAAAGGTGTCGTTGCATCGGTATTTGTTGTTGCGCCATCTAACGCATCCACACCGCTGAATGTCCAGTTAGCTGAATCGAAGTTGCCGCCGTTAGCGTTTTGGCCTGAGGTACGGTAAGCCCACCCATCAAGGTATTCCCACGCGGTGCCGTTTCCATCGGTATTAATGTCGCCAAACGTATCAATAACACTACCGTCTTTGAAAAGTTCAATAGCATCGTCGCCATTAATGCCCATTGACGAGCTATCATAGTCAGGTGCTGAACCGAAAAACGCGGTAAAGCCGTCTATTTCAGATGCAACGTAAATATAGGTTCCTGCAGTTGCAGATACGCCAGTTGGGAAGGTGAACTCTTCGCCATCTGTGCCACCACCATTATTGGCAGAGCCAACACCATAAGCGGACAAGTCGGCAATGTCGTTGACCACAAAAAGTTCAACGGCTTTGGGTACACCGCCACTTAGCGGCCCATCAATGACACCACTAATGACCAAATCGTTAGCATTAACTGCTGTGGAAGAAAGCGCAGAAATTATCCCTGCAGATAGTAAAGTTAATGATGTTTTCACGTCATTTTCCCTTTGTAGTTTTCATTATTTTTCTAATTCACATCTTTGTGTGTGCTCGCAGGTGTGCAAGCCAGCAATAACCAGGCCCAATGCCATTTTGCTATTGCGAGTACTACCGTAAAGGGATTTCGCGTGGGTAGGAATGATTTAAGCTTATTCAAGCTGTATTTTAATAAATTTATATACAACAGGTACTTATCTTTTATGGGTAAGTTTATTTATGCCTTTGAGTTGTAACAAAGCGCTTAATTTTCGCTTAAGTAATTCTATTCAGTGAAGTGTTTAAACCGCTAACGCAAGCTAGGGCGTTACCCATCAATTCATTTGTTTTCAATATGTTGTTTAAATAAAGCATGATCGTCTATTACTTGCTCAGCATACAAATTTGCAACTTTTACCAGTAGGGTCTTTACAGATTCAAATGTTTTAGCCGCAGAAGAGGAGAAGCAGGTACTGCGGCGATCTCCCCGACAGTGCGCTAAAGCAAGGCTGTACCCACAAAGTTCAGCAAAGTAATTAAAACCCTTTTCAATGGCTTTGTTGCCCATGGCGATATCGTGCGGGGCAACCCCAACTTTAGCGTGATGGCGCGAGCGCACTAAATAGTGTGCGCCAGCGTATTTTACCTCATCGAGCACTAAGTCTGGCCTGCGCTGCATTCGGCGTTGGCAGCGGGCGGTAAGATGCGCCGCGTTCAGTCGATTAACCGGGTTAAGCGCTTTAAAATAGTGAATGGGAGCGGCTTCACGCTGCTGCTTCACTTCTACGATATGGCAATGTGAGAAGCTTTCGGCGTTATGCGGTTTGGACGGGCCCACTAAAAAATAATAGCGGTTCATATTAACCGAGCCCGTACCGGCATTTAGGCGTTTAACGATATCCACAACGGCGTCATCCATATAAGGGGCAAACGCGGCCAGTAACGCTGAATACTCTTGCCCACTTAGTTTAGTGAACTTCTCGCTGTTACGCTTGAAGGCTAATGTGCCGCCCTGTAGTTGTACTGCTTTGGCTAACGCACTTTTTGACGTGAAATCTTCACCACCTGCACTACGCGCCTTTGCTTTGTTATAGAGCTTAGTTAATTTACTGGGAACGGTGCTAGGGCAGGTGTCTATTGCTTCGTTAAGTACCGAAGCGTTTGCTTTAACGCGCTCACATGTCTTTATATAGCTTTCTATAAAACGATACTGAGCTTCAATCACATCCTGATGGCCAACGACCGGTTTCGAATGGTTGATAGCGTCATCTTGATATTTACCTTTAACCACACCAACGCAATGTGCTCTGGCAAGATGTAAAGACGTGAGATAGCGAAGAACGTCCCATTGCGCTTGTCCTACGCATGCATCGTCGAAATCGTTGGGTGAGAAAATAACCGTGTCGCCATGGGAACCCTCTTCGGTAAGAAAACCGAAATTTGAGGTGTGGCAATCGCCCATTACGCTTGTAAGGGGAATTGAGTCACATTCTTTTGGGAAGGTGATGACCCCAGATCGAATATCGGCATAAAATAGCTGGGCACTTCCTCGATAAAACACAAAAGGGCTTGAAGCCATCTTTGTGTGCTTAGCTAGCTGTAAGCTTGGTGTTTGCCCGTCAATGCGTTTGACTGCATCTATGATATGTTGAAGCCGATTGTCTAACATGGTTTTCCTCACCTATTCATGTGGCAAACGCTGAGCTTTTAAGTGCGCGTATTGCAATGCAATTAATCAATTTGGTTCTATTTTCATCGTTCAATTCAATAACCTGATTAAGCGATTCATTTTTACCAATTAGTTTTTTAAAATGATACGCGCTATTCTTATCACCAGTTTCGAGAGACATGAATTTTTCATTAGTGAATAAGTTCACAAAAGTGTAAAACCATGTCGTCACTATAAACGTAAAGTTTGTATTCGCATGCTACTTGCTTGCGAAGATAATTTAAAACCAAAATGGAGAATTAAACATGGCATTGATCAATACTGCTATCAAACCTTTCAAAGCGACTGCATTTAAAGACGGCGAGTTCATTGACGTAAGCAGTGAAGACATCAAAGGTAAATGGGCAGTTTTCGTATTTTACCCAGCTGATTTCACATTCGTATGCCCAACCGAGCTTGGTGACATCGCTGACAAATACGAAGAGCTTCAGTCTCGTGGCGTAGAAGTTTTCTCAGTATCTACTGACACTCACTTCACACACAAAGCATGGCACGATTCTTCAGACACGATCAACAAGATCAAGTTTGCAATGATTGGCGACCCAACAGGTGAAATCACTCGCAACTTCGATTGTATGCGTGAAACTATGGGCCTTGCTGACCGTGCAACATTTGTTGTTGACCCAGAGGGTATCGTTCAAGCAATGGAAATCACGTCTGAAGGTATCGGCCGTGATGCAGACGACCTAGTACGTAAGGTTAAAGCTGCTCAGTACGTAGCAAATAACCCAGGCGAAGTTTGCCCAGCTAAATGGAAAGAAGGTGAAGAAACACTAGCACCTTCTCTAGACCTAGTAGGTAAAATCTAAGCGTCTTGCTTAGAGGCCGATAATGCCGTTGGCGTTAGCTAACGGTAAGCATTGGCAACGTTTATATAGGGAGCGGGTCTCCGCTCCCTGATGTTAATTCCCAATTTCCGCTTATGTAGTTGACCTCAGAAGAAGGTTGGCGGGGATCGGCGTGTCGAAAATAAGGCAGAATAACCGTGTTAACTAAAGAAATTTTACAAGCATTGAAGTCTTATGCTGAAACAATGCAGAAAAACGTAACCTTTGTCGTACAGACCGGTGAACATAGCAAGCGCGACGAGCTTGTGAAGTTTCTGTCCGACATTGCATCAGTAAGCGAAAAACTTAATGTTGAAGAGCGCGACACTAATGGTGAACTCCGCAGCGCTATCAGCTTCCTATTAGAAGCTGACGGTGAAGATACGGGTATCCGTTTCTCAGGCATTCCCGGTGGTCACGAATTCAACTCTTTAGTCCTTGCCATGCTGCACGCAGCAGGCACAGAACTGAAGCTAGATGACAGCGTTAAAGCGATGGTAAAAGCTATCAATGAACCGCTTAACTTCGAAGTGTTCATTAGCCTTAGCTGTCACAACTGCCCAGAGGTCGTTCAGGCGTTAAACCAATTTGCATTGGTTAATCCAAATATTAAAGCTGAAATGATTGATGGCGGTTTATATCAAAACTTAATTCAAGAGCGCGACATTCAAGGTGTACCAAGTGTGTATCTAAATGGCGAGCTATTCGCAAACGGTAAAGTTGACGCTTCTGTGCTTATCAACAAACTTATCGAACGCGACCCAAGCCTTAAAGAAGCGAATAAAGGCGACGCGTTACCGCTGCAAGATGTGACGGTAATTGGCGGTGGCCCAGCTGGCGTAGCATCAGCTATCTACAGCGCTCGTAAAGGTTTGAAAGTAGCAATTGTTGCAGAAACATTTGGCGGGCAGGTTAAAGATACGATGGGCATTGAAAACCTAATCTCTGTGCCTAAAACCACAGGCCCTGAACTTGTTGGCAACTTGATGGAGCACGTACGTGACTACGACATTACACTTAAAGAGCATGTTCGTGTAGATAGCATCGAAAAAGGCAACATCAAAACGATTACGTTGTCTTCTGGCGAGCAAATCCGTACGCGTACGGTAATTGTCGCTACTGGTGCCCGTTGGAGAGAGCTGGGCGTACCAGGTGAAAGAGAAAACGTAGGGAATGGCGTAGCATATTGCCCACACTGTGACGGCCCATTCTTTAAAGGCAAAGACGTGGCGGTAATTGGTGGTGGTAACTCGGGTATTGAGGCTGCACTAGACCTAGCAGGTATAGTGAAATCGGTAACGGTATTTGAATTCATGCCAGAGCTTAAAGCCGATCAGGTATTAATAGACCAAGCTGAAAAGCGCGACAATATCACTATTATTAAAAATGCAGCGACCCGTCAGATCACTGCAGAAAATGGCAAAGTGAATGCGATTGAGTACCAAGACCGTAGTACTAACGAGATTCATACCCGCGAACTAGCAGGTGTATTTGTTCAAATTGGTCTTGTTCCAAACAGCCAGTTCATGAAAGATACGGTTGAAATGACACAATACGGCGAGATTGTGGTAGACAACAAGTGTCATACATCTGAGCCTGGTATATTTGCAGCGGGCGATGTAACAACTGTTCCGTATAAGCAAATTGTTATTTCAATGGGCGAGGGCGCTAAAGCCTCATTGGCAGCGTTCGAGTATTTACTAAGCCACGAAGTCGTTGAATCAGAAGATGAGAGCGAAGCAGCTTAATTAGCGGCGCTTCCTTTACCTACCAATCAAAAAGCCGAACTGACCATGTTAGTTCGGCTTTTTTGTTTTCCTTTTCTAAGTCATCAAATGTATCGCCCTAAATAGTAATGATAGTAGTTTTCATTTAACTGTCAATTTGTTAAATTAGCACCGTTAAAATAGAAAGAAGTAGAGCGCTCAGCAGTTTTATCCTTCTTTTAGAAACGCGCATTTATGCGTGCTCGGGTGCTTTACCACAAATAAAAAACCTACAAAACATCAAAAGGCACTTTCATCGCTAACGATAGCATTAGCGTTGCCTTTTATGTTCTTACTTCAAGGAATAGTTATGCTTTCAGTTGCAGCAAGTGGTCTGTCACTTGCGGCCTTAGCGGCAGTTTATAAAAGTTGGCGTGGGCAGGCGTCTACTTATTTATACGTGGGGCTTGCTGTTTGGTTGGCTTCATCCGTGTGCTGGTCTTATGCTCAAGGGTGGGAGTTCGGTGTGCTATACGCGCTGTGTATTCCCGCGTTGTTAGTGTGGCCTTTTATCGCGTTAAATCAAACCCAATTACTAAAGCCAAAGAATAACCCCCAGCCGAGAAGCGTCGATTTTTCTCGCAAAACTCTGCTAGGTAATACGGCGAACTACGTGGTGATATTGGTTGTTTTGTTAGCGGTTAGCGTATTTCTAACCCTTGGTATATGCGCGCTACTTCCTTTATCAATAGCAGGGCAACTCGCCACAGGCACTGTGCTCTTGCCGGTATTGTGGGGGATGATTGTTTATCACTACCTCGCCACCGTTCACAAATTTAAAGTGGTGGGTGCTTACACCGTTCTTGCGGGTCTATGCGTGCCTGTACTTACCTTTATGCCGATGTAGGTGAAAATAATGGATAAAATAACCAAACAAAATGCATTAAATGCACATACGTGGGTAGGCGTGTTTCTGAGCGTACTTCTTTTTCTTGTGTGTTTGTCGGGAACCATTGCTGTATTTCATTTCGAGTTTGAGCGATGGGAGCAGCCGCACATTACCGAAATGGAAAATGTGTCGCCAGAAGTCGTTGAAAAAGCCATGGATAGCTTTTTGTCGCGGCACACCGAAGAATCTCATCACCTCTTCGTGGTGTTCCCTACATCAGATATTCCGCGACTGGTTGTTGAAAATGATCATGTTGCTTACTTCGCCGACAATGAAGGCAACTTGATTGAAAAGGAAAGCGTATCTTTTACTCAAATGCTGGTGGATTTACACCTTTATTTAAATTTACCACACAGTTGGGGGATGATTTTAGTCAGTGCGCTAGGTGCAGTTATTTGTACGCTTGTCATCACAGGGATTATTGCACATAAACGTATCACTAAAGATGCATTTAAGCTAAGACGCGGGGGTAATGGTCAGCAAGCCCAAATAGACCTGCATAATCGCTTCGGCCTTTGGGCATCGCCATTTCATTTAGTTATCGGTATTACCGGCACCTACTTTGGGCTGGCGGGCATTATTCTTATTGTCATTGCTACGCTTAATTATGGGGGGGACAGAGATGCCGTAGTGGATCAAATATTCACACCAGACCCGGTCTTAGTGCCTCAAGAAGGCAAACCGGCTATCGGCAAAGCATTTGCTCAAATGGAAACCTTGGCCCCTGAGAAATCCCCTATCTTTTTAACCGTACATGAAGTGGGTGAGCCTGAGCAATTTATAGAAATCTACGCGAAGGCCCCTAATCGAATGATTTACGCTGAAGGCTACCGCTTTGATACCGCGGGTAATTATATAGGCGTTGCGGGTTATGAAAACGGAGAATGGGGTAAGCAGCTATTGTGGTCAATGTACCGACTACATTTTGGTGACTTCGCTGGACTGGTCAGTAAATGGCTTTACTTTGTCTTGGGTGTAATGCTAACGATGTTATGCGTATCGGGCATGGAGATTTGGCTGTCTAAAAAAGCACATCCACCGCTGGCTAGTCGCCTTTGGTACGCAACGGTTTGGGGAAGTGTAAGCGCATTAGCATTTACTGCCATTGCAGATATGTTTTTCACGGGGTCTTTAGTAGCGGTGTTTTGGTGTTTAATGCTATTAAATACTGGGGTAACGGTGGCGGTTAAGTCGTTAACTAAGCCTATGTGGCTATTGATATCGGGGCTTAGCGTATTCATGCTGCTTGTTGCTTACGTGGCGGTGCATGGTAGTGCAACATTTACTATTGCTTCGTTACAGCTGAATATTCCCATGGCGGTTTACGTCATCTGGAGCGTATACCGTGCCCGCACATTAATAAAACGTGCTAGCACTGAACAAGCAAAGGTGAAAAAAGACAAAACTGGCAGCGCGGGGCAGGCTAGTCAAGGCAATAGCGCAGAGGGTGCGAGTGCTTAAGTAGCGTTAACGTTAACCGCGCAGTTAGCGCCTGCCCGTGAGAACGCGTAGGCGCTAATTGCGCTTTTTTCTTTTCCATGTTCCACCGTAGAGATAACCCGCGCTACTTGCTGCCTGTTCTTGGCATGTTTTACACACTCTACGCCAGTTACCACTCTCGTTTGTTTGAATTCTAAATTGTACGTCTGCTTCTTTACTGCATATATCGCAAGGCTTTGGTGGTCTAATTCTGTCTTTTTTGCCCATTCATTCTTTCCATGATGCTGAGAATTAGGTAATTATTTTAATCTATCATGGTTCTATTTAGTGCGTGGATTATTCCTCTAAATAATCTTCGCGATTGTAACTGCGGCCGATGAACCTACGCGTACTAAGCGCCCCCACAGTTTCATAGGCAGCGTGACTTTCGTTGCGATTTGAGATTGTGCCTCGTCTCTGTGATGCTGTTCGTCCATCTGACACCGTTTGAACCGGTTAATGACGTTTGATGGCGGGTTCGGTTGCATTACCAATTTGCTACATTGCTTTTCGTAATGGGTGTCGACAAATTTCTCTACACTGTAAATCGTATAGAAAAACCAATTTTTACCTAATAAGCGAGGAATAAAACCTGTAATAAAACCAGCCGCTACCCATAGGGGCAGAATAAAGCTTCCTCTGAAAAGCGGCATTTCCGTTTCAAAAAGATTCAGGTGTTGCTTTTCAGTTTTTAGATGCTCTTGAATGAAGACCTTGGTATCTTCCGTCGAGCGCAAAATATTAAATAAGCTTAGGATGAATTCGGCAAAAAACGCGCCTCGGTATATCCAAACCGCACCGGTTTCACCAGCATGGCTTGCCCGTAACTCTCTGTCTATCTGCTTGGCATACGAAGCTTCGAGTGTTTTTGAATAAAATGACATGGTGCACCTTTACAGCATTTTATTATGAAACGCGCGAAACCAGTTTATAGATGTCACTTTACGAATTTGTAATGCGCAAAAAGCATTGCCATATTAACTCCTTAAAAAACAGCTTTGAGTAATAGTTCATTATTCAAAAACGAAAGGGGAGTGTTGAAAGTATGCTTGCTATTGTGGGGAAAACCTAGGCGCAAGCTAAATAGAAAGCGTAATAATATGGGGAGAGTGCTAATGAAAGTGGCTTGGTTGATCGTTGTGTTAATTGCCCTTTACCTACTGTTATGGCCTGTACCCATAGCGCCAGTTTCATGGCAATCACCTGCCAATAATGGGTTTGAAGGTAAATTCGCCCAAAACACACGGCTTTCCGATTTAACCCTTATTGATCTGGGCGACGACTATGGGCCAGAGGACTTTGCGTTAAACCATGAAGGAACCTTGGCGACATCGAGCCATTCAGGTGCCATTCTGTTAAAGAAAAAAGGCGAGCGTACCTTTTCTCCCTGGGTAAATACGGGCGGTCGCCCCCTAGGCATTGAGTACGATAGTAAAGGAAACCTTCTAATCGCCGATGCTCACCTTGGGTTACTTAAAATAGATACTGCTGGCGTACTCTCTGTGCTGGTTGATAGCGTAAACAGCACCCCTGTCGTTTATGCAGATGATGTGGATATCGCAGAAAATGGCAAGGTGTACTTTACCGACGCGACCACCAAGTTTTCAGCCAAAGCGTTTGGTGGCACCCTAAATGCAAGTTTGCTTGAAATTTTAGAGCACAGAGGGAATGGTAGGCTAATCGAATACACCCCTTCAACGGGTAAAAGCAAGGTCATTATGGATGGTTTAGTCTTTGCTAATGGAGTAGCGGTTAGCCATGACCAAGCGTCAGTTTTAGTTAATGAAACGGGAAACTACCGTGTGCTGCGCTATTGGCTAGGTGGGCCAAGGTCCGGTCAGGTTGATATCGTCATTGATAACTTGCCCGGCTTTCCCGATAACATAAGTGCGGCAAGAAACGGTGGCTATTACGTGGGGCTGGCATCACCGCGTTCAAGCGCCGTTGATAAACTCGCCGACAGTCCTTTTTTACGGAAAATAGTGCAACGACTTCCTAAGCTTCTTCGCCCACAGGGGCAAGCATACGGCCATCTAATAAAAATAAGTGAACGCGGAGAAATAGAGCTAAGCTTGCAAGACCCAACAGGCGCATTTCCTTTCACAACGGGCGCAATTGAAACCGATGAAGAGCTGTACATTAGTAGCTTAACAGCCACTGCTGTGGGCGTGTTAGGTCTAAAAGAGTAGTGCGAACGCGCCATGAGTATAGCGCCTATACACTGTAAACATGCTTTGTAGGTTTAATAAAACCAAGGCAAAAGGGCGTTAGCTACGATGATGCAGGCATAGTTCGTTATTGAATACGTAAATGAATACGTAAATGAATACGTAAATGAATACGTAAATGAATACGTTATTGGGCCGAGCAGCAACCCCTACCTACATTTTACATTTAGAAACATTTTAAACATTTGTTAAGTAGTTACCCTTTCTAGGTTGTGTCAATATCGTCTATGCTAAAAAAAATGCGTGTAGTACTGTTTTACTATTTTAGGTTAGCCGTATTTAAAAAAGGACATTTTTCTGAACATGAAAGCGTATACGTATTCTTCGGTGGCATTGGCGGTAATGGTTACTCTTCTTGGTGGCTGTGGTGGCGGGGGAGGATCGTCTAATAATCCTCCTGTGGCCACTACGCCGACGACGCCTGTCACGAGTGAGCCAGAGTGGGAAGCCGGCGTTTACGAGCCGCAATCCCAATTTATTGCGAAATGCGAAACCCCTCGAAGCGGCATTGACCCATTCACAGGAAGTGCTTACCCCGATATGCAAGGCACAGCAATGGATGAAAAGTTATGGCTGCGCTCTTGGACTAACGATACTTACCTTTGGTATGACGAAGTAGACGATAACGACCCGGAAAATTTTTCGGTTTTAGCCTATTTCGATCAGCTAAAAACCACCGAACTTACACCAAGCGGTACGCCAAAAGACAACTTTCATTTTTCGCAAGATACAGCAGAATACAACGAATTATCTCAGTCGGGTATATCGTCGGGTTACGGGTTTGATTGGGAATTCGGGTCAACTACAGTACCTAGACAGCTAACCGTTCGTTTCACCGAGCCCAGGTCGCCCGCCGCTTTGGCAGAAGTGCCGCGAGGGGCCAAAGTGTTAAGCATCAACGGCGTTGATTTTGTTAATGATAATACCCAGCAAGGCGTGGATGCTATTAATGCCGCTCTGTTTCCGGATGACGCGGGCACGACAGCCAATTTTGAATTCGAGTTGGTTGATGGCACCACAACCTCGGTGGAAATCACCTCGGGTGATATAAGCGTAACGCCTGTTCAAAATGTTAAAGTACTAGAGACCGAAAGAGGAAAGGTAGGGTACTTCCAATTCAATACCTTTATCGTTACTGCGCAAGAAGGCTTAATTAATGCCTTCGATACTTTCGTGGAGCAAAACGTAACAGAGTTAGTTATGGACTTGCGCTATAACGGAGGGGGGCGTTTGGCGTTAGCGTCACAGCTTTCTTATATGGTGGCTGGGCCTAATCAAACTAACGATGCCATTTTTGAAACCTTGCGATTTAATGACAAAAACCCATCGACAAACCCTGTCACTGGGGAAACTATCCGTCCTACACCATTTTACAGCACAGAAATTGATTACGACGCAGGTTTACTTACCGATACGCTATTGCCTAGCTTGTCGCTAACGCGAGTGTACGTTATTGCAACCGATGCAACCTGCTCAGCAAGTGAAGCGGTGATGAATGCGCTTCGCGGTATCGACGTTGAAGTGGTACAAATTGGCTCGACAACTTGCGGTAAGCCCTATGGTTTCTATCCTACCGATAATTGTGGTGAGACGTATTTCACTATTCAATTTCAGGGGATAAATAATAAAGGTTTTGGCGACTACGCCGACGGCTTTATGCCCACCACCACACCAAACTTCGACTTTGAGTTGCCGGGGTGTGAAGTGGAAGATGACTTTACCGCGAGTTTAGGTGACCCAGATGAAGGAATGCTGTCTGCTACGTTACAGTATGCCGCTACGGGGTCATGCCCAGAGGTGGTTGCTTCAAGCGCTGTTGCCAATATCGAGGCGTTAGGCTTTAATCAAAGCGAGAGCCAAAGCGCGCTGGCAGGACAAAAGCTTATTGCCATCGATAAGCCACAAACACGCAAAGAGACGTTTATTTTACACAATAAAATAAATCAACCAATTATAAAGGAACGCGAGTGATGCCGTTTTTTGTAAAAAAAAGGGTGATGGTGGCGACGGCTCTACTCACATCCCTTGCGCTAACAAGTGGTTGTGCAGCAACCCAAGGCGATGATATGCAAGAGGCCCGAGCGACGTCTATCACGGCCAGTCAAAAACAGGCTATCGAAAACACCATTAGCGAGTGGTTTGGCGGCGTTAAGATTACCGTTGCCGATGACGTGTTTAGCCAGTCTTCGAAGGTGACTATTGAGCGAAAAGCGCAGATGGCTAGCAGAGGTCTGCCCATTGATGGCAGGCACAATAACCCGATATTTAGCTTTACGCTTTTAACTAATGGTAAACAGTGCTTATTACGCAACGAGCAAACCGGTGAGCTAGCCACCTTAGATAATGTTGTGTGTGAGGCTGCACCCAAAGTCTAACCCAAGTTTGCTTTATAAATGCAAAACGCCCAGCGTTGACTAACGCTGGGCGTTTTTTTAGCCGTGTTGTTTACTAGCGCTTTTGCATGCTTGGCTGTTTTTGAGTGCGATTGCGCTTATTGCCCGTACCGCTATTTGCCTTGCTAGTATTAGCACGATTTCTATTGTCACTGTGGCCGTTACGACTTTCAGGCCCGCCGCTGCCAGTTTCCTGTTTGCGTGTGCCTTGCTGTTTATTGCCGCCGTTATTTCGGCTGTTTTTATTGCCTACATTACGGTCTGAACTTTTCCCTTTCCCGTTTTTGCCTTGAAACGAGGGTGGAAGCCCGGTGTGTTTGGTTAGCGCGCGTTCGCCCCGACGGCCTTTTTGCGCTTTTTGACGCTTCTCATCTGCCGTTTCTGGTGGAACGAGGTGCTGAGGACCGCGACCAATTAAATCTTCGCGCCCCATACGCTTAAGCGCTTCACGGATTTGCGCAAAATTTTTCGGGTCATGATAACGCAACATCGCTTTGTGCAGTCTGCGGTGAATTTCACCTTTAGCAGATGGTACGTCTTCACTGTCTTTGGTTACTTTGCGCAGTGAATTCACTTCGGTGTGGTACATGGTAGTTGCCGTGGCCATTGGCGACGGATAGAAGTTTTGCACCTGATCGAGTTTAAATTTGTTTTCTTTAAGCCAAATCGCAAGACTTAACATGTCTTCGTCAGTGGTGCCCGGGTGCGACGCAATGAAGTACGGGATCAGATACTGCTTTTTACCTGCTTCCTGTGAATACTTATCAAAAAGCTCTTTAAAGCGGTAGTAGCTGCCCATGCCCGGTTTCATCATTTTAGATAACGGGCCGTCTTCGGTGTGTTCTGGAGCTATCTTCAAATAGCCTCCTACGTGGTGAAGGGCAAGTTCTTTCACGTATTCCGGGTCTTCTACCGCTAAGTCGTAACGTACGCCCGAAGCAATCAGGATTTTCTTAATGCCTGGCAATTCGCGAGCACGACGATATAAGTCGATAGTTGGCTTGTGATCGGTGTCCATGTGCGCACAAATGCTGGGGTAAACACATGAAGGTCGACGACAGGTTGCTTCTGCTTTAGGGCTCTTACAACGAAGGCGATACATGTTCGCCGTTGGACCGCCTAAGTCTGATATAACGCCAGTGAAACCGGGTACCGTGTCGCGAATTTGTTCAATTTCGCGAATGATGGAGTCTTCAGAACGACTTTGAATAATGCGCCCTTCGTGTTCGGTAATAGAGCAGAACGTGCAGCCGCCGTAACACCCGCGCATAATGTTAATGCTGAAGCGAATCATGTCGTAAGCGGGAATTTTAGCATCGCCATACACTGGGTGCGGAACACGCTGATAGGGTAGGTCAAACACCGCATCCATTTCTTCGGTTTCAAGAGGCATCGCCGGCGGGTTAATCCAGATGTGTCTATCAGCATGGCGCTGCATTAAAGCGCGGGCACAGCCGGGATTCGTTTCTTGGTGCAAAATACGCGAGGTGTGCGCATATAACACCTTGTTGTCTTTAACTGTCTCAAAAGCAGGCAGCTTAACGTAAACCTTCTCCCAAGGCTTACGCTTTTCTTTTTCTTTCTGCGGCGGCTGAATAACGATAGGCGCAGCTTCTGGCGCTTCGCTACTTTTGGTGTCTTTGTCTTGTGAATCGCATTCAGGCTCCATTTGATAGGGGCTTGATATTGGGTCTATCTTGCCAGGCCTATCTAATGAGGTAGAGTCCACGCCTTGCCACTCTGGCAGTGCTTCTTTAACGATAATGGCAGTGCCACGAATGTCGCGCAAATCGGCAATATCTTCGCCTGCCGCTAAGCGGTGAGTGACTTCAACAAGCGGGCGCTCAGCGTTACCGAAAAACAGCATGTCAGCTTTAGAGTCGAATAATACCGAACGGCGTACTTTTTCGCTCCAATAGTCGTAATGAGCAATACGGCGCAAACTCGCTTCAATGCCACCTACAATAACCGGAACACCTTTAAAGGCCTCGCGGCAGCGCTGCGAGTAAACGGTAACAGCGCGATCCGGGCGCTTACCACCTACATTGCCAGGCGTGTAGGCATCGTCGTGGCGAAGTTTTTTATCCGATGTGTAGCGGTTAATCATGGAGTCCATATTGCCGGCGGTAACACCAAAATACAGGTTTGGCTTACCTAACTTCATGAAGTCGTCTTTGCTCTTCCAATCGGGCTGAGAAATAATGCCTACTCTGAACCCGTGGGCCTCAAGTACACGACCAATAACCGCCATGCCGAAACTAGGGTGATCGACATAGGCATCACCGGTTACCAAAATAACGTCACAGCTGTCCCAACCAAGGGCATCCATCTCTTCCTTAGACATAGGTAAGAATGGCGCAGTACCCAAACAGTGTGGCCAATATTTAGGGTAAGAAAACAGACCGCGGTCGGCCTTAATGGTGGCTTGCATAGTAATCACATCTAGAAAAAACAGAGAGTTGCTGAAGCGCAATTGAATTGCGACACAGAATAATGGCGTAATTATAGCAGTCTTGGGACAGGTACGGTATAGCACTGTCATTAAATAAAAGTGCTTTGTATACTTGTACAAAATTGCAATGTTGCAGCACGGCGATTATTGCTTGGGGTTTCGTATGTGCGTACCTCAATTTTATGTAATGCCAGACTAGGTAAGAGCGCTAGTTGCCGCTTCTTGAAGTGAACCCGTTGCTTAGGCTTTCACGAGCAAAAACCTTTTTAAATAAAACTAAGAGACATTTTTATAACATGGCATATTGGCTATTTAAAACCGAACCCGATGCATTCTCTATTGATGATTTGGCAAACCGTCCTGAGCAAACTGAACCATGGGATGGCGTAAGAAACTACCAAGCCCGTAACTTTTTACGTGATGGCGTAAAGCTAGGCGATAAGGTGTTTATTTATCACTCCAGCTGCAAACTAGTTGGTATTGCAGGCGTTGCAGAAGTGGTGAAAGGCGGGTACCCAGACACCACACAGTTTAACCCTGAGTCAAAATACTACGATCCTAAATCCAGCGGAGAAAACCCTCGTTGGTATCGTGTCGATGTGAAGTTTGTAGAAAAGTTTTCCAGCGTACTGCCACTTTCTGTGATTAAAAGTATGGAAGGTATTACTGAGCTACCTTTAGTTAAAAAAGGCGGAAGGTTATCAATAATGCCGGTACAAGAGGGCGAGTGGCAGCAGCTGTACGCTGCTGCGAAAGGCTAAAAAGCCCGGTTCAACGCTTTGAGATACATCATGGCAAGGGCAACTTGCCAGCACGATAATGCGCAGTTGCCCTAACTAATGCTTACTATTTGCCAAAGGCAAGTTTAGTGTCAGCATCGCGCAATAGGAAAAGTGCAAAGCACGCGCCCCACATAGGCCATGCGGCAAAAAACAGTAAGTGATTAAAGGCATCTAAATACTGCGGGAAAGACGAAAGGGTAGACCCGCCGTGAAGAATGAAAATAAGACCATAGGTGTACTTTTTAGCTAGCCCTGCTACAAAGGCTAAAACTAAGGCTAGTTGCAATGCACCCATTACGTAGACAGCCATTTCAGGCACGCCGCCAATGCCATAAAATTTTTCAAAAATGGCCATGCCGTGTGCGGGGTTAACAAATTTGTCTAGGGTCCAAACAAACATAACGATAAAAATAGTGACGCGAAGAGAAAGTAACGACCATTCCAGTCGGTTTTGAATATTGGTGTTGTTTTGCATAAATGCTCGAAAAATATACTAAGTGAAAGCATACTAGAACGACCGTTCAAAACAAAAATTTCAATTAATTTTGTTTTATTTGATATTTATTAAAAATTAAATGTACTGAAATTTTTTCTTAAGCGTATCGGTCTTGTCGAACAAGAAATATAAAACGGACTCGTTAATGAAAAAGATAACCGGCCTTGCCGTTAGCACACTCGCACTTGCAATAAGTCAATCTCTGTTTGCCCAAGACGTGGCAGACATAGAAGTCGTTGAAGTTAAAGGGAACCAACAGAGCCTGCGTACGCTAAATCCAGGTGATAATACGTTAAAAGGTATATTTGGTGACGGTTTAACGGCAGCACAAACGCCACGTGCTGTTACATCGCTTTCGGCCGAGGCCATTGAAGCACTGAATATTAACGACTTACACGATATTGTGAAAGCGGCGCCTAATGCCTATGCATCCAGCGGATTTGGTACGCCAAGCCTTCCAAGCATACGCGGGCAGTTAGGTGAACTCTTTCAAGACGGCGTGCGTCGTCAGGCCGGTAATAATGGTTTTGGGTTGCCATTGTCATTTAATAGCGTAGAGCAAATTGACGTAGTGAAAGGGCCATCGCCGGTGCTGTTTGGAAGTACACAGCGCAATGGCGGCTTTGTTAACTTGCAAACTAAGGTTGCGCCTACTAGTCAAAGTAGCGGTAAAGCTACCCTTCGCGCCGGGCGCTGGGATCAGTATTCAGCTCAAGTAGACTACGGCACGGCGATAGAAGAAGGTAAAAGCGGTATTCGCTTCAGTGCGGAATACCTAGATCACGGCAGCTTTTATGACTTTGCCGAGCGTGAAAGTACCAACTTATTCGTGGCCTACCGCTATACCCCAAGCAATGCATTAACGTGGGATATCAGTGCGGAATATTACGATACAGATTATCCAGATAACGCAGGCATCAACCGTCCAACTCAAGACCTTATCGATAACGGGGTTTATATTACAGGGCAAGGCACTCAGCCAAATGGCAGCACAGTAGCTGGTGCAGGGGCTATTATTTCACCTACGGGTGAAGTAGTTATTCCTCGAAGCCGTGTATTTACCAACCCAGATGACATTAACGGTGCTGAAACTACGGTTATCCGAAGTAACGTAGATTACAAACTGACCGATAACGCGACCCTTCGCAACATTACGTATTATCAGTACTTAGAGCGCGAAGAGATTGCGCAAAATAGCTTTGTGGAAATTATTGACGGTGCCGATACGTTTGAAAACCGCACTGAACTTGATTACCAGTGGAGCGATAGCCAACTTACTACCATAGGCTTGGCGCTTCGCTATAACGACGTGCTGGGCTACAGCCAATTTACCACCGAAGCTGACAACCCTATTGATTTAACTGGCCCGATTTCAAACCGAGTTATACCGCTTACCGATGCACAAAAAGCCCGTTTGGTTGAATTACGCCCAGGCGTATTTGTGTCGCCTGGGGCGCAATATGACCTCGATGGCGATGGTAACGGCGATTTTAACCTGTCAGACACCACAGATTCTACATCGTGGCAAACTGGGTTGGCGCTACAGCAACGCTCTACATGGACAGACAAGTTCTCAACCATTGCTGGCGTTAGAGTAGATTATTACGATGTTGAAGCCCGCGACCCTCTAGCGCCGGAGGGAGTGACGGCAGCGTCTGATACCTATAGCGATACTTTAACTAGCTATCAGTTAAGCGCGGTTTACAAACTCACCGGTGACATCAACGTATATGCTGCGTTTTCCGAAAACGATGCTACGTCAAACAGTATGGCGGGGGGCACAGTATTGGGCGGTAATAATGAAATTAACCCGCTTAATTTTGCTACCGAAAATACCTTGTACGAAGCAGGGGTAAAATACGCGCCAAACAGCCAATGGTATGCTGAAGCGGCAGTGTTTGAGCAAACCCGTAGCTTACGCAATCGCGATGGCAGCAATAGCGGGGTTAAGACCAGCGGCTTTGAACTGCAAATGTTCTATCAAGGCAATGATATATGGGTAAATGCTGCTTACAGCTACTTAGACGCTCGCTTCGATGACTCTGCAGCGTTTCAAGGCACGGCTCAGGTGATAGACGCGTTTGATAACAGTCGCCCAGATATTATTGAGGGGACGGGAGTGGGATCGCCGACGTTTGCCGCGTTTCCTGCATCAAATACTCGCGTACAAGGTATTCCGCCTCAAATCGCGTCTATTAATGCCGGCTGGCAAATTACCGACAGTTTCCAAGTGGGTGCCAGCGCGCTTTACACCAAATCTTTCCCGTTAGACTTTTTACAAACCGTGCATATTCGCGACCAATATACGGTTGATTTAAACGCCGACTATCAGGTTACCGATGCGCTTCGCGTTCGCCTAGATGTAATGAATATCACTGACGAAGAAAACTGGCAGCCACTTTTTGAAGGCGGGTATTTTGGTGCGACTCTAGTCATGCCAAACGTGCCTCGTCACGCTCAAATTACCATGCAATACGCGTTCTAAGCGCTAAGGATTATTGATGTTTAAAAAGATAGCGCTACTAGGGGTTATTGCAGCCGCCATTTTTAGTTTTTTTTATTTTGATTTAAATAGCTATTTAACCCTCGAGGGAATGAAAGGTTCCCTCGATACGTTCAAAAGCCAAATTGCAGACAATCCGGTTTTAAGTATTGGGGTGTTCTTTGCTATTTATGTCGCAGTAACCGCACTTTCACTGCCAGGTGCAGCTATTCTAACTTTGGCCGCGGGTGCGCTTTTTGGTCTTGTACAAGGTTTAGTTATTGTGTCGTTTGCTTCCAGCGTAGGGGCTACGCTGGCGTTTTTAGTATCCCGTTTTATCCTGCGTGACACCGTACGCAATAAATTTAAAGAGAAGCTAAAGAAAATAGATGAAGGCGTTGAGAAGCAGGGGGCATTTTACTTGTTCACTTTACGCTTAGTGCCCGTATTCCCCTTCTTTTTAATAAACTTATTAATGGGCTTAACCTCACTAAAGACCTGGACATTCTACTGGGTAAGCCAGATAGGCATGCTAGCTGGTACGGCGGTTTACGTTAATGCGGGTACTCAACTGGCCCAAATTGACAGCCTGTCAGGCATTGTTTCTCCAGGTTTAATTTTTTCTTTTGTGCTGTTAGGTATCTTCCCGTGGATTGCCAAAGGCATAGTGGCGCTTGTTAATCGTCGCCGTGTTTACAAAGGCTACAACAAACCAAAGAAATTTGACCGAAACCTAGTGGTTATCGGTGCCGGTGCAGGTGGATTGGTTACCAGTTATATTGCGGCAGCGGTGAAAGCGAAAGTAACGCTGGTAGAGGCTGGGGAAATGGGGGGCGATTGTCTTAACTATGGCTGCGTACCCAGTAAAGCCATTATAAAAACCGCTAAAGTGGCGAACCAAATGCGCCATGCCGATAACTATGGTTTGGAGCCAGTATCGCCTGCGATTTCCTTTAAAAAAGTGATGGCACGTGTACACGAAATAATTGCGGCTATTGCGCCTAATGACAGTGTAGAGCGTTACACCAGCTTAGGTGTTGATGTAGTGAAAGGCTATGCAAAGATCATCGATCCCTGGACAGTAGAGATTAAAAAGAATGATGGCGGCACCCAAACGCTAACCACGAAAACCATTGTTGTTGCTACCGGTGCTGCGCCTTTTGTTCCTGACCTGCCGGGTATTGAACAAAGTGGTTATGTTACGTCTGACACCTTATGGTCTAAATTTGCTGACCTTGAAGAATCGCCAAAACGGTTAATCGTGTTGGGTGGTGGGCCTATTGGCTGTGAGCTGGCGCAGGCCTTTTCTCGCCTGGGTAGTAAGGTTACGCAAGTTGAACGTGCACCACGGCTAATGGGTAAAGAAGACGCTGATGTTGCTGAATATGCAGAATCTGTACTTCGTGAAAGCGGGGTAAATGTTCTGACATCCCATGATGCCCTTCGTTTTGAGCGACAAAACGGTGAAAAGGTGTTGGTGGTGGCGAAAGAGGGGGTCGAAAGCACCATCGCTTATGATGAGGTAATTATCGCGGTGGGCCGTAAGGCCCGTTTAAACGGGTTTGGTCTTGAAGACTTGGGAATTAAGTTTGACAGAACTATCGACACTGACGAATACCTGCAAACGCTGATGCCAAATATCTTTGCAGCAGGTGATGTGGTAGGACCGTATCAGTTTACTCACGTGGCCGCACATCAGGCATGGTACGCGGCGGTTAATGCACTTTTCGGCACATTTAAGAAGTTTAAAGTGGATTATCGGGTTATTCCTTGGACAACCTTTATCGACCCAGAAGTGGCAAGGGTAGGTCTCAGTGAGCGAGATGCTGCAGAACAAGATATTGATGTGGAAGTAACTCGCTACGAATTTGCCGAACTCGATCGAGCCGTGGCCGAGAGTGCGCGTAAAGGATTTATAAAGGTGCTTACGCCGCCAGGTAAGGACAAAATACTGGGCGTTACTATTGTTTCTGAGCACGCTGGTGATTTGCTTGCTGAGTTTGTTATTGCCATGAAACACGACCTAGGGTTAAACAAAATACTAGGCACTATCCACGCTTACCCTACGTGGGCTGAAGGTGCGAAATACGCAGCGGGGAATTGGAAGCGGGCTAATGCACCTGAAAAACTTTTAGGCTTTGTTGAGAAATTCCACACATGGCGCAGAGGGTAATAGAGGTGAAAACTACTCTAACCACTTTTATGCGTAAAATCGCCCTATTGTTACAAGGTATTACAGTGTCACGTGGTATTTCAGCATTGCGTAGAATTGCAGCAGGCAGCATAGTGCTGTTTGCTGCAAGCGTAAGTTTCTACGCTAGCGCTGAAGAAGGTTTGCATAGCACGTTCGATAATTTGTTAAGTAAGTATGTGACGCCAATTTCCAACGGCGCAAGCACACAGGTAAATTACGATGGCTTTAAAAAAGAGCGAAATACGCTTAACGAGTATTTAGCGCACTTATCTAAGGTAGAGCAAAGTAAATTTGATTCGTGGGATAAGGATAAACAGCTCGCTTTTCTTATTAACGCTTACAACGCCTATACCATTGCGCTTATTTTAACTGAGTATCCTGATATAGCGTCGATACGGGATTTAGGAAGTTTCTTTTCTTCGCCTTGGAAAAAAGAAATAGCGCCGCTGCTTGGTGAAACTCGCACGTTAGATGAAATTGAACACGAACTTATTCGCGGCACAAACCAAACCACAAAAACTTATAATGAGCCTCGCATTCATTTTGCGGTGAATTGCGCCAGCGTAGGCTGCCCGGCACTTCGTGAAGAAGCATACACAGGGAATAAACTAGATGAACAGTTAGAGGCGCAAACAAAACGATTTTTGTCTGACAGCGCTCGTAACAAAATGAGTGGCGACACACTCTATTTGTCTAAAATATTCGACTGGTACAGTGAGGACTTTGAAGGTAAATACGGCGAGTGGCGCGACACGTCAACGCTCAACGAGTTTATCTTGCTGTATAAAGACGCAATGCGGTTAACTGAAGCGCAAGTTTCAGCGTTAAAAATTAACACTGCTGATATTGAATACCTTAACTATGATTGGGCGCTTAATGTTGCACAGTAGCACTAAAAACGCCGCCCATATGAGTTCAGGGGGGCAGGCTAGGCTGCAGTTACGTACAAATAGCCCGTTGTTTACTCCCATGCAGGTACTCTTTTTTACCTGTATGGTCATTTTTTCGGTATTTGTTGTAGCCCAAACCGCGGTGGGCAACACCAACGATGAAGCAGCCAGCGAAAAACCGCCTCTTGTTCGATTTCATGCCTGGGGTGGTAGCGCCCAGGTCAATGGCTACCTTCAGTGGGTGGCACTTCAAGTTAAAACCCGCTTTAACATAGAGCTTCAACACGTGAAGCTAGCTGACACCAGTGATGCGGTGTCTCGTGTACTGGCAGAAAAAGCAGCGGGTAATCATGACAATGGCAGTGTGGATCTTATATGGATAAACGGCGAGAACTTCGCTGCAATGAAAAAGCACGGATTACTGAGTGCCTCGTGGGTAAGTGAACTTAATAATTTCAGTCTCACTAATCCTGAGGGAAACTCCGCTATGACCACAGACTTTGGTGAGCCCACTTTAGGCATGGAAGCACCTTGGGGGAAAGCGTCTATGGTGTTTTACTATCGTAGTGAACACATGAAGTCGCTAGGGCTTATGGCGCCGAAAACCACTGAACAGCTTCTACGATTTAGCCAAAAAGCCCCGGGTAGATTCACTTACCCTGTACCTAGCGACTATTTGGGCATCAGCTTTATTAAATATGCTGCGCTGGCGCTAAACAAAGACAAACACAGCGTGTTTTATCAACCGGTAAGTGACGCATCGCTAAAAACTGTTTTGCCCCCTTTATGGAAGTATCTGGATGCGCTACACCCTACCATGTGGCAGCAAGGCGATCATATGCTAAGACACGCCTCTCAGCTCCAGCGATTGGTGGGGGCGGGCGAGCTTTCATTGGCTTTTTCTTTTACCGCATCGGAAATCCCCTCTGCGGTCACACGCTTCGATTTACCTGAAGATGTGCGCACTTACGCTATGCAAGACGGAAGCTTAGCAAACGTGCACTTTGTAGGGTTAACCTATAACTCGGGAAACAAAGCGGCGGCGAAAACCGTTGTGAATTTCTTGCTTTCACCCCAAGCACAAGCCAAGAAGCAGGAAATAACCGTATGGGGCGATGACACCGTGCTCGATATGACGACCCTCACTAATGCCCAACAAGCATTATTTAAAAAAGAGGCAGTGCATCCATCGGCACTCGATAAATCGAAGCCGACCGCTCTATTGGCCGAGCCTCATGCAAGCTGGACCGACGCGCTGCGTGATGCATGGTACGAACGTTACGGAGCGCGTTACTAATGTTCGCGCAATTTACGCGCATTATGCGCTGGTGTTTACTGCTATTGCTTTGCATACCCGTATTAGCAGGGCTTGTGGGCGTAATTTTTCCTGCATTAGGCTATTTCCCTGCCATCGGCGCAAACAGCTTCTCACTAGACGTTTTTAGAACGCTATTTGCTCTTGATGATATTTGGCACATGGTGTGGCTTTCACTTTTTACTGGGGTGGGGTCAACATTGCTGGCGATGGCTGGCGCGTTTTTATTATTAGCTACCTTTTATCAGTCTTCGTGGCTTGAAAAAGTGCAAGGGTTGCTTAGCCCGTTTCTGGTGTTTCCTCATGCGGCAGCGGCCATTGCTTTATTGTTTGTATTAAGTCCTTCAGGTATTTTTGCTCGGCTCATGGTGCTGGGCGGTGATGACGTTCCCCCTGTAGCAGGCAGCAGCTTTTTCCCTTATGATGAGTTCGGCTTTAGCGTACTGTTGGCGTTAAGCCTTAAAGAGTTGCCATTTATTATTTTAATGGCCCTTAGTGTGATGTCTCAGCCGCTAATAAAAAAGAAACTGTTGGGCTACGTAAACGTGGGGGCTTCCCTTGGTTATTCACCCACAGCAAGCTTTTTCAAACTTGTAGCACCAAGTATATTTACGCAAATCAAGCTGCCCATACTTGCGGTGTTGGTGTTCGCCACCTCAAACGTTGAAATTCCGCTTATACTTGGCTCCAATAATCCGAGTACCCTAGCCGTTGCCATTATGCATTGGTTTAATCATATTGATTTGTCCATGCGCTTACTGGCCAGCGGTGCAGCGGTGCTTCAGGTGGCTGTGAGTGGGGTAGCGTTACTCTTATTTTTCGCCGTTGAACATTTATTTATGTACTTAGGCAAACAGAGCCTGATAAAAGGCCGCAGGCACGGTGCCGATGCCCTAGTTCGAGGCATTGGATACGGCATTGTTTCACTCTACGTGATATTGATAAGCACAGTGATCTACGCGGTTGTAATGTATTCAATAGCAAAACATTGGTCTTTTCCTGCGCTGCTACCTGCAGGGGTTACTTTCTTACACTGGGGCACCGCGTTAGAGGCACTGGCAACACCGCTTGTAAATAGCCTATTACTTGGCATGTTAATGAGCACATCGGCAATGTTATTGGTACTCTTTACGCTAGAAAGCGAACAGCTAAAGCCGGCGGCTAGACATGCCAACAGCGCGTTTTCAATATCGCTTTTTCTACCACTATTAGTGCCCGGAGTGGCATTTTTATACGGGTTAGTGTGGTTCCAGCAGCTTGTTTTGCAAAACGCCGTATGGTTTCACACCTACATTGCGCACATGGTGTATGTTGTTCCCTATGTGTTTTTGTCTATGGCGGTGGCCTATCGCAAGTTCGACTATCGCTATGCCATGGTTGCGCAGAGTTTAGGGAAAACGCCGTGGCAGGTGTTCTACCGCATTAAGCTACCTCTAATGCTTAACGCTATATTGGTGGCGTGGGCATTAGGGCTAGCTATAAGTTTTAGTCAATATTTACCCACCTTGTTAGCTTCGGGGGGCACCATTGCGACTATCACGACGGAAGCTGTCGCCTCGGTATCGGGTAGCAGTACACGCTTAAGCGCCGTATACGTTATTATTCAGGGGGCAATGCCTTTGATTGGCTTTGTGATTGCGTGGTATTTACCTGGCGTTTTAATGAAAAACCGCGGCGCTAGTATCAAAGAAAAAAACAAACGTAGAGCAGTATTACATGGCACTTAGTTTAGAAAAACTGGTTATCTCTCGTGCAGAAAATGTGCTGTTGAACGTAAACGCATGCGTAGAAAAAGGGCAAGTTTTAACAGTGATGGGGCCAAGTGGAGCGGGCAAGTCTACCTTGCTGCAAGCCATTGCCGGGCAACTTTATGAGCCATTTAGTGTTAGCGGCATTATTAAAATCAACAATAACGTGATTAACCGTAAACCCGCCCATTTGCGTAAAGTGGGCATGATGTTTCAAGACGCCTTGTTGTTTGAACATATGACGGTAGCTGAAAACATAGCGTTTGCCATGCCAAAAAATAGCCACAGTAATCCGCACGCTAGGATGGAGGCCATTAACACCATGTTGAGCGCTGTCGAATTAGAGAGCATGGGGCAGCGTGGTGTAAATACGCTTTCAGGCGGGCAGCAGTCAAGAGTGTCGTTATTAAGAACGCTAGCTTCTGCGCCGGATGTGGTTTTGCTAGACGAGCCCTTTAGTAAGCTTGACCTTGCGCTTCGTGGGCAAATTCGAAGCTGGACATTCGAGCAGCTTAAAGCGCGCAATATTCCCGCCGTGCTGGTTACCCACGACAAAGAAGACGCCATTGCTGCTGGCGGCCAAATAATTGAGTTATCGCCATGTTAGATGCAAAAATTACCCCGTTTATAAAGCCACTATTAAAACCCCTGATTAGCTTTCTCGATCAACAGGGCGTTGCACCGAACCACGTGACCCTTGCCGGATTTGTCCTTGGCTTACTGGCTGTTCCCTTTATTATTCTTAACTGGTGGTGGGTGGCGCTTTGCTGCATCATTTTCAATCGCGTTTTTGATGGTATAGACGGCGAGCTAGCCCGCTACCAGAAAAGTAGTAGTAGCGCGGGTGGATATTTGGATATCTGCTTAGACTTTCTATTTTACGCGTCGATACCTTTGGCGTTTGGCATCGCAGACCCTATCAACTGGGGTATCCCTGCTATGGTGTTATTAGCCACGTTTATTGGTACAGGAAGTAGTTTTTTAGCTTTTGCTATCGCCGCAGAAAAGTTTCAGATAGCCAGGCCTCAGTTTGCCAATAAAAGCTTTTATTACATGCAAGGGCTAACCGAGGGAACTGAAACTATTATAGTGTTTTTGGCATTTTGCATCTGGCCGCAATATTTCGCTGAAATGGCTTATATTTTTGCAGCAGCCTGTGCGGTTACTGTGGCGACGCGTATTGCAGGAGGGTTCAGCACCCTCGATAAGGTAGAGCGCAGCGTAAAGGCTAAAAACGCTCGCGAGCATCAAGCTTAATAAATATAAACTGCGTGTAACCGTGAGCATTGTGTTATGGCCGCTTAAACACCTGTTTATGATGGCAAAGTGTGAAGGGTTAGAACGCGTATTGTTGAAAAAGTATTATGATAGAGGTTTATGACAAGGAGAGTATACGTTGGATAATACATCAGCTATTCGCTTAAGCGTGTTTCTTGGCATATTCGTGTGCATGGCGCTGTTAGAAGCGCGTTATCCAGCGCGTAAAGCGGTGCTCGATAGAAAAACACGCTGGGTGGGTAACTTGTCTATGGTCGTGTTGGGCGCATTGATATCTCGGGTACTGTTGCCCGCCACTTTAGTCGGTGTGTCGGTGTGGGCGCAGCAAGAAGACTTTGGGCTTTTCAATGTAATGTTAGGCTATGCGCAAAGCGGGTCATCGTTAACAGGAATAAGTGATGCTGTCGAAAGTAGCGGCGTCGTATTCGCCGTCATAGTGACTTTAAGTGTAATACTGCTAGATATGATCATCTATTGGCAGCATAGGCTATTTCATACCGTACCTCTGTTATGGCGTTTTCACAAAATGCATCATGCTGATAGTCATGTGGATACCACCACAGGGCTTCGCTTTCATCCCGTTGAAATTGCTATCAGCCTAGGCGTAAAGGCCGCTGCCGTGGCACTGTTAGGCATACCTGCTGTTGCTATTGTTATCTTTGAAGTGGCACTTAATGGCTTTGCGCTGTTTAATCATGCCAATATACGACTATCGCAAAAGTGGGATGACAAAGTGGGGCGGGTCTTAATAACGCAACGCCTTCACCGTATTCACCATAGCCAGGCCAAAGCAGAGTCAAATTCAAACTATGGGTTCAGCGTGTCGTGGTGGGATCGCTTGTTTAATAGTTTCACTCCACGGGCACAATACAGCGATGAAACGTTACCTATTGGGCAAAAAGACGTACCTGCAGTAAAAGAAAATGCGTCTATTAGGGCATTGCTAATGCAGCCATTTAAAAATAAGTAGGGCGTTAACCACCCTACAATATTCATCTTTAGCGGTATCGCATAAGCCTGAGTCGCATACAGTCAGCTTAGCTACATCCAAGTTGTAAAGAAAGGCCACCAAGAGTACCTTCTACACTGCTTTCACTTTCTACTGGCAATATGGGCATGATATCAAGACCAGTGTGGGCCTCTACCTCGTCAACGGTTACCTCAGTGGTACAGTAGTCATCGCGGCGGGACGCATTTTGCTGCATGATGAACGCAGATGCTTCGACCAGGCCATTTACTTCTCTAACAACAACTTCAAAGTAACCTTGAATAAAACAAAGAGCTTAATGTTAAAAAGTGAATAGTTGCCGTGTAGTCGTGCGCTAGAGCGCTACATCATGCCAATAGCTTTAAATACCAGATAACCTGTACCTAGCTGGAGTAAAATGCCAAGGGACAGAAACACGCCGTCACGGTTCGCCATGCCTAGCGCTGTTATGCAAAGTGCAAAAGCGGGCAAAGCGACAGCGAAAGGAAGTGCTTCAAGGGGGATCATACCAAGGGCTGCAATAGCACAGTATCCCGCAATGATATTTTTAGCGGGGGTGTGAGAGAGAAAAGTCATGCGGGGCTTAAGTAGCTTTTCGGTCTTTTGGGCGTAGGGTTTTGCTTTATCAATTGCGCTTTCTAGCTTATCAGAGCTTACTTCTTTCTCTTTTAGTACTTTGGGGAGCCATGGGCTTTTTCGCCCAACAGCCGCTTGTATACAGATAAAAAATAACGTTAAGCCGCACAGGGTTGGTACGCCCGGTATAGCCCCTGTGGGAAGCAAAGCAATAAGAGCAGGCATTAAGAGGAGCGGGCCAAAGCCTCTATCTTCAAAGCGTTCCACTACTTCGCCTAATGACGTCTTTTCGCTTTGTTCATCATACATCTCATCTAATAATTCAACGATTGAATCGCTCATGATTAATGCTTCGTTCCCGTTTGAAATTCCTTATCCCTTTTTGAATACGCTGTCATCTTAAATAAGTTTAATAAACCAATAGGCGAAATTTTTTATGAAATGCGTGAGGCCAAGGAAATCGGCATATTTAGTGCTACATTTAAAGAGTATCGAATGTCGAGAACTGTTTTGAATAAAAAAGAAGCCCTTTCAATTTTGCGTCAAATGCCATCGAGTATTTTGTTTAAAAGTACTGATAGCAATAAGGTATACGCGAGCGAATACTTTGAAAAAGATTTTGGAATAATCGAGCCAAGTGGTATTACAAGCAGCTCTCTTACGTTTTACGACCCGTACTCAAAGAAAGAGATGCTTGGTCGTGCTGACCCTTTTCTTCTTGTAGAGTCTGGGGAACAGCTTGCCAAGCAGTGCCGGCTTCAGACTCAATCACGTACGATGAATTGCTATATTGAAGGGGGAATGGTTAACACTCCGTCAGGTGATTGGACGGTCCTCCGTATTAAAACAAACGTTACCGACCTGTTGAATGATAGTCACAAGGAATCAGCAGTTAGTCAGCATATTGCTTTTAATCAATTACTTACGAACTTTTCATCTAAATTAATCAATTCTAGTGTTCATGAGCTAGATGGTATTATTGACCAAGCGCTAGCTGCGTTCGGGGCTTTTTGTGATGTAGATAAATGTTATTTATTTGAGTTCAGTAACGTTGGTCAAATAATGTCGAATACGCATGAGTGGACTGCAGCAGGTGTTACGCCTTACATCGACGAGTTGCAAAATATGCCCACCGATACTATGCCTTTCTTTATAAGCCATATTTCAAATGGAATTTTTAAAGTCAACGACGTTTCGTCTATTCCTGATTTTGCGATTGAAGAAAGGCAAATGTTCGAAGAGCAACGTATTTGCTCAATTTTATGTGTGCGCATTATGGTTGATGGGACGATGTACGGTTTTCTAGGGTGCGACATTATTGGAAGCCCTTATGCTTGGAAAGCTTACGATATTGAATACTTGCGCCGTATAGGTGAAATGCTTGGTAGTACACTCCAAAACCTTCACAACCGAAAAGCGTTACACAAAATGCAGTTAGAATTACTTGAAGCAAACAAACAACTGGAGCGTTTAGCCAACATTGATGGCCTAACTGGTATTCTAAATAGGCGATTGTTTGACGCTACGCTAAACCGATATTATTCGCTGCAACGAGCAAAAAATTCCTATAATTTTATTGCTTATTGATGTTGATCATTTCAAACAGTATAACGATTGTTACGGTCACGTGGCGGGGGACGCTGTACTTAAAAGCGTTGCCGAAACCTTGTCAAATAGCTGTTTGGGAAGTGACGATTTAATTGCAAGGTTTGGAGGAGAAGAGTTCGCAGTCATCCTTCTAGGTACAGCTTCTGATTCACTTGCGACAATAGCCGCGAGAATACTTCGAAACGTAACCTATTTATCGATAGCACATGAAAAATCTCAATGTTCTAAAACGCTCACCGTGAGTATTGGTATGGTTTGCCTTGATTGGAGCGAAACCGAGCCTGAATCTATGCGAGGGGAGACCAAACTAAGCGCGACCTCCTTTCTTGAAAAAGCAGATGCGGCGCTATATCGGGCTAAGAACGCCGGCAGGAACTGCGCTAAATTTTAGCCTTCGAGGCACTCAATGAAGCATTCAGTAAGGTTAACAAACCTTAAGCACTCACCCTCCAATATGAGTTTTCTTTATCAGCGCGTTAAGTTACACCACTTTAAATAGTCACATGTTACTTTGTGATTAAAAGTAATCACATTTTAATATGTGATTGTTTTTGTGTTTTATGGGTTGTTGTGTATAGTAAAGCGTTAGACCCATTGAAAATGATGGTGACATTAAGAACGGGAGCCGCTCATGGTACAGTCAGGTAAGCACACTAAATCGGGAAGTAGTGACACACGTCAAGACGCTGCTAAGCGGTTAAATGACGTGCAGCTGAACGATAAAAGTGACCACAAAGCAGGTGTACTTACTGGCGATATATCCCAGTCTCAATCATTTTCTGATGACGATTTTACTTCTATTCTAGCCACCCTCAAGGCGCTACTCTCAAAATACGCTGACCAATACAGCGGAGACTTTGATGTTTACAGGGGGGACGCGTTTCAGTTAGTCGTTAAGCAGCCTGAGCACATTATGCTGATTGCTATTGGGCTACGGCTAGCGCTAAAAGCCCTAAACCCGAGCGTAGATGTTCGAATTAGTGCTGCTGTGGGGGACGCACAGTTTCGCGCAAAAGAGGTGAAAACGGGAACGGGGGAAGCCTTTGTGTTGTCAGGCAGGGGTCTTGACGATATTAAGCCTTACCACCTCGCTTTTCATACGAGCCATCAAGCGCTTGAAAACAGTACACAGTTAATCACGCGTTTCGCTGATGCTCACCTTACAGGGCTAACGCCTACCCAATCTCAAACCTTATTGGCCTATATCGAAGCGTCAGACAAAAGCCATGAAAACGTGGCTGCCATATTGAATAAAAATAGAAGCAATGTGAGTAGAATTCTAAATGCCAGTAATTACAAACTGGTAGCAGAATACCTAAGCTACATGGAGCAGGAAATTAACGTGTGGAAACTTGGCCACCGGCTATTGAGTAACGCGCCTGTAAAATAATAACGCGGTCATTACGCCTTGGGTGTAAACATATTAAAAAGCGAGCTTGTGAAAGGAGCGAGAAATGCTAGCTGATAACCTAGATACCAGTATGGTGACGACTATAGAGCAGCCCGAATTGCTGGTGGGACTATTATTGGCACATATCCTTGCTGATTTTTATTTTCAGCCCTTTGCATGGGTAAAGCAAAGAAATGAACGCCATGCTTTAGCGTTACCTCTATACATACACACCCTTATACACGGCGTTCTTGCTGGAGCTGTACTGCTACTGTTATCTGAAAATATAAGCTTAACCACAATAGGTGTTGGCGCTATTATTATCGCGGTATCACATTTTAAAATTGATGTTATCAAATCGTATTGTGTGCAAAGCACGACAGCGTTTGTTATTGACCAAATAGCGCATGTGGTCGTTCTTTTAGGCGTATTTTTATACGCTACCGATCAGTGGCAGTATGTTCTTAGTGCGTTAAGGCAGCTTAGCGCTGGCGACTTGGTGATAACGTTGGCGTATCTGGCTGTACTTAAACCCAGCTCCATCGTTATTAAACAGCTGTTATCGCCGTGGAGTAGTGAAGTATTATCGAGCAACACACAAACCACTCACCCCAACGACCCGCCAACCATTAGCACCGAAGCGCAGCAAACCCTGTCTTTAGCTGGGCAGCGCATAGGGTATCTAGAAAGGGTATTAATGCTGACTTTTGTATTATTAAACCAGTTTTCCGCAATTGGATTCCTTATTGCTGCGAAATCTATTTTCCGCTTTGGCGATCTCACTAAACACCAAGACAGAAAGCTCACTGAATACGTGCTGCTAGGCACCTTTACTAGCGTAGCAATGACCCTTGTTATAGGTTTACTATGCGCTGCCGCATTAGGGCGATTACCCATTAAACCCTGAAAAGCATTAATTCGTTTATAAAAGCTATGTTACGAACCATGCTGTTTGATGAATCGAATAATGGGTATTTCAAACGCTATTATCTACTCACTAAGTCGTTAACCTGGTACTTAGACGACGCTCTAACGTAAACAATAGTCTCATCGTCGCTTATATTGCGAAGGCGGTGCTTAGCCGGTGTAGAAGAAGCAACATAGCTGCCTGCGTTAAGCGTTCGCGCATTGGATTTATTCTCGTCTATGTAACTCAAACTACCTTGGATAACTACGGCTTTAAACTCATCACCACTGGATGTTATCGAACCTTCAAAGCCTTTTGGAAGCTTAACCAGTGTGCCGTAAACATTATTGGTATCGCCCCAAAGGTAAGTGGCAGAAACATCGTTGGCGGCGATATTAACCAGGTCGCTTTCTTGAAGCCACACCATGTTATCCACGTGCAGATTTACCGGTCGCTCACCATTGTCGAAATGTTCTTTTGACGGTTGAACTAAATACGGTCCCTCATCAATTTCAAGGTAAATAAGGTTCGTATGTTGATACCAGCTTTTTTGTGTCTTCTTTGGTATCATTAAATTAGGGTATTTTAATAATGATGCCAATATTATATGATACCCCAGTAGATGACACCAAAAAGGAAGTTAACTGAATAATGCGTATATTTGCTTATTGTCGAGTTTCTACCACAGAGCAAACGACAGAAAACCAAGTCATAGCTATCCGTCAAAAAGGATATGAAGTTTTTGATTCACGGACAGTCAGCGAGACAGTTTCGGGCTCGGTCGAAGCCATGAAGCGAGAAAAGTTTAAAATGCTAATTAATCACCAGATGGAAAAAGGGGATATGCTGGTGGTTTTGAAATTAGACCGTTTAGGTCGAGACAATATTGATGTGCAAAGTACAATTAATTTACTCACTGATAAAGGAATCAAGGTGGTGTGCCTAGATTTGCCAGTGGCTGATCTTTCTAGTGCAGAAGGTAAGCTTATGCTTCAAATGTTTTCTGCTTTTGCAGAGTTTGAGCGCAACAGGATTAGAGAGAGGACAAAAGAAGGGCTTGAACGAGCAAAAGCTGAAGGAAGAAAGCTAGGGCGTCCAGTAGCTAAGGCGACAACGCTATCCGTTCAGGCGAAGAAAGCTGAAGGGTTGTCTCAGTCTAAAACTGCTGAAGTATTGGGGCTAGGGATTGCGACAGTGAAGCGGCATTGGAACAAATAGGGGCTCAAAAATTCTTTGTATTTTGTACATAAACTTCGAAGTGAATATAAAATATTTTGTGAACGCATTTCTGAATCGGCAATTGAGTTGGGTTGTTGGTGTGTGTAATCTGTAGCTTATGGAACAGGCGGTTTTTATCACCGAACTTTATATGGAAGGACACTCTATGAAAATGAAGAAGAAAAAAAGCGAAATCACCGCAGACGATATCTTTTCCCACGCGGAAAAAATATATCAGGCATCAATCGCAATTAAATATACCGTGAACTCATGGCCTCCAGAGAATAGACTAGAACCGACGCTCAACTTCACTCCTGCCTACTATGTTACAACTTCATTTGCTTTTGAACTCTTAATCAAAACTCTTTTGGTATTAGATGGGCATTCTCCAAAGGAGTTTCACAAACCAAAGTATGGTCACGGCTTGGTAAGTATGTATGAGCTGTTACCCGATGACTGGAAGATTCAACTTGAACACGAGTTTAATAATCGGGTTCAGTCTAGCCCTAGTTATATACAGCAAAAAAAACTTATGGAGATAATGGGACATACTGCCTATGAACATCAATCTGTTAAAGACGTCTTGGTGTTAAATAACGATAGGTTTAAGGATTTTCGTTACGCCTATGAATTAAGTCATGATTATATGCTTCGAGTATTTCAACATAACGATTACGAAATGACTGAACTTATAAATGTGATGAGGAGTCTCGTATTAGTGTTAAAACCTGAACTCGATAAAAAGCTTTTGAACAATCACTGGGTGGGAGACTTGAGAAATAATAGAGAGCCTTCGCCTATGAGCAACTAATATTGTTTACTCAGATTTTGAAAGTAGTAGACAAAGTTAATATAGGCATTGTCATTAAGTCGATGAGAAAAAACTTAAGCTTAGCAGCGCTACTCTATTTACAGAGTCTTAGCTAACTGCGCCTCTAAAATGTTAGGGCTTAGAAGATATGAATTTTTTTGAAGAAGAACTGGGAGCTACATTAGCGGAAACAGATAGAGCCGAAAGGTTTGATAGGCTTTTTCACTATACATCCGTTGATGGGTTAAAAGGTATCTTAGATAACGAGTCGCTTTGGACAACACAGATCCAATATATGAATGACTCTAAAGAGTTCTCTCATGCGGTTGATTTTGCGTTGCAAATTATCAATAGAAAGAAAGAACAAATCGATGTCGATCTTATGAAGTACTTTGAGGCAATGGAGCAGACGCTAAAGTCAAGCAATGGAGCCAGAACGTTTATATTTTCAATGACTGAGAACCCTGACCAACTTAGCCAATGGCGTGGGTACTGTGGTCTTGGAGGTTATTCAGTCGGCTTGACGCTCTTTTCTAGAACACCTTGCACATGCACAAGGTTATCGACTAGAAAAATGTCTATACAATGACGCTAAAAAAGCGAGAGTAATTGAGGAAGTTATTGATGAGTCTGTAACTTTTTTTAGATCTCAAGGTCGAGTTTCTGATTATTCTGAAGTCGTTCACGATAGCAAATTTTACGGTCACTTTCTTCGAGTCGGCTCAATAATGAAGCACTCGTCGTTTGTTGAAGAAAATGAGTGGCGACTCGTCGGCGGACCATTTTCGTGGAAAAGCCCCACTTCTTGCTGGCGTACGAAAAATGGTCTTTTATTACCCTATTATGAGTTTAAATTAGAGCGTGACGATGAAGGCTTCTTACCAATATCGGAAATATTTATAGGCCCTTGTAGAGAGAAAAAATTAGCAGCTGACTTCCTAAGAACGTACATGCAAGTTACAGGAAATATGTTTCGCATGCGATACTCAAAGGCGCCTTATCGTGGTTAGATATAGAAACCTTTTATTCTAATGACATATATTTTGTATGCTTCAATTTAGTATAAGGTGTACCTAACGCAGCACTTAAATTTAATTAGCGTTCTGGATCACTGGTTAGAAGGTGTGAACACTTAACTTATATTTAACACTACTGTTTGCTTTACACTACTAACTAAGAAACTGCCAGTAGCTGCTTCTCGAATTTGCTCGCTCCACCAATTCATCATAGGGCGGCGACGTTCAAGGTAATCTGTTCGGTTATAAGCACTTCGTACTTGGTTATCATCTACGTGCGCTAGGGCTGCTTCAATCAGGTCGCGGTCAAAACCTTGTTCATTTAGCGTAGTGCTCGCTAATGAACGCAGGCCATGGCTAACTAAACGACCAGCGAAGCCCATACGTTTAAGAGCCATGTTTGCTGTTTGGCTATTACATGGCTTTTTCGGTCACGGTCAGAAGGGAATATAAACTCGCGATGGCCACTGATTGGTTTCATAACTTCAAGAAGTGCCATCATCTGGTCAGTAAGTGGAATACGCTGATCTCTGCGTTTTTTCATACGTTCCGACGGAATTGTCCAAACCTTACTTTCCATATCAATCTCTTTCCACATAGCACCAGATGCTTCGCTCGGCCTTGTCATAGTGTGCAGTTGCCATTCAATAAGACAGCGTGTGGTTCGCTTAATACTAGCATTGGCAATTGCTCTCATAAGCTCAGGTAGTTCTGCTGGCTTCAGTGCAGCCATGTTTTCCTTTTTCGGCTTTTTAAATGCTGCTTTAATCCCTACAAGTGGGTTAGCTTGAATAAACCCACAGTTTGTAGCGAAGTTCATTATTTCATTTAGGCGCTGTGATAAGCGTTTTACTGTTTCTAAACTTCCTTTAGCCTCAATTGGCTTAAGTAAGTCGATAATTTGTGGGGCAGTAATAGCACTTACCGGAACTTTCGATATTGAAGGGAATATGTGTAGCTCTAAAGAACGCCAGATATCAACCGCGTAGTCAGGTGTAATATCGTCCTTTTTAATTCCAAACCATTCTTTAGCTACGTTAATGAATGTATGCTGGTGGACAGACTTATACTCCTGCATCTGACGTTTACGCTCTTCCTGAGGGTCTATGCCTTGCGCAAGTAACTCGTTTGCTTCAAGTGTCGCTTTACGAGCATTCGCTAGTGATAGGTCAGGATACTTACCTAGACTGAGATTAGCTCTTTTACGGCTGGTAGGTCTGTAGTAATTAAATATCCAATTTTTAGAACCATTTGGCTTAATACGAAGTCGCAGGCCATCACCATCAAACAGGTTATATTCTTTTTCGCTTGGCTTTGCAGATTTGATTTCTTTATCAGATAGCCGTGTAGTAACTTTTGCCATAATGGGTACACCAATTTCATCTAGTTTGCGTAGTGTACCCAATGGTGTACCTAAAGATCAAAGAAGCTAGAGGAAGCTATTGAACGTTAAAATACGCTAAGTTATTGATTTTACGTTGTTGTAGACATAAAAAAAGACGTCATAGGACGTCTTAATTTATTGAATTGGTGGAGCTGGCGGGATTTGAACCCGCGTCCAGAAAATGTCTACCTTTGGTACTACATGCTTAGTTTGTCATTTATTTAACTGCTTGGAACTCCGACAAACAGGATTTCCTTGCAGCTGGCCTGATACTATTTCGCGGTTCACCCTCAGACAAGGTTCCCTCGCTATCCTACTTGGATGACCTTCCGAATCCCCGCTAGCAGGAAAAGACTAGGGTGGAAGGGCCTATACCGGTTATTAAGCGGCTAGTGCGTAAGTTTCGTCGTTTGCGACTATTTAAATGCGGCTTTTTTAAGAGGCCAACCGCTCCTCTGCATGCACCTCCGGCTTCCTAGATCCTGTCGAATCCTAATCAGCCCCGAGTGTGATTTTCAATAATAACACAAATCTCTCAGTGTTAAACGGTTTCTTTTTAAAATTGCTATAAATTTTAAGGGTTTGGCTATATTTCAAACAAAAAATATATCTAGCAATTCAACCGCTTACCGCCTCATATTAAACGCAAGTTCGCGACTAGTGTTCACTTGGCTTACTATCGAATTGCTTTATATATAGGGGCAGCTGCGTATTTTTCAAGGGGTGCAGTATGCAAACTGTATAAAAGGCAGGTGTGTAAGCTACAAGTTGTGCACTTGCTGTCGAAACTTTTAGCAAATTATTTAGGGGTAAAGTGCGTGTGCAAGGATGCAATTAGCGCTAATAACCATTAAAGTACGTGAGCATAAATAAAAGGCTAGTAGTGTAAATGTCTTCAGAATCCATATTGTATTCCCCCTATAATTTGCCATGCGGCATAACGGTGCGTAACCGTCTTGTTAAAGCCGCTATGGAAGAAAACATGTCGAGTATGGGTAATTTACCCGGCGAGTCGCTCTACGCTTTGTATCGATATTGGGCTCACGGCAATTTGGGTATGGTGATCACTGGGAATGTGATGGTCGATAAGGCGGCGATGACAGGGCCGGGTGGCGTTGCACTTGAAAGCGAAACCGAACTTGCGCCATTTGAAAAGTGGGCAAAGATTATTAAGTCGAACGGCGCGCTTGCAGTAATGCAAATTAATCACCCAGGCCGGCAGGTATTTAAAGCGATGAAGGGAAAAGCGATAGCTCCTTCAGCGGTTCCGCTTGATATGGGTAAGCATTCGAAGCTCTTTGCTCAACCTCGCGAAATGACTTGCCAAGATATCCACGACGTGTGCAAACGCTTTGTACAAACCGCTAAGCAGGCCGAAAAAGCAGGGTTTGACGGTGTGGAAATTCACGCTGCTCACGGTTATTTACTTACTCAGTTTTTATCTCCGCTAACCAATCAGCGTCAAGACGAGTGGGGCGGTTCTATAATCAATCGCGCTCGTTTATTAATAAATATCGTCAGCCAAGTACGTGCAGTGTGTGCCAAAGATTTCATTGTAATGGTTAAGCTTAATTCTGCTGATTTTCAGAAGAACGGTTTTTCTTTTGATGATGCGTGTGAGGTGGTTAATCGCCTTGAAGCGCTTGGAGTGGATGTGGTTGAACTTTCTGGTGGTAGCTACGAAGCGCCAGCGATGCAAGGTCAAACCCGCGACGATACTACATTGGCACGAGAAGCCTATTTTCTTGAATTTGCGCATGCACTGGAAAGTAAAACCGACATTCCACTTATGACCACAGGTGGTATTAAGCGCGCTGAAGTTGCCGAGCGGGTAATTCAGCAAGGCTGCGAACTGGTAGGTTTAGCCAGTGCGCTCGCCATTACGCCTGATCTCGCAAAGAAATGGCAACAGGAATGGAGTTATTCAGGCATTATTCCCCATTGCGCTTGGAAAGATAAATCCCTTGCCAGTCTTGCCAATATGGCTATGGTGCGAAGACAGTTAAGGCGTTTAGGAAATAATTTAACAACGCTAAGAAATCCTTCTCCGCTGTGGAGCCTTATTCTAGATATGTTGCACCGCAAGAAAATGACAAAGCGAGACGTGAATTAATACAACTTAAGGGCACACTCGGCTGTTAGTTGATTCGCTCCGCCAAAAAGAAAACCAAGGGTTTAGTGATTTATTTGCTACAGCGAATAGAAAAACACAGCGTTAAACGCTGTGTTTCATCATCCGTTCTTTCTGGCGCTGCCAGTCTTTGTCTTTTAAGGTGTCGCGCTTATCGTGGGCGTGCTTACCTTTAGCTAAGTGAATTTCTAGCTTCACCCAACATTTCTTCCAATACATGGAAGTAGCGACAATAGAGTAACCCTGGCGGTCTCGAGCACCCATTAAGCGATCTATTTCACGTTTCTTTAGCAGCAGTTTGCGGGCGCGCTCTGGTGCAGCAACCACGTGGGTAGAGGCCTGATTCAACGGACTAATTCTACAGCCCACTAAATACGCTTCGGCGTTTTGAATAATAATGTACGCGTCAGTGATATTAACTTTACCTGCGCGAATACTTTTAATTTCCCACCCCTGAAGCTCCAGACCTGCTTCGAACTTGTCTTCTAGAAAATAGTCGTGACGCGCCTTTTTATTTTGCGCGATATTTCCAGAGGTGTTTTTGTTGGCTTTGTTCTTTTTCATACTCGCTATTATACTGATTGTTCGGGGGAATGTCTTTAGTTGTCATTAATAACTCATATGGGGGCATTTGGTTCAAAACCGAATACAAGCGAAGCAATTTTTCTGTGATACAATGCCGCCAATAGTTTTAATAGTAGTGGAATCAATGCCAAGTATTCATAGAAGCGCGCTGGTAGCACATAGCGCAGAAGCCATGTTTAACTTAGTAAACGATGTAGCTTCTTACCCTGAGTTTTTACCAGGTTGTACCGATAGCAAAATTCTCGACACATCTACGCAAAGCATGAAGGCTTCTTTATTAGTGGCCAAGGCAGGTATAAAACAGTGGTTTACTACCCACAACGTGTTAGAGCCAGGCAAGAGCATTCAGATGCAACTTATCGATGGGCCGTTTCGCTCACTAACAGGTGGATGGACGTTCTCTGCGCTTTCTGAAGAGGCCTGTAAAATTGAACTTAATTTAGAGTTCGAATTTAGCAATAAGTTGGCTGAAATGGCGTTTGGAAAAGTGTTTAATAGCTTAGCCACAAGTATGGTTACTGCGTTCACTGAGCGTGCTAGGAGCGTTTACGCATGAGCAATAAACTCATTAATATTGAAGTTGCCTATGCATTGCCCACCAAGCAAGCCATTGTAGAAGTGGCTATTCACGAAAACGCGACGGTTGAAGAGGGGATTGCTGCTTCAAACATTACCGAGCAGTTTCCAGAAATTGATTTAAAGGCTGCTAAAGTTGGCATTTGGAGTCGCGTGGTTAAGCTTCGCGATACCCTGTCAGACGGCGATCGTATTGAAATTTATAGGCCCCTTATTGCAGACCCGAAAGAGATACGCAAGCGCAGGGCTGAAAAAGCAAAGGAAGAGGGCAGGGCTGATAAGGTAACGGGCGGGAAAGTAAACCCGCTTAAGGCGAAGTCTTAATTGCTTTCTAATTAACAACAGAAATAAAAATGGCCTTCAAATTGAAGGCCATTTTTTTAAGAAGAATACTATTTAGCTTTTTTCTGAAATACTTCCCAGTTCCAAAAACGGTGAGGCGTCGATGTCTTCTGCATCCATCATGCTAGCGATACGCTGAACGGTTGCTACCATTTGGCTTTGTTCCCATTCTTTTAGCTGAGAAAAGCGCTCAACGAAATGCTCTTGTAACGGACGAGGTGCATCCACTACCGCTTCCTTACCGCGTTCGGTTAAGAAAACGCCGACCTTTCTTTTGTCTTGCGTACTTCTAATGCGAGTCGCTAAGTCTCGTGATTCTAGCCTATCCAGAATATTGGTAATGGTTGCAGGGCTTAAGTTAATATTCTCTGCAATTTCGCGCACCATAATACCAGGGCGCTCTTCAATGTTCTGCATAACCAATAGCTGCGGGCCTGTTAGCCCCACGTGTTTGCTTAGCTGCTTGCTGCGTAGGTCTACAGCGCGAATTACGCGCCGTAGTGCCACTAATAGTTCTTCTTCTTTTCGCATGTTACTTCCAACAAATGCGCAACCCTTAAGGGTTACTTAAGCAAATGAATAAAATGTTGGTGTTTATGATAGTGATCGATCACGTCATTAATAACCGAAATTTTCGACCAGCCCATAATGTCATAGTTTTGACCACCTTCACTTAGGTGTACTTCGGCGCGATAGTACGTGGCCTTTTCGTTTTCGTCCAGTCTTGGTGTGTCAGTTGGACCAAATTCAGGCTGTTCTGTCGACGTTGGATACACCGCATAAACGAATTCCGGGTCTCCTCCTAATTCCACTGTTAAGGTAAGAGCTTCCTCGGTATCCTCAATTCTTACATCGAATTGCTGTTCTTTAAACTCTTCACCAACTTCAGTCATGGCAGGTTTAACCACCTTGTTGATGTAGCGTCTTACCGCTTTCTCATCTGGGAAGGTAACAATGTTTTCTAATCGTTCTTTCCAGTTTTTGTCAGAGTCACTATGCTGTGGCGAGCCTGCCAGCACCATTAAGCTTTCTCGCTTATAAGATTCTATACGCAGTGCTTTCAATAGCCCGGATATGGCAATAAGCAAGACAATAGCAAATGGCAGTGCAGCGGCAATAGTCATGGTTTGAAGTGCACCTAATCCGCCAGCATATAGAAGTATAGAACTCACAATACCTACACCAACTGCCCAGTAAACACGTTGCCATAGTGGGGTGTTGTTTTCACCGTGTGAACACAGCATGTCGACTACCATTGCGCCTGAATCACACGAGGTTACAAAGAATATAATCACCATAAGTACGGCGATAAAGCTCAGTACTGAAGAAAAAGGAAACTGTTCTAAAAATACAAATAGTGCGACGGAGGTATCGTCGTTAACCATTTGAGCAAGTACATCTTTTCCTTGTACCAAAACTTGGTCGATAGCACCGTTACCGAATATGGTCATCCAAAATAGGGTAAACGCTGAAGGGATAAGTAGTACACCGATAACGAATTCGCGAATAGTACGGCCGAATGAAATACGCGCTATAAACAGGCCTACGAAAGGCGCCCATGCTAACCACCAGCCCCAGTAAAAGATGGTCCAGCCACCAATCCAGTCAGTTTTCTCATAGGTGTATAAGTTAAAAGTGTTTCTCACAATGTCAGACAGGTATGCGCCAGTATTTTGCATAAAGGCCTGTAGCAAAAATACCGTTGGACCTAAAAACAACACGATTAACAGTAGGATAATAGCCAGCACCATGTTGGTTTCTGAAAGGCGACGAATACCTTTGTCCAGTCCAGTGGTAACTGAAATTACTGCTAAGCCAACCACACCGGCCATAATGGCAATTTGAACGCCTGTATTAGAAGGCAAACCAAACAAATAGTTAAAGCCAGCATTAACTTGCGATGCGCCAAAGCCAAGAGACGTTGAAATACCAAATACCGTCGAAGTAACGGCAAATATATCAACCACATGGCCTGGCCAACCGTAAATCCGGTCGCCGATAAGTGGGTAAAGCGCAGAACGAAGCGTTAGAGGTAAGTTCTGTCGGTAGGCAAAGTAGCCGAGTATAAGCGCTACCACTGCATAAATAGCCCAAGCGTGAATACCCCAATGGAAAAAGGTGGTTTTCATGGCTTCTCGTACGGCGTCTATACTTTCTGCCTGTGCAGTGGGCGGGGCCATAAAGTGCATTAATGGTTCAGCTACACCAAAGAACATGAGTCCGATACCCATACCTGCAGCAAACAGCATACTAAGCCAGGTGCCAAAGCTAAATTCTGGCGTAGCGTGGTCAGGGCCCAGTTTAATTTCCCCGTAGCGAGACATCCCTAAATACACTACTGCGAGAACAATAATCGTAACCGTTAATACGTAAAACCAACTACCGTTAGATACGATTACATCCTGCAATTTTTGGAAGATACTGTCTGCTAGTTCAGGCGTACCAGCAGCGAAAATAAGTAAACAGATTATCAAGGCAGACGATGTTAAAAACACCGGCTTGTTGAGTGGAGATTTATTTTCTGTCTCAGTCACGCAGTAATTTCCTTTCACCTTTGTTTGAATTTAGGTTAATACGTTGAAATATACAGCATGGAGCACTTTTTATAAACATCAGATGAAATAATTCGATTTGTATGCATTTGTACTGCACTTATCCATCAAACTTAATTTTGGGTGAAGAAAATGCTCTGTTAATTAGACTTTGGGTTATGTTTTCGCAACTTTAGGTTAATTATTAATCGTTAGAGTAGAAATTAAAATTAGTTGGTGTATTGTAATATATGATCTTTTTGATATGTGTATTAACTAAACACAATCCGAAGAAATAAAAAAACAACTGAAGGAAACACACACAAATGCGAAAAACTCAGCTTAGCTGTGCAATTGTCGCTGCACTGGCATCCACCTCTCTGGCGGCGCAGGATACGGGCGCGCCCGCTAAACTTGAAACCATTGAAGTTACCGCCACAAAACGAAGTGAATCAATTCAAGACGTACCTGTTGCGGTTTCTGCACTTGACGGAAAAGCGCTAGAAAATCTTGGTATTGATAACTTCCAAGACTACGTAGAGTTTTTACCTAACGTTGTATTCCAGGGGACGGGCCCAGGCCAAAACGAAATTTACATTCGCGGCGCTGCTACCACCCAATCAAGTATTACCCTTTCATCGGTCCAAGCGCTTCAGCCGTCTGTCGCTTTCTATCTTGATGAAATGCCTGTTTCCATGGCCGGTCGAAACTTAGATATTTTCGCTACAGATGTAGAGCGTGTAGAAGTACTCCCCGGGCCACAAGGTACGTTATTCGGCGCCAGCTCACAGGCAGGTACTGTTCGACTTATTACCAATAAACCTGATCACTCGGGTTTTTCAGCAGGCTTTGATACCAGTATCTCTACCACCAAAGGCGGTGATATGAGCAATACGGTTGAAGCGTACTTTAACGTTACGCCAACCGACAACTTAGCTCTTCGTGTTGCTGCGTATAACGAAAGCCAAGGTGGTTGGATAGACAATATCGAAAACGACCCAAACAACGGCGGCTATATCGGTAGTGCTGTGGTTATCGACCGTATATCAGGTGGTGCGCTTCAGGCTCAAGGTATAGACCCTGCTGATATGGATACACGTCGTGAAATTAACGGCTTTAATCGAAGCGAAGCTGCGGTAGTAACGCCAAGAAACAGTGAGCATGTAGAAGATAACTTTAACGATGCGGTTTATTCAGGTGCGCGTTTCGGCTTGTCTTACATTATCAATGAAGATTGGGATTTGTTGGTTCAGCACACCGAGCAAACGCTCGACACCGAAGGTGTATTTGCATACGACCCAACGGTAGAGGGTGAAAGCTCTGCAATTCGCTTTCAAAGCGATGAAAATTCTGATGAATTTGGCTTAACTACGTGGACGCTGAACGGCCGCCTTGAAAAACTCGATGTGGTTTACACCGGCGGTTACTTAGATCGCGAAATTGACACCCTTACCGACTACACGGGTTACACAAACGGTGGTTTGTTTTCGGCATATTACGTGTGTACGCATTATGAAACACCAGATAATCCAGATGACGCACGTTGTCTTGACCCAAGCAAGTATTACAAAGAAGACACCACAAGCACTCGTTTAACCCACGAGCTACGCTTCAGCACAACCATGGATACACCATGGCAGCTAACCGCAGGTGTGTTCTACGATGAACAAGAAGTGGGTTCAGTAGGTCAGTTCAAAATTGCTAGCCCCGAGATTTTCGAGAACTTAGCAAGTTCGTGGAACGCGCTTGCAGGCGATCGCGGTATTAACAGTGACGGCGGTCCTTTCTCGCCAGAAATCAGTTTTGTTAACGACGTTACCCATACTATCGAGCAAATCGCGGTATTTGGTCAATTGGGTTATGAAATTACCGACACAGTAACGGCTACCGTTGGTGCTCGCTGGTATCAGATTGATGATATTTACCGTGGTGCAACGTCTACCCGTGACGTAACAAGTCGTTTAGAAGCCTATGGTCAAGGCGTTTTAGACCCAGCAGTTTACGATGACCTAGGCCTTGACGGTCAAGGTGTTGTAGACGCAATACAAGACGGTTCTCTAGATATAGGCTTGTTGGGTGACGACGGTGTGTTAACCGTAGACGACACTATCTTCAAATTTGGTCTAGATTGGAAAGTAAACGAAAACGTATTGTTATTCGCAAACTATTCAGAAGGTTTCCGACCACCGGTAACCAACCGTTTAGGTGGTGACGCAGCAGCGAATAACACGGGCGCGTTTGCAGATTTCCGCGTGCCGGTTTATTCAACCACAGATACCCTCGATAACTATGAAATTGGCCTTAAAGGTGATTTCTTAGACGGTATCTTACGTGTCAACGCAACCGGTTATTACTCAGAAATTTCAGACTTGCAGACCTCTCGCTTCGACCCTACCAACATCAGCTTCTTGGTATTTACCGATAACGTAGGTGATGCAGAAGTTAAAGGTATTGATGCAGATATAACGTGGTTGGCCTCTGATAACCTAGTTATTAACGCAGCGTTCAGCGTGTTAGATACTGAACTAGTCAGTATCAACTCTGAACTTGAAGGTATTTCAGCAGGGGTGGGTAGCAAATTACCGTACTCTGCAGACTTCTCTGGAAACATTAGTGCTCGTTACTTCTTTGAGCTAGATGGCGGTAAAGAAGGTTTCGTTAATGCATCACTTACGTACACTGGCGATCGCCTTGCTGGCATGGTCATGAATGCCTACGCCATGGAAGATGCCACGCGCTTGATTTACGGTACAGGTTCTGGATTGAAGATTGAAGACGAAGGTGAAGTGTTTAACGGTGCGACCTATCCAGGCGCAGACGGTGAAACCATTCGCGGTGGTCGTTATATCCAAGAAAGTTACGTAATTGGTAACGTTTCAGTGGGTATGTCGTATGAAAGCTGGAAAGTTGAAGCGTTTATCGACAATGTTTTCGACAAGTCGGCTATCTTAAATATCGATACCCAGCAGTACACGCCTAAAGTCGTGACGAATCGTCCACGTACTATCGGCTTACGCTTCTCTTACGATTATTATTAATAGTAAGCGATGATTAATAGTATAAATTAATCATGTAAAAGCGTTTAAACGGCAGACTTTACGTCTGCCGTTTTCATTACTAATGCTTGAAGAATTAGGTACTATTAATTTCATCGAATTAACAGCACTGCAAACAGGCGCTACTAAGAATTATAACGAAGGCTATGACACCAGAAGATATCCAACATGAAATACGCGCTATTAAACAAGCGCTGCAACGCGCTCAATTCTTATTAGCCAATGAACGCGTTGAACACCTATTGTCCACGTCGCTTAGCGAGCAGCAACGCTTAGAAGTCCATTATCTTGCAGCGGTTACACATAGAATGGCAAAGCAATATGATGAGGCCTTTCGTCATATCGACGTACTGCTTTCACTTTCTCCCGATTACGGCAGGGCGTATCAAGAGCTTGCTTATTGTCATGAAGCGAAGGGTAACGGTAAAGAAGCGTCGAGCGCGTTTTTTAAAGCAACGCATTTTAATCCCGCGCTGATCAGCAGTTGGAAAAAACTGCTGTCAATTTATCAACGTCACAATGATGTCACTGCGGTACAAATGGCAACCAAGCAAATAGCGCACTTGCAGTCGCTACCAGCGCCTGTATTAGGGGCTTACGACCTTATGTACGAAAAGCAGTTCGCTGCTGCAGAGCAGGTATGCCGGCAGTTTCTGACCAAGCACAAGCATCACCCCGAAGCAATGATGCTACTTGCTGAAATAGGCATGCAACTTAAGGTTTATAGCGACGCTGAGTTTCTTTTAGAAAGCTGTGTTGAGCTTTATCCAGATAATGAAAAAGCAGCCTTAGCCTATCAAAATGTGCTGTCTAAGTTAGGCAAGTTTCCAGAGGCGGTACAAGTGGCTCGCCAAAGGTTAGAGCATAACCCCACTAGCTTTAGTATAAAAACCAGCTTGGCCCATGCGCTTGTTGGTGTAGGGCAATTAGATGAGGCCATTACTGTTTACCGTGATGTACTTGCAGAAAACCCGGATAGACCCAAAGTGTGGGTATCGCTTGGCCATGCGTTAAAAGCAAAAGGGGATACGCCTGATGCGGTTAGTGCGTACGAAAAGGCCATAGACTATGCCAGTGACTACGGCGACGCCTATTGGAGCCTCGCAAACACGAAAACCTATAAGTTTAGTGACGCACTACTTGCGCAAATGTCTGAACAGCTAAACAGCAATGCTATAAAGTTAGAAGATAAAATACATGTGTGCTTTGCACTAGGTAAAGGGCTTGAAGACCGGGGAGAGGCTAGCAAAGCCTTCAATTATTACCAGCAAGGAAACAGCTTAAAGCGCAGCACCCTTCAATTTGATATTGCAAGGACAGAGGAAGCGCTAAACGCACAGCAGCGCGCTTTCTCAAGTGAAGACTTTAATAAAGTAGAAGGTTGCCAAGCGCCTGACCCTATCTTTATTGTTGGCTTGCCGCGTGCAGGCTCAACGTTATTGGAGCAAATTCTCGCGTCACATTCAAAAGTCGATGGCACCATGGAGCTTCACGATATATTGGGCATTGCTTCATCGTTAAGTCATCAAAAGACGCCTTATCCATTGAACGTTAATGCGTTAGATGGAGAAACGCTTGAAAAGCTTGGCGCGCGTTATATCGAGCAAACTCGTGCTTACCGACAAGGCGCGCCATTGTTCATCGATAAAATGCCCAATAACTTTATTCATATTGGCCTAATTAAGAAGATACTGCCTAACGCTAAAATTATCGATGCGCGAAGAAATCCTATGGACTGCTGCTTTAGCGGCTTTAAGCAGCTATTCGGTGAGGGGCAGGAATTTAGTTACTCGCTTTCCGATATTGGGCGCTATTACAAAGCTTATGAAAAGCTTATGGATCACTGGCACGCGGTGCTGCCGGGGGAGATTCTTACCGTACAGCACGAAGAGGTATTAGACGATTTAGAAGGCCAAGTCAGACGTATCTTAGATTTTTGTGGGTTAGACTTTGAAGAAGCGTGTTTAGCATTTCACCAAACCAAGCGGGTTATTAAAACGCCAAGTTCTGAACAGGTTCGCCAACCTATTTATAAAACAGGAATGGGGCAGTGGAAACCTTTTGATAACTATTTAGCTGACCTAAAACAAGCGCTAGGTGGAAACACGTCGGTGACAAATAATTGAGTGATAGACAAAAGTAAAAAAGGTCATGGCTGTCTTAAAGCCAATGTCGTTTGGATTGTCGCTACTACCGCCTAAGAAATAAGATACAGCGCCTTCTTTCGTTAGGCGACATGTTTGAGAGCCAAAGTTAAGCGTAGGTTTGAATAGCACCTTTCCATTTAGGTAAGCTGTTACTCCTTAGACATTAAAAAATGTTAACCATTCTTAATCTAATTTTCGATTTTCGACGTTACAACGTTATATGGTGTCGAGTTTGTAAACTCGAATACATGGAAAGCGACGACTTATTGAAGGTTTAGTCATGAATGACGTTACACAGCTAATATTGATGTATTTCATTATACCGCTGTGGTTCATAGCGGGGATAGTCGACTGGTTTTGCCACCGCAGCAGTAATATCGCTGCTACCGCCGGGCCGAAAGAATCCTTAATTCATCTATTGATGTTTTTAGAGGTGGGGGTTCCACTTTTTCTGGTTCTTCTTTTTGAAGTGAATAGCTTAATTATTGCTGTAGGTATAGTGTTTTTCTTGTTACACGAGCTTACCGCACTGTGGGACGTTAGCTACGCCGTATCGAAAAGACGAGTCGGGCCCATTGAGCAACATGTGCACAGCTTTTTGGAAATGATACCGCTGCTCGCATTAATTTTGGTGATTGCCAGACATTGGTCTCATTTTATAGCGTTATTTGGGCTAGGCGAAAGCCCTGCTGATTTTGGTTTGCGGTTTAAGCAAGAGCCCCTTCCAACTTGGTATTTACTATCAGTTGTAGCCGTTGCTGCCGTCTTAGAGTTTTTACCTTATGTAGAGGAGTTGATAAGAGGTATGAAAGCAAAAGAAAAAAGTTCACGAGAAAAAGCGACTTTGTCTTCAGACAAAGAAAACCAACGAAATAGAGAGGCGGACGTTTCACACCAAGATGCAGAAGCAGCGAGCCCCTATGCGTCATCTTTCGCAGGTGAAGAAGACCCAGGTGTAGCACTTGAAGAATGGGTGGAAAGCAATAAAAAGTGACGTTCTCATAGCGGGTGATAAAAAGTGAAGCAAAACCAGAGTCTTATTTATAGGGTGCCTTGTAGGCTTATAAAAGCTCAACAAAGCACCGCGATATAAAAAAGCGCTGTATAAAACGCAGTAGGTAAACATCGCCGCTGCAGCAAAGGTAGTTACTGATAACTTAAAAGCCCGGCTAGTATTTGCGACGTTTAAGCCCTGTTTCCGCCAAGATCTTCGCTGAAATCTCTTCTATGGAGTACTTGGTACTATTTAAGAATGGGATTTTTTCCTTTCTGTATAAGTTTTCAACTTCCCTCAACTCCATCCTACATTGTTGAATAGACGCATATTTACTGTTTGCTCTTCGCTCTGAGCGTATTTGGTGTAGACGGTCGGCGGCGATGGTTAAACCAAACAGCTTGTGTTTATAGCGTCGAAGGGCAGGAGGAAGCTTTAACATGTCGCCCATGTCTTCTTCGGTAAACGGGTAATTAGCTGCTTTAATTCCATACTGAAGTGCTAAATACAGGCTTGTTGGTGTTTTTCCAGAGCGGGAAACACCGGTAAGAATGATATCTGCCTCATCGTAGTCTTTTAAGTTCGAGCCATCATCATTGGCCAACGCATAGTTTACGGCTTCAATTCTAATGTCGTAAGTGGTTTCGTGGATACTGTGAGTGCGGTGTTTTTCTGGTTTTGACGGAACACCTAATACTTTTTCGAGCGGAGCAACGAACTGATCGAGGAAATTGTAATTAATGCCCACCGATTTCGAAATAATCTTGCGAACATCTACATTCACAATTGTATAAAAAACGAGCGGCCGCTCTCCGTTGTCTTGAAAACTTTCAGAAATTTGCTGCAATACTTTATGAGCTTGTTCCTCAGTTTCAACGAAAGGAATGGTGTTGTGATTAAACGAAACGGGGAACAGAGAAAGCAGGGCGTGGCCAAAGACCTCTGCAGTGATGGCAGTACCATCTGAAATATAAAAAGCTGTACGCACAACATATCCTTAACATTGGTGTAATTTTATTACAAAAGTAATAAAGGGTTTACATTCTGAATTTCCCCATTCTAAGATGATTTCGTCGAAAAGCTACACGGTTCTTGTGAATGATGGCAATTATCAACAGGTTTGCTGTCAAACGTAATGGACGGCGTTATGGGTGATAACACCCACACCTCGACAACAATTTGATTTGTTTCAGGCGATAATAAGCACAAACCTGGAACTTACCTCATACCCTACACATAAAAAAGCTGGAGGCTTGGGCTGTGCAAGAATACGTACTTTGGTATCAAGAACTGGGCATGCATGATGTGGGTCGCGTAGGCGGCAAAAATGCATCATTAGGCGAGATGATTTCAAACCTGGCTAACGCCGGTGTGCAGGTGCCGGGTGGTTTTGCTACCACCGCCGAAGCATTTAACGAATTTCTAGAGCAAAGTGGCCTAGAAGCCAGGATCCATGAAGTTTTAGATTCATTAGACGTAGATGACGTGAATGCCCTTGCTGAAGCGGGCAAGAATATTCGTCAGTGGATTATCGACACGCCATTTCAAGGCAAGTTAGAAGAAGAAATCAAAACGGCATTTGTTACCCTCCAAGGGGATGCGGGTGAAGAGGCGTCATTCGCGGTGCGCTCTTCAGCCACGGCAGAAGATATGCCTGATGCGTCATTTGCCGGTCAGCAAGAAACTTTCCTAAATGTTAAAGGTTACGAGTCGGTTCTTGTGGCGATTAAACACGTGTTTGCGTCACTGTTTAACGACCGCGCGATTTCTTATCGCGTACACCAAGGTTACGACCACAAAGGTGTGGCGCTGTCTGCGGGTATTCAGCGCATGGTGCGCAGTGATATCGCTTCATCAGGCGTTATGTTTACTATCGATACAGAGTCTGGTTTTGAAGACGTAGTATTTATTACCAGTTCATTCGGTTTAGGTGAAATGGTGGTGCAGGGCGCAGTAAACCCTGATGAGTTCTACGTGCACAAACCTACGTTAGACAAAGGGCTTCCCGCCATCGTACGTCGTAACCTAGGTAGCAAGCTTACCAAGATGATTTACTCAGACGACGAAGCACACGGCAAACAAGTGTCCATCGTTGATATTGATGCTGCTGATAGCAAAACGTTCTCGCTTAACGACGATGAAGTGATGGAACTAGCAAAGCAAGCGCAAATCATTGAAAAGCATTACCAACGCCCTATGGATATCGAATGGGCGAAAGACGGCGTAGACGGTAAGCTTTATATCGTTCAGGCACGCCCAGAAACCGTGCGCAGCCGAGAAGACTCACAAAGCATTGAGCGCTTCCAACTAAAAGGCCAAAGCAATATCGTTGTTGAAGGCCGCGCAATTGGTCATAAAATTGGTGCTGGTGTAGCTAAAGTGCTCGACTCAATTGAAGAGATGGACAAAATTCAAGCCGGCGACGTACTGGTGACTGACATGACAGACCCTGATTGGGAACCTATCATGAAGAAGGCGTCTGCCATTGTTACCAATCGTGGTGGACGTACCTGTCACGCGGCTATTATTGCTCGCGAGCTTGGTATTCCTGCGGTAGTCGGTTGCGGTAACGCTACTGACAGTATAAAAAACGGTGACAAGATTACCGTTTCTTGTGCAGAGGGCGATACGGGTTATATTTACGGTGACGAGCTTGAGTTTGACGTAGTCACTTCGCGTATAGACGCTATGCCAGATTTACCGTTAAAGGTAATGATGAACGTAGGTAACCCAGATCGCGCGTTCGACTTCGCTCGTCTTCCAAATGCAGGCGTAGGCCTTGCGCGTCTTGAATTTATTATCAACCGCATGATTGGCGTTCACCCGAAAGCATTGCTTAATTTCGATAGTCAGCCTGAAGAGCTGAAAGAAGAAATTAGCGACATGATTGCAGGCTACGCGTCGCCAACGGAATACTACATCGAGAAGCTAGTTGAAGGTATTTCAACCATTGGTGCGGCGTTCTCACCTGAAAAAGTTATCGTTCGTATGTCAGATTTTAAATCTAACGAATACTTTAACTTAGTTGGCGGTTACCAATACGAGCCAGACGAAGAGAACCCTATGCTAGGTTTCCGTGGCGCTAGCCGTTACATATCTGAAGACTTCCGCGACTGCTTCGCACTTGAGTGTGAAGCCATAAAGCGTGTACGCAATGATATGGGCCTTACTAACGTAGAAATTATGATTCCGTTTGTACGTACGTTAGATGAAGGGCGTCAGGTTATCGAATTGCTTGAAGAGCAAGGCTTGAAGAAAGGCGAAAACGGCCTTCGCGTTATTATGATGTGTGAGCTTCCTTCCAATGCGTTACTTGCTGACAAGTTCCTCGATATTTTCGACGGTTTTTCTATAGGCTCTAATGACTTAACCCAGCTTACATTAGGGTTAGACCGAGACAGTGGCGTGATTGCCCACCTATTCGATGAGCGAGATGAAGCGGTTAAAGCACTGCTTTCAATGGCAATTCAAGCTGCTAAAAAGCGTGGTAAATACGTGGGTATTTGTGGCCAAGGGCCGTCTGACCATGAAGATTTCGCAGCTTGGTTGGTAGAAGAAGGTATCGATTCGGTATCGCTTAACCCCGATACTGTGGTTGAGACATGGCTATACCTTGCTGAAAAGCACGGCTAAACCAATAGGTCTAATCCCAGACTAAGTGGGCAACGATCTAACTTAGACACAACGCGAACGCGAGGGTTAAAAGAGACCTTTCGATTAATGCCAGTCAGTTAAGCTGACTGGCATTTTTCTTTTTTGTTTCCCGCTTACATCAAGCGGAGTAGCGGTTTAAAACAGATCTGTGCCAGCAGTAAATTCCTTAAAAAAACGATGGTTATTTAGGAAAAATATGGGTTTTTAGCCGCTAATAGCATGACTTTGTGTAATTAAAAATGTAATATTACAAAGTGACTTTCACATCAAATTTCAGATTAATAACTAACTTGGTTGAACTCTTATGGCACATAATGACAGCACGGTTTCAGTAAATACTTCCGAAGAAAATGTTATGCAATCAGGCTCTGTGGCAGAGCAGCTGGCGCAAGCCCAAAAAGAAATTAACGAACTAAAAATGCAATTAATGTGGATGGAACGCAACTACGAATAAGTGTTGTGTCGCATAGAGCTAGAACTGAAACGGTAGTTTACTTTCAAAAATGATTGAGAGTTATGAAAGTTTACACGTGGGCTTTCATAAAGGCTTTTATAGCGTAATCTACAACATGCGTGGCGCATTTAGCTAAAAGCTTATTGCTACTAGCGCTGAGCACTACCGTATTTATATGCTATCGTGATTAGTATAAGAAAGCGGTCAGAGGGAAAATGGCGTATCAATTCAAGTTTTTTGCACAGCCAGTAATTAGTAATATAAGAACCTTCTGTGAAGCAGCGCTTGTTGAATTCACAATTGGCTTGATTTGCGCAGTATTTGCGTATGCAAGCTATGGTATTTTTATTCATCTTTTTGTAGCGTGCGTCATCATATCTTTTGCTTGTTTTTGCCTTAGTATTTACAACCTTTATAGTCTTCTCTCGCACCCATAGCAGCTTTTCGCAGTGTGACTTTAAGTTAGCTAGCGGAGCCAAGGCACAATAGCAAGGGAAAATTAGCTATTAAACGTAGGCAGTTATAAAAAAGGGTAATCACTTCAGTGATTACCCTTTTTCCTGTCTGCATCAATACCGAAATAAATGTTATTTGCGGTAATGGTAAGTTTCTAAGCTTTAAGTTGGTCACCTATAGGTAACTGTCGAATACGCTTACCGCAAGCAGCGAAAATGGCATTACATAGCGCAGGCGCGTATACCGGCGTTGCTGGTTCTCCCACACCTGCTGGAGGTGCGTCGCTTTCAATTACCTCAACTTCTACCTCTAGCGGCGAGTCGCTCATTCGCGGCACACGGTAGTTATGGAAGTTACTTTGCTGTACGCGGCCTTTATCAAACGTGATACCGTCGCTAATGGCCGTGGTGATACCAAATACAGAACCACCCTGGGTTTGGTTTTTAACGGTATCAGTATTTACTACCGTTCCTGCATCAATAGCCACCCAAGATTTGATCACGTTTAAGTCGCCTTTGTCAGAGACTTCTACTTCCACCACTGTGGCAACATAAGTTAGAAAGCTTCGGTGCGCTGCAATGCCTAAACCTCGTCCTTTTGGCATTTCCCGGCCCCAGTCAGCCATGTCAGACACTTTCTCTATCACGTTTTTAAGGCGAGACGTATCAAGTGGGTATACCGATTTGTCGCCCCAGTAATTGTTGTACTCGGCTTTTTGCTCGGTAACATCTAAAATTCTGTCAGGACCGATAACTTCCAGTAAGTAATCTTTAGTATCTTTCCCCGCTTTGTGCGCTGCTTCATTGATAAATGATTGCACTGCAAAAGCGTGAAAGATGTTCGATACCGAGCGCATCCAACCAATTCGCGCTTTAGCCGGTGCTTCACCACGCTCTAACTTCATGTTTGGTGTCAGGATTGGGTTATCAGTAAAGCCCAAATCTAACTCAAAACTGAAGGGGGCGTTGGCACCTTCTTGAAAGGTCGAAGCAATAGGCGAGAACGCGGTTCTATGCAGGTACGCGTCAATCTTACCGTTTTCGTCAAGCGCCGCTTCAACGTGTTGGGCTGATACCGCGTGGTAAAAACCGTGCTGAATATCGTCTTCGCGGGTCCACTGTACGCGAATTGGTTTGCCCGTTTTCATTGAAAGGTAAGCGGCTTCAGCGGAAAAGTCAGGCTTAGATTTACGGCCAAATGCCCCGCCTAGCATGGTTACGTGAACATTGATTTTCTCTTTGTCCATGCCAACCATAGCGCCAACGGTTTCCATATCAGCTTGTGGGTTTTGTGTTGCAGCCCATATATCTACGCGATCTTTGTAATACATTGCCGTTGCACATGGTGGCTCCATAGGGGCCTGTGCAAGATGTGGAACGTAATAATCGGCAATGAGCTTGTCGCTGGCGTTTTCTAGAACGCTTAGCGCATCGCCTTTCTCCCTAACAAGGGTTTGCGGTGCGTTTACTGTACTAAGCAACCGCGCTTTAAAACTTTCTGAGTTATAGTCGCCGTTAGCACCGTCATCCCATTCTACATCAAGGGCTTTTCGCCCCTGCCAAGCGGCCCACGTATTGTTAGCAATAATGGCAATACCGCCTTTGGGTTGAAATTGCGGTGCGCCTTTAGGTGCAGGAATTTCGATGACATCTACAACACCGGAAACCGCTTTTGCTTTACTGGCATCAAAGCTTTTCACTTTACCGCCCACCACTGGAGGACGCTCGATAATAGCAACCAGTGCCTTGGGCTCACGCACATCGGCGGCAAATGTTGCCTTACCGGTTACAATGTCCTGAAGGTCAATATGCGCCATGCCCGTATTGATGTAACGCCATTCTTTTCTTTCTTTAAGCTGAAGCTTGTCTGCTTCTGGCGGCGTAATGGTTAACGCGTCGTCGATAAGGTCTTTATAAGCGATAGACTTGCCAGAGTTATGGCTAACCATGTGTTGTTCGGCAACACAGCTACTAGGCTCAACACCCCAACGCTTGGCTGCGGCGTGTTGCATCATGTAGCGTACGCTTGCGCCCATCTCGCGAAGGCGCTGCATGTTGAAACGAATGCTGCGTGAACCGTCTGTGTTTTGGTCGCCGTATTTAGGGTCGCCCTTACCCTGAATAACAATCACTTTATCCCATGCCGCTTCCATTTCATCCGCAACAATTTGCGCAATAGCGGTGCGGATCTGCTGGCCCATTTCACTGCGGTGGCAGGTTACTTCAACCATGCCGTCAGGGCGCAGTGCAATGAATAAGTTTGCGCGCTTTGCATTTTCTGCTGGCTTAGCCAAAACGCCAGCCATAGCACGTGGCGCACTGCCCATAAAAAATGTGCCTAACACCAAGGCACCTGCGGCAGCGGTAGACTTCAAGAAACTGCGGCGGTTCATGTCGAAGTATCTATTTTCGCTCATGCTTCTTCTCCCTCGGTTGCTGGGTCGAAGTAATTCACACCAGCGGTGGCGCTGATGGATTTAGAAGCAGACTTTATTGCTTTGTGAATACGAGGGTAGGTGCCACACCGGCAAATGTTGCCTGACATGTTCTGTACAATCTCTTCGTCGCTAGGCGTTGGGTTCGTTGAGAGTAAGCTAGCTGCCTGCATAATCTGTCCACATTGACAAAAACCGCACTGAGGCACTTTATGTTCAACCCAGGCTTTTTGAACCGGATGGTCGCCGTTTTCGCTTAAGCCTTCAATCGTAGTGATCTTTTTACCCTGAACCGCCGAAACCGGCAGAACACAGGAGCGTTGCGCCATACCATCAATATGAACGGTACATGCGCCGCATTGCGCCATACCACAGCCAAATTTAGGCCCTGTAAGATTTAATTCATCACGAAGGTACCACAACACTGGGGTTGAAGGATCACCTGCAAATTCGTGTTTGTTACCATTTACGGTAAACGTGATCATGGTCTTGTCTCCATAGGTAAACGATAGATATACGCTAGCCCAATATTAATAGGGCCTCTCACCCAAGCGGCATACTGTGCAATAAGCGCATTACACGTGTTATATCTATACGGTTCCGTTGCCTGATAAAGCGAACTATCCAAGACGCTGCGCATACTAGGATATTTGCCACTGTTTTTATTATTAAAGGCTTCGCTATTTATAATTAAGATTACGTTAACACGCATTATACGAATACGCATATACATAAGTTTAACTGCTAGCAGGCTGCGACTAAATGGTGTCAGAGGTTATGGAAAAATGCGAAAGAAGCAGCCCGTTGAATAGGGGTAAGACTGGTTTACGAAAAGTAAGAGATTCGAATTTAACGAAGTCTTCTCATTAGCAAGAAGCGATCGATTTTTCGCGCCCCCGTGGTCATGGTTTTTTGACTGTATTTTAGCCAGCCTCTAGCGCGGGGCCAGTCATAGCTTAACAGCATTAGCCCACCGACAACGAGTAAGATTGAGCCAGGAAGAAGCGTTAGAACGATCCCGCCAATAAACAAGATAGCCCCTAATGTAAGTCTAACTATTCGCATGAAAGTGAACGCTCGTTCTTAAATGTAAGAACAACAGTGTGAGTGAAATTGGCGTATTTGCCAATAAAATAATTGTAAATGTTTGTATGGTGCCGTTGTTACATCACGTTGCGTACAGCAGCGCAGTGAGCTATTGATGAATAAGTAGCCACTTGATATGAAAAGCGAAGATAACCGCTTAATTACGGTGGATCGCTACCCAGAAATAAAGTACAAAGAAAGACATGCAAGGGCATTAGAAGCTTGCGTAATGCCTATGAGAAAAAGCGCTTCGCATATTTGTGCAGGCGATTTATAACGATAAGAAAGAGAGCAGTTATGGCAGAACAACAAGAAAACCAACCAGTCAGCGAAGAACAGCGCGCAGAATGGGTAAGAGAACAGTTTCAGAAAGCCAATAAGTTTCTCGCAGAAAATGGCGTACTGTTTGACTCAGTCACAACAGAAGAAAGTCGCTATTTAATGCCTTACCTTGCGGTGTGGAAGATAAGAGCAATGGACGGCAAACAATACTGGGTAATTAGCGGAGATTTACCTACCGATTACACGTCAGTCGACAATGCTGCAGATGCGAAAGATGTGCTGCGTCATTTCGCTATGCATTGGCAGTTAAAAGCTGAGAATTTGATTAATGCAGAAGGGGCAGACGATAGTCAAAAAGCGTTTGGCGCATTACTCATTAACCGCGCTGAAAGCTTGTTCGCTATGCAAAATACACCCGATTTGTGGGCTTAATAACGTTTTACTCGCCTTAATGCAATTGGGTTACGTCTGGCAGAGGGAATCGCTCTGCCGGGCATTTTAAACGCTGTCGAGGCACCCCAGCATCCATAAATACCTGACCATCAGGAATAAAACCAAGAGACTTGTGGTAAGAGACACTTTCTAAGTTACACACTACCTTGATAATGGGAAGGTTGTTTTGCTTTGCAGCTTTCAACAACGCTTTAAATAGCACGCGGTATACGTGTAAAGTTCGGTAAGAGCGCTTAACGGCTATGCGGCCAAGTTCCCCTTTTGTTGTTAGGCGCCCGGTAGCGATGGGGTCGTTATTAGCATCAACAATTAACACCTGACACGCTGAACTGTCGTGTTCATCGAATTCACTGGCCTCGGGAACGCGCCATTCCAAAACGAATACGTGTTCCCTTAGTGCTTTTAGTCGATGTTTATCCTTCTCCCAATCGACGTTCTTTACGGTAAACGTCATACGTGACTGTTATCCCTCGAACCATTCCCAGTAACCATTATTGATAAGTGTAGTTAAGGTTTCTAAAAATGTAAAAGACGGTGCATCCTGACAACATGTTGCGTTCAAAATTGACCCTGATGCCAGCACTTCAAACCATTCTTGGTCATTTTTAGCGAAAGTAAATTGGCTACCGTTTACATAGAGCGCACGAGGTAGGCCTCGCTTACCGTCGCAAAGTAACGCTCTAACCCCAGGGGCAGGTGCAAAGCTCATACCCGCGGCTAGGTCGTTTGAAACCTGCTCTAGGTTAACTTCGTTATCTAACGGGTACTCTGGAATACCTTGTTCGCTCATCGCTTCTAATAGAGCAAGGGTAAAATCTTCACCGTTAATTGCGTCAATGAGCTGTTGTTTGAGGGCTGCGATATCGCTTGTGCTCACCAACGCCGGGTTATTTTGGTGTGTACGCCCAATATCAGTAAAGCGATAGTTGTGCGCGCCTTTATCCAGCATCATCGCTAAACTCTCTGCTAGCTGAAGGTTGTCCGGAGCGCGATAGCCTACTGAGTAGGTCAAACTATCTTCCACTGTTTCGCCGTCGTGAGGCCAACCTGGCGGCACGTAGATCACATCGCCGGGTTCCACTACAACGTCAATAACTGGGGTAAAACGTTCAATCTGTCGAAGTTTAGGGTGAGGAAAGACCTCTTTATAATCACCAGGTTGACCGACACGCCAACGACGCTTTCCTTTTCCCTGAACAAGAAATACATCGTACTGGTCGATGTGGGCACCAACCCCAGCGCCGTTCGTTGCAAAACTCACCATTAAATCGTCTAAACGCCAGTGAGGAACGAATGAAAAGGGCGATAAAATGGGCGCAACATCTGGCACGTACTTGTCTACACCTTGAACCAACAGTGTCCACTTGCCCTGACAGGCATGGTCAAAGTCAGTAATGGGCCCTTGTTCAACATGCCAGTTTCCCTGCACGTTGCTGATCACTCTTGCATCCACCTCAGATTCCTGTGCGAGCCCGGCAAGGTCGTTTTCATCGATAGGGTCGTCAAAATCTGTGAAAAATTGCTTAATAACCACCGGCTTTTGCTGCCAATAGTGCTTAAGGAAAGTATCGGCATCAAACCCTTTTCCGGTTTGTGCATCAATAAAGTACGAAGTGTCGTTGGTGCGCATGGCGTCTCATTATTTTAGTGTCAGTGTACAGTTTAACGCGAGAAGCGCTAAACATTGCTATTGCCGGCATTATCAAATATTGGTGAACGTATTACCACCTTACACCTTAAAACGGCGCGTATGGTGTGAAAAAATTGCGCGCGAGGTATGGTGTGAAAAATCGTGCGATTGATTAACAAACATGCGCAAGAATACCTTCTGCTTTAGTTTTTAAGTACTTGGGGTAAAGCAATAGGTGGTTGCCATGGAGTAGCGGCCTATTGTGTTCAGGACTTATTAATAATGAGCCGCTTCTATCACACATTGCAATTGTGTTTGGCGCCGTAAACTGCTCTAACATGGCTGCACGGTTAACGGTCGCTCCCCAAATATCGAAATTTCCAAAGCGGCGAGATGATCGCCCTGCAATGACGGAACCTGTCGCTATACCTACACGTAAATAACATGAAGAAGATACCAAAAGTGGATGGCTATTCACTTCGTCTCTGGCTTTACACGCAAAGTGAAATGCCGCGGAAACAGCATCGCGAACAGACCGGCAAAGTGATTCTTTGAGTGAAGCGCGCTGATGAATATTCGTGTTAAAGCTGCTAGGAAGAATGTGCTTCGGATGAGCCGAAAACCCAACGGCGATATATTGATCGCCATTAGTTTTTAGTGGGGTTAATTGATGTAGGCGGGCAAATTCGTCGAACTTTTCAAATAGGCCTTCAACGACTCCCATACATGTCATATCGCCATAGTCAGCGGCGAACTGCTGAAAGCCAGAAAGGTCGGCAAAAATCACAACCGTATTTTCTACACGCTGCTTGGTAACCCAATTGTTTGTGGGTGGTAACGGTATATCGATAGGTTTGTGCAACGCCATTCGCTCGCCCTGTATTGTTCGATTGGGTATTTTATTTACTGGCATAAAAAAACGCGGTGTTTTACGACCGCGTTTGAGTGTAGTGGAAAAGCGTTATGCTTATAACTGATCTACAAGCCTGATTGCATCGCCAATATAGGTCGCCGGAGACAGTGCTTTAAGCTCTGTTTTCGCGGCCTCAGGCATGTCTAGGTTGTCGATAAACTCAGCAATAACGTCTGCATTAACTTTCTTACCGCGGGTAAGCTCTTTAAGCTTCTCATACGGCTTTTCTATGCCGTAACGACGCATTACTGTTTGAATGGGCTCGGCCAGTAGTTCCCAGTTGTTATCGAGTTCGTTAAGCAAGCTTTGCTCGTTAACTTCTAGTTTGCTGATGCCTTTAAGGGTTGCTTGGTAAGCAATTACCGCATAGCCCACACCCACACCTAGATTACGAAGCACTGTGGAATCAGTCAGGTCGCGCTGCCAGCGTGAAATGGGAAGCTTGGCGGCAAGATGGTCAAAGATTGCGTTCGCTAAACCTAAGTTACCTTCTGAGTTTTCAAAGTCGATAGGGTTAACTTTATGCGGCATGGTAGAAGAACCAATTTCACCCGCTACGGTTTTTTGCTTAAAGTGACCCAGTGCAATGTAGCCCCAAACATCACGATCGAAATCGATAAGAATGGTGTTAAAACGAGCGATAGCATCGAACATTTCTGCGATGTAGTCGTGTGGCTCAATTTGCGTAGTAAACGGGTTCCAGGTCAGGCCTAGTGATGTAACGAAGCTTTCTGATACGCCGTGCCAATCAACGTCTTTATACGCTGACAGGTGCGCGTTGTAATTACCCACCGCGCCGTTGATTTTACCAAGCAGCTCAACCTTTGCGATTTGGCTGCGCTGGCGTTTTAAGCGAATGGCTACGTTTGCCATTTCTTTGCCCATAGTGGTGGGCGAAGCAGGCTGACCGTGGGTACGTGCCATCATTGGTACGTTTTGATAGCGCTTAGCAAGTTCTACAAGCGCATCAATAAGCTTATCACAGTAAGGAAGAATAACGGTCTCGCGAGCTTCGCGGAGCATTAAACCGTGAGAAAGGTTGTTAATGTCTTCAGACGTGCAAGCAAAGTGGATGAACTCGTTTACCGCTGAAAGCTCACTGTTGTCGGCGACTTTCTCTTTAAGGAAGTATTCAACCGCTTTTACATCGTGGTTGGTAGTGCGCTCAATTTCCTTGATGCGCATAGCATCTTCAACACTAAATTCAGCCACAATGTTGTCAAGTAGTGCATTTGACTTGTCGCTAAAGGCAGGAACTTCTTTAATTTGTGGGTGAGTAGATAGCATTTGTAACCAACGTACTTCTACTTCCACACGGTATTTTAATAAGCCGTATTCACTGAAAATACTGCGTAATTCTACGCTTTTGCCAGCATATCGACCATCGACAGGGGAAATTGCAGTTAACTGACTCAGTTCCACCTTAAGCTCCTCACTAGTTTATTAATCGTAGTGCTTTTACAGCACTGTTAAGAATGTGTTTGCGTTTAAATAATATGTTTCTTCGTTTGCCGCCCATTTGACGCCACATTACAGCAGCGCGTACGCCAGCAAGAAGAAGTGCTCGTACTTTATGCTGTGTAGCGGGTTGGCCTAGATAATCTGGATTGCCTGCCACCTGAATACGGGGGGCTAGTGGGCTGATGATATCGCTGTAAATACTCGCAAGAGAGGCAACAATTTGCGGGTTTTGAAAGTCGACATGGGCAAGCTGGCGCTGAACGTGTGAAATGCGCTCACCCAGTTCATTCATGGCCTTTGGTTTTCGCGCTAATTTACGCTCTAACCCTAGAATACTGGCAATGTAGCGGGTTAGCTCGGTATCTTTGGTGGCTTGTTTATCTGACAGTTGTGCAGCAAGCGTCGTATATCCGGTTTTTAGGTTATTAAGCTGGCCGAAAACCTGCTGGGGAGTATCGGGGTCGGTAACCAATATACTCGACAAGCTTGCTTCTAGTGCTTCGTTATCGGCTGAGCCTCGTCGTGCAAGCTGCTGAACAAGTGCAGCTGCTTGACACACCCCGGCGAGGGCAAGGTTATTTTCTATATCGGTATCTAACATCAGCGAATATAACTCTCAATAATACCGCCACCAAGGCATACTTCATCAATATAAAATACCGCAGATTGCCCCGGCGTTACCGCCTTTTGTGGCTCATCAAACATCACTTCAATGGTGTCGTCTTGAGTCGGCGTTATTGTACAAGGGATATCGGCCTGACGATAACGGGTTTTAACTACAGCGCGCATAGGCTCTGTAATCGTTTTTCTATCTACCCAGTGCAGCTGTTTTGCTACCAAGCCTTTAGAGTAAAGGCGAGGGTGGTCGGCACCTTGGCCCACAATAAGCACGTTGCGAGCAACATCTTTATCAACTACATACCAAGGGTCGTCACCGTATTTCGCCAAACCACCAATGTGTAGCCCTTTACGCTGACCTAGTGTGTGGTACATCAAGCCTTCGTGCTGGCCAATTTCTTCACCCTCTGCGGTTTCAATAACCCCAGGTTGAGCGGGAAGGTACCGCGCTAGAAAATCTTTAAACTTGCGCTCGCCGATAAAACAAATCCCTGTAGAGTCTTTCTTATCATGGGTGATAAGACCTTGCTCTTCAGCAATTTTGCGAACTAATGGCTTTTCGATATCGCCAACCGGGAAAAGGGTTTTAGCAACGTGCTCTTCGCCAAGCGTGTAAAGAAAATAACTTTGGTCTTTGTTGTTATCTAAACCGCGAAGCATCTGCCATTTGCCGTCTACCTCTCTGCGGCGCACGTAGTGACCGGTAGCAATGTAGTCAGCGCCAAGGTCTTCGGCTGCAAATTCTAGAAACGCTTTAAACTTGATTTCTTTGTTACACATGATGTCTGGGTTTGGCGTACGGCCGGCTTTGTATTCCTCTAAGAAATACTCAAACACGTTATCCCAGTATTCAGCAGCAAAATTAATAGTGTGTAGCTCAATACCTAGTTTATCAGCTACCGCCTGCGCATCTTTTAAATCTTCCGCTGCAGCGCAGTATTCATCGTTGTCATCCTCTTCCCAGTTTTTCATGAAAAGGCCTTCAACCTGGTAACCCTGTTGTTGAAGCAGGTAGGCTGAAACAGAAGAATCGACTCCGCCGGACATGCCGACGATTACTTTTTTGCTGGCGTTAGATTCAATATCACTCACTATGGATTGCACACTCATTTGATTAATAAAAATGAAGCCTGTAGCACTAGAAATCAAAGCATTGAGTACGGTTTAAGCTACTTGCCAAGCAAGTGCGCCACATCAAATGGCAACGCTGCCGAAATCAATGGAGAATTTCGTTTAAAGTCTCTACTTTGTAGGCCCGTTTTCGAGGTCGCGGATTTTATCAGAATACGCAGGCTAATTCACATTTAATCCTTATCCACTTTTGCTATTAAATATACGATAGACATCGCGTACCTCGTTCGCGCTTAAATAGTGTGGCCAAGGCTACTAAATTCAAGGTTAAGCAAGCAGGGGAAACCAACTGAGTTACACCAAAAATAAGGCGCTAAAAACAGACGTACTTACCGTTTTCTATGCCGTCAATGGTCCAACTGCCCACGCGATATCTTATTAAGCGTAGTGTAGGGTAGCCCACATGTGCAGTCATTCGTCGAACTTGGCGGTTACGCCCTTCGGTAATAGTAATCGATACCCAACTAGTAGGGATCGACTGCCTAAATCGCACGGGTGGGGTTCTTGGCCAAACTTGAGGCTCGTCCATTGCTTTCACTTTGGCTGGGAGGGTCATACCGTCTTTCAGTTCTACGCCATCCCTTAGCGCCTGCATGGCTTTCTCATGCATGATACCCTCTACTTGAACCCAGTACGTTTTGCTGGTTTTAGCTTTTGGGTTGGCAAGCTTGTGTTGAAGTTTACCGTCATTGGTAAGCACTAATAGACCTTCTGAATCACGGTCTAACCGTCCTGCGGCGTAGACATCGGGAATATCTATATAGTCTTTCAGGGTTTCTCTGCCATCAGCGTCTGTAAACTGGGATAGAACTTGAAAGGGCTTATTGAACAGCACCACTTGAGAGTTTGAAGACATGACTGGTTCGCTTGATTGTTATTGAAAAATACGCGGCAATTCTACGTTAAATGGCGTTGTTTGGCTTTAGAAAAAAACGTTCAGTTAATTTCATTTGCTATTAACTTTGTCGATAAAATCATTGATCTGATGTGTTAAGACAATGGTATGACTTGTAACTCAAACTTTCGACCCTATACTAATGGACGCTCCCATTTTTATAAGAGAGTGCATCTGCATAATTATTAGACAGTTTTGGCAGTGATAAGCCGGCTTGCTTATACATCGTATCTCTAATTAGCGTAAACGTTGCTAGTGTTTGAGGTACATATTGCCAACATAAGGAATTGAATAATATGTGGGGAAGAAAACAGCAAGTGACTACATGCTGATTTAGCATGTGGTGGAAAACATCAAATACGTATCGCATTGACTGTGGGCGCAATACAAATATTGCGGGTTAGTGCGACCTAATGGACTAAAAACGACAGTACCCTGTCGAGAAAATTGAGGTATATAATGACCAAGTCTAAGATCATCTACACGAAGACTGATGAAGCGCCAATGTTGGCGACGTATTCACTTCTTCCTATTATCCAGAAGTTTGCTGCAGCGGCAGATATCGACGTAGAACTAAGCGATATTTCACTTGCTGCGCGTGTTTTGGCAAATTTCCCAGAGTACCTTTCTGAAGAACAAAGAGTGCCAGACGCGTTAGCTGAACTGGGTGAGATGACCCAAGACCCGAACGTTAACATCATCAAGCTTCCAAACATCAGTGCCTCAATTCCTCAGCTTCGTGCAACGATTAAAGAATTAAACGACAAAGGCTTCAATGTACCAGCGTTCCCTGATTCACCTAAAAATGCTGAAGAAGAAAAGATTCGTGAGCGTTATGGTAAAGTATTAGGTAGTGCGGTTAACCCAGTATTGCGTGAAGGTAACTCTGACCGTCGTGCGCCTACTGCTGTTAAAAATTATGCGCGTAAACACCCGCATTCAATGGGTGAGTGGTCTCAAGCATCGCGTTCACACGTTGCGCACATGCGCGGCGGTGACTTCTACTCTGGTGAGAAGTCAGTAACAGTAGAAAAAGACGGCCACGTGAGCATTGAGTTCACCGGCAAAGATGGCAGCAAGAAAACCCTTAAGCCTCGTGTAGATTTGCTTGCTGGCGAAGTGATCGACGGCATGTTCATGAGCAAAAAGGCGCTTTGCGAATTTTTCGAAGAGCAAATTGAAGATGCGAAGAACACTGGCATTCTATTCTCACTACACGTAAAAGCGACCATGATGAAGGTGTCTCACCCCATTGTGTTCGGTCACTGTGTAAAAGTATTCTATAAAGACCTATTCAACAAATGGGGCGACCTGTTTGAAGAGCTAGGTGTTAACCCTAACAATGGTCTTGGTAGCGTTTACGATAAAATCGCAAACCTACCTGAGAGCCAGCGCTCTGAAATCCAAAAAGACATCAACGCGTGTTACGCCGACCGTCCGCCAATTGCGATGGTTAACTCTGACAAAGGTATTTCGAACCTTCACGTCCCAAGTGACGTAATTGTAGATGCGTCTATGCCTGCAATGATCCGTAACTCTGGCCAAATGTGGGGTCCAGATGGAAAGGAGCACGACACTAAAGCGGTTATCCCTGAAAGTACTTACGCCACTATTTACCAAGAAGTTATCAACTTCTGTAAGACACACGGTGCATTCGATCCAACAACAATGGGTACGGTACCTAACGTTGGTTTGATGGCGCAAAAAGCAGAAGAGTACGGTTCGCACGACAAAACGTTTGAACTAGAAGCTGACGGCACTGTGTCTATTGTTGACCAAGACGGTAACGTTCTTATCTCTCACGATGTTGAAGAAGGCGATATCTGGCGTATGTGTCAGGTGAAAGATGCACCTATTCAGGATTGGGTTAAGCTAGCGGTGACTCGTTCACGTCAATCGGGTATGCCTGCAGTATTCTGGCTAGATGACGAGCGTGCTCACGATGCGCAACTTATCAAGAAAGTTGAAAAGTACCTTCAAGACCATGATACGAACGGTTTAGACATTCAAATTATGTCTCCTGTACGCGCTATTCGCTACAGCATGGAACGTGCGCTTCGCGGTTTAGACACTATTTCAGTAACAGGTAACGTACTTCGTGATTACCTAACTGACCTATTCCCAATTCTCGAGCTTGGTACTAGTGCAAAAATGCTATCAATTGTTCCATTGATGGCGGGCGGCGGTCTTTACGAAACTGGTGCGGGTGGTAGTGCGCCTAAGCACGTTCAGCAGTTTGTTGAAGAAGGTCACTTGCGCTGGGACTCGCTAGGTGAATTTCTGGCACTAGCGGTATCGCTAGAAGATGTTGCTATCAAGCACAGTAACACCAAAGCAAAAGTTATTGCTACAGCCCTTGATAAAGCGACGGAGAAGTTGCTTAACAATGGTAAGTCTCCGCTACGTAAAGCGGGCCAGCTAGACAACCGTGGTAGCCATGTTTACCTGGGTCTATACTGGGCTGAAGAAGTAGCGAACCAAACTGAAGATGCAGATCTTGCAGCGCAGTTTAAGCCAGTTTATGAAGAGCTATCAGCGAAAATTGATGATATCTTGGCTGAGATTGATGCGACTCAAGGCAGTGCACAAGAAATTGGCGGTTACTACTACCCAGACGAAGATAAGCTTTTTGCAACGATGTCTCCAAGTAAGACACTTAAAACTATTCTTGGCGCTTAATTACAATTTTCTCAGTTGATCGTATGACGTCTTAACGTTTAACTGTGATGACGTAATAAATAGCGTTATATGAACATTAAAAAGCCCGTTCACTGAAGTGAGCGGGCTTTTTTTTAACCTTCAAAGGCACGTTAACGTGCTTACGTGTTTAGCATACAAATGGTAAAACTTGGCGTTGCTTACATGTATCGAAAAGGGAAGGCTATTTTTTAAAGGAATTGTTTTTAAGAAGTTGATTTTAAGGGAGTTGTTTTTAAAGGGCTGGGTTTAAGGAATTGGGCTTGAGTGCTTGTACTAAGCAGGGTATTACTTTGAAGGTATCGTTTGGGTAAGCGTGCAGATAACGTAGCGCGCCGCTAATTACTCAAATGCTAACGCAAAAATTGAAAAACGTGCTCACATAGAAGTTAACACAAAAGCTCAGATAATAATCGACACAATTATCCACACAGGCGCGAATGTACGCCTTTGCGTTTTATAAATGGCATAAAAAGCAAAAGCCTGACGGCAAGGTCAGGCTTTATAAATTCTTTTTACTAACGCTCTGGTTCTTCTTTGAAGCCAATGTTCTCAGCGTGTAGCCCTTTAGGGCCTTGCTGTACTTCGAACGTCACTTCTTGTCCCGCTTTTAGCGAACGGTAGCCTTCCATTTGAATCGTAGAGTAATGCGCGAAAATATCTTCGCCGCCGTCCTCAGGAACGATAAATCCAAAACCCTTTGCGTTGTTAAACCATTTAACTTTGCCAACCGCCATACTTCGACTTCCTCTTAATCCTTGAACTCACGAGTATATGCCCCCATTATAGATCCGGAGACAGGGTGGAAAGAGTATTGAATGTAACTAATATGAAGTTATAAATAGTTATCACAGTGCAATACCCAACACCACAATACAAAATGTAGATTTTTTAACCATATTATGTCAAGGGATAATGTGAATAAATTTATCCAAAAGTTTGTACACATATATCCCAGATAACCACTATTATTAAGTTATGAGTAAAGACAACGCTATTAGTATCGAAAAGGAAAAACAAAAAGACGCGCAGCGACAAAAGCCGCAGCCGCCTCCCATGTATAAAGTGTTGTTGAACAATGACGACTACACGCCAATGGATTTTGTCATTGAAGTACTCATGCAGTTTTTCAATATGGACGCTGAGAAAGCCAACCAACTTATGCTAACCGTTCATTATCAAGGAAAAGCCGTGTGTGGCATTTTTACTGCTGAGATAGCAGAGACAAAAGTGATGCAGGTTAATCAGTACGCACGCAAGCATCAACACCCGTTGATGTGCACGATGGAGCAAGCATAAGGTTTTTTGTAGAGGGCGAGCGATATGTTAAATAAAGAATTAGAACAAACGTTGAATGACGCGTTTGTATTTGCCAGAGAGCACCGTCATGAGTTTATGACGGTTGAGCACTTGTTGTTGGCATTGCTTGATAACTCAGCTGCTCGCGATGCGCTCAAGGCATGTGGTGCCGATATAGAGGCAATTAAAAGCGAATTGTTGTCTTTCGTGAAAGATACCACACCACTCATTTTAGACGACCAGTTGAACGAGCGGGAAACCCAGCCTACGTTAGGTTTTCAACGTGTGTTACAACGGGCGGTCTTCCACGTACAGTCGTCGGGTAAAGACGAAGTAACGGGCGCAAATGTGTTGGTTGCAATCTTCAGTGAGCAAGAGTCTCAGGCGGTATATATCCTCAAAAAAGCGGATGTTACCCGGTTAGACGTAGTGAACTTTATTAGTCATGGCGTGAGTAAAGCCGATGACGATGATCCAGTTAACCCGGAAACTGCAGAAGAGAGCGAGTCGGGAGAAGAGGGCGGTTCGGCGTTAAGTAAGTACGCGACTGACCTGAACAAACATGCCAAAGATGGAAAAATTGACCCACTCATTGGCCGCGATTCTGAAGTAGAGCGAACTATTCAAATCCTATGCCGTCGTCGTAAAAATAACCCGTTACTTGTGGGTGAGGCCGGCGTGGGTAAAACCGCTATTGCCGAAGGGTTAGCTTATCGCATCGTGAACGAAGACGTGCCTGATGTTATTGCGGAAAGTACGGTGTATTCACTGGACTTAGGTGGGCTGCTGGCGGGGACTAAGTACCGCGGTGACTTCGAAAAGCGTTTAAAAGCAATTTTAAAAGAATTAGGCAAAGACAAGCACGCGATTTTATTTATTGATGAAATCCACACTATTATTGGCGCAGGTGCGGCGTCTGGCGGTGTAATGGACGCGTCTAACTTGCTTAAGCCTAAGCTTTCTAGCGGTGAACTTCGCTGTATAGGGTCTACCACATATCAAGAATACCAAGGTATTTTCGAAAAAGACCGTGCGCTGGCCCGTCGCTTCCAAAAAGTTGATGTCACAGAACCGAGTGTAAGCGACACGACCAAAATCTTGCTTGGGCTTAAGAGTCGCTATGAAGAGCACCACAACGTGCGCTTTACGCAAAAAGCGATTCAGGCGGCAGCTGAACTGTCGGCCAAATACATTAATGAACGTCACCTTCCAGATAAGGCTATTGACGTGATGGACGAAGCCGGTGCAAGTCAACGCTTGCTACCGCCTTCAAAACGTAAAAAGACCATCAATGTAGGTGACATTGAGCAAATCATTGCAAAAATGGCGCGTATTCCTGAGAAGTCTGTGTCAGCCTCTGACAAAGAAGTGCTTAAGAACCTAGGTCGCAACCTTAAAATGGTTGTTTTTGGCCAAGACAAGGCGATAGAGACGCTTAACGACGCTATTTTGCTGTCGCGTTCAGGCCTAGGGGCCGAAGCCAAACCAATTGGTAGTTTCTTGTTTGCTGGCCCTACGGGTGTCGGTAAAACTGAAGTAACTCAGCAACTGGCGAAGATTATGGGCGTTGAATTAGTGCGCTTCGACATGTCTGAATACATGGAACGTCATGCGGTAAGCCGCTTAATTGGTGCTCCTCCTGGTTATGTGGGCTTCGACCAAGGCGGTTTATTAACAGACGCGGTGATTAAAAACCCATACTCTGTGGTGCTTCTAGATGAAATTGAGAAGGCGCATAGCGACATCTACAATATTCTTCTTCAAGTGATGGATCATGGTACGTTAACTGATAACAACGGCCGCAAAGTGGACTTTAGAAATGTTGTACTTGTAATGACCACCAACGCTGGTGTGCAGGAAACGGTGCGCAAGTCTATTGGCTTTAAGCAGCAAGACCACAGCCATGATGCATTGTCGGAAATTAATAAGGTATTTACCCCTGAATTCAGAAACCGTTTAGATGGCATTATTTGGTTTAATCATCTGGACCCTGAAATCATCTTGCAAGTGGTAGATAAGTTTATCATTGAGCTTCAAGCGCAGCTTGACGTGAAAGGTGTTTCACTTGAGGTAACCAGTGATGCTCGTGCTTACATGGCCGACAAGGGTTATGACAAAGCGATGGGTGCACGACCAATGGCACGTGTCATCAAAGACGATCTGAAGAAAGAGTTGGCTAATGAGCTGTTATTTGGTGAGTTGTCTAAAGGCGGCAATGTGAAAGTAGACTGTGTAGAAGATAAATTAACCTTCGAATACACAGGTGTAGGCGCCACGTCTGAAGAAGCTGAGCCTAGTTAGCGATTGCTTTAGAAAAGTGCCCGAAGGATGGCGGTAGGTCGCCTTCGGAGTGCTTTGGCGTTTATCTACAATAGCGAAGCATTGTAAGTAAATGCGAAACAGCATTAATGAGTTAGCAACAGATATGAAAAAGCCCGATTATATCGGGCTTTTTTTATGCGTTACCGCTTAAATGGCTCATTATCTTGCGCGATAAATGATTCGACCTTTAGTCAAATCGTATGGAGTCATCTCAACGGTGACCTTATCGCCAGTAAGAATACGGATATAGTTCTTGCGCATTTTACCAGAGATGTGTGCAGTCACTACGTGACCGTTTTCTAGTTCAACGCGGAACATAGTGTTAGGTAGTGTGTCTAACACAGTACCTTCCATTTCAATACAATCTTCTTTTGCCATGTAAAGCAGTTACCTCAGTAATTCAAAATTTTTGCCGCGCAGACCTTACCCAATCTTGGGTACGGTGTAAAGCAATTAAGTGTGTATTTTACTACTTTTACTAAATAGATGCCATTCATTGTCACTAAACTGCTCAAACGGCAGGAATTTATGCTTGTAAGACATTTTTTGACAACCATCAACGTAATATCCCAAATACACGTAGCGGTGACCTAAACGCTTAGCCTGTTCAATCTGCATCAAAATCATCCATGTGCCTAAAGACGCTGGACTATAGTCAGGGTCAAAAAATGTATACAGCGCCGAAAGCGCGCTCATGTTTTTATTGGCATCAATAATATCAGTGACAGCCACAGCAATAAGTTTTTCGCCGTGGTAGGCCTCAAGATAATGGGTAGTCATCCATTCGCTTTGTACGAAGTTATCGAACTGGGTTTTCGACGGGGGGTACATGCTGCCATCAGCATGACGCTCAGTAATATAGCGCTCGTACAGCGGATAGTAATCGTCACGGGTTTTATCGACTAGCCTGACGCTAAAGTTCTGATTACTTTTTAGCAGACGCTTTTGACTGCGAGAGGGGGTAAACTCGTAAACGGGGATCCTTACCGATTTGCACGCTTTACAGGCAGGGCAGTGAGGGCGATATATTTGTTCACCACTGCGTCTGAACCCTACTTGAATAAGCTGCGAATAATGCCACTGCTGAGAATTGTTATTTTCAGCATAAACTAACAGTTGCTCCTGCTGTTCAGGCAAATAGCTACATGAAAACGATTGGGTTATACCAAACTTCACGGTGTAATCACTCTTGGCTTCCAACGGGCTAGGTAGTCTTCGCGAAGCCTACCGTCATCTGTTAAAGTGTGGTTGTTGTTTTCCAATTTTTCAATAAAGTCTTCCCTTGAGAGGGTTTTAGCACCTAATGAAGAAAGGTGGTCAGTGGGCAATTGGCAATCGATAAACGCCATATCGTAAGCTTTCATATGCTCAACTAGCGCCAGCATAGCTAGCTTTGACGTGTTACTTTCACGGTGAAACATAGATTCGCCGCAATAAACTTTACCAATACCAACGCCGTATAAGCCGCCTACTAACTCGTCGTCATGCCATACCTCAACAGAATGGGCAAGACCTAAACCATTAAGCTGCTTGTATGCGGCTATCATATCTTCAGTTATCCAAGTCTCATCTGAAAAATCACCCGTGTTCGGGTTCTTGCGAGGTATTGTGGAGCAGGCGTTTATAACGCGGTCAAATGCGTGATTTATCGTTACCGTGTATTTCTGTTTGCGAGCCAATTTTTTAAGGCTTTTTGACGGAACAAACTCGTTAAGCTCGATGATTGCCCGAGGGTTCGGTGACCACCAAAGGAGCGGTTCATCATCACTAAACCACGGAAATATGCCTTGGGAGTATGCGGAAAATAAGCGAGCAGGACTTAAATCGCCGCCGAAGGCAAGTAAACCGTTTGGGTCTTCTAACGCGGTATCAACAGGCGGGAAGGGCGCGCCTTCTTCAATATAATGTAACGCTATCATAAGTAAAAAAGCCCCACAGTAACGTAGGGCTTTCAAATAAGGTACTTAACCTTGTTCTGGCATAATACCGTCAAGGTATTTTTCAGCATCAAGGGCGGCCATGCAGCCTGTGCCCGCTGAAGTGATTGCCTGACGGTAGATGTGATCGCTTACGTCACCCGCTGCGAATACACCTTCAACGCTGGTTTGTGTCGCGTTACCATTCGTACCGCTGTTCACTGTAATGTAGCCATCTTTCATTTCAAGCTGACCATCAAAAATATCGGTATTTGGTTTGTGACCGATAGCAATGAACAGACCCATTACGTCTAGCTCTTCGGTTGCATCACCTTCGGTTTCCTTGATACGTATCTTGGTAACGCCCATTTCGTCGCCTAGCACTTCATCAAGGGTACGATTTAGGTGTAACACAACATTACCGTTCTCTGCTTTCTCACGAAGACGTTGCTCAAGTATTTTTTCACTTCTAAAGCTGTCTCTTCTATGAATAACGTGAACTTCAGAGGCAATATTAGAAAGATAAAGCGCTTCTTCAACGGCCGTGTTACCGCCGCCAACAACCGCTACTTTTTGATTGCGGTAGAAGAAACCATCACATGTTGCACACGCTGATACGCCTTTACCCATAAACGCTTGCTCTGACTCTAAGCCCAGGTATTTCGCAGAGGCACCTGTTGCAATAATTAGTGCATCACAAGTGTAGGTGCCGCTATCGCCGTAAAGGGTATAAGGGCGCTTAGTCAGATCTGTTTTGTTGATATGATCAAAAATAATCTCGGTATCAAACTTTTCCGCGTGCTTTTGCATACGAACCATGAGATCTGGGCCAGTAAGACCTTCAGGGTCGCCAGGCCAGTTTTCTACTTCTGTTGTGGTAGTAAGCTGTCCGCCTTGTTGAATACCAGTTAAAAGTACAGGTTCTAGGTTAGCGCGTGCAGCATAAACCGCCGCTGAGTAACCTGCTGGGCCAGAACCCAAGATAAGTAGACGGACGTGTCTGCTTTCTGCCATTTTCCTCTCCAAATATTTCGCCCGAATCGGGCTACTTATACAAATTCTCTTAGAAAGCTAGGTAGGGGCGAAAATTTTTAAATCAAGCACAACACCTAGTTACTTTTTATTATGGTTGTTAGCCAGCGGGAAATTGCAGTGAACTATCACATCAAAAGTTTAAAGGCCGTGATAAGAACGTAGTACTGCACATCGCTAGGACTCTAATGCGTATGATGCCCGTAAGCTGAGAAAATGTCACTTAAAGATAGCCAATGCTTATACCATTTAATTATTAAATGAATGAGATAACGCTTGAATCCAAGGCGCTAGCGCCCATATATATTGGGAAATAAGCCACTCAAAAAGGGGTAAACCTTGGTTATTTTTTCTCAGGCTTTTCTATCTTCCATGACGTTAAATTGAGGCAACTAAACTAAAGATGCGACCAAATTTGCTGCTACATCGTATATACTTGACGTAGTGTGAAGGCTTAGCGTAACCAAATGCCAATGTATATGAGCAATCAGCTATACGGTGCAGCAAGTTAATATGAAAACGCTAGAGTTAGTCAAATAGTTAGATGAAAGAGGTGGGCCATGTCTCAATCAGTAGTGACAATGTTGAAAAACGGTCAGCAGTACATGAAGACGTGGCCTGTTAGAAAAGAGCTTTACGCTTTTTTCCCAGAGTGCCGTGTGGTTGCTGCAACCAAATTTGCGATTAAGACCATGCCTCCGGTTGCTATGGTTTCCTGTGCACTTTTATTTCAGAATTTAGGCGCTGACTATTTACCCCAGACCATCGCTATAGGTGCATTTTTTCTAAGTTTACCCATGCAAGGGTTACTTTGGCTTGGTCATCGTTCAGATCAATACCTTCCGCCGCAGCTAAAAAGTTGGTATCAAGAGATTCACGCTAAAATGCGCGCCCAAGGGGTGAATATTGCTAGTGCTAAGGCTAAACCAAAATACAAAGAGCTAGCGCAACTTCTCAAGACAGCATTTGACGATTTAGACAGCGTATTTACTAAACATTGGTTCAATTAGTCGAAAGCACGTAATGACAAAGCAATATTAATAGCCTTGTGTTTCCATATTTATACCAATTAGGCTGCCCTAAGCAAGGCGCTGCATTTCTTACACTTATACTGGGCACCTTTTAAAATATTATTATGCCTGCGCGTACTTAACGCATAAGTGTCACCATCACATTTATAGCTAAAAGAGCGGCTTACGCGCTTTACATCAAACTGATGCGTTGCACTTGGGGAGCAGTCAAACACCCCCCGCATCACCGATTGCCATTCTTTCCCGTGGGGTTGAACCCTTCCGAACAATATCCATACTAGCAGGTGACTCACTTCGTGTGGCACCACCTCCCGTATAAATACCTCGCTATTTTCTTTGTATAAAATAGGGTGGAAGTTAAGGCGGTTTTGTTGCAAAAATGCGGTACCCGCGTTTTTACCGGAACGTCTGAATGTAATGGCGGGGCGTTCGAAAGAACGAGAAAAATAGTGCTCCGCTTTATCATAGCAACGAAAAACAGCGTCGGTAATCACACGACGCTGTTCTTGGGTTAAGTCATTTGAAGCGATCTTACTGCCTCTTTGTTAAGAAAGTTTTCTTGCTTGCCCGTTATTCAACGTCGCAGGGTAAGCAAAGAACATAAGTGCCTTTCGGATCGTTAAGTTGGTTTACCAAGTTAAACTCTTTCAGTACACGCTTAAACTCGTTAACCAGTGCAGTATCTGCATTCGCAAACTGCCATTTGCCGACAAATGTCATTGTTTGTCCAAAAAATTCTTTCCAGAATATTTCCTGAGCGGTTAATGTACGCTTTACGTAAAACGTATCGTAATTTTCTAGTTCAGCCATTTCGGCAGCAGCAACAACCGCATCGTCAAGGGTACCTAATTCATCAACTAGCCCCAAGTTAATCGCATCGTCACCAATCCACACGCGACCTTGCGCTACACTGTCTACTTGATCGATTGGCATATCACGTGCGTTAGAGACAAGCGACAGAAAGTTACCATAGGTGTTTTCCACATTGCGCTGAAGAATCTGACCAAACTCTGGTGCTAACGGGCGAACCGTTGAAAAACCAGCAAGCTCAGTGGATGCGACGCCATCGCTATGAATGCCTAAATAATCCAGTGAATTTTCGTAGGTCATAAACATACCAAATACACCGATAGAGCCCGTTATTGTGCTCGGGCTTGCGATAATTTTATCTGCACTTGCCGCAATCCAATAACCACCAGACGCCGCGTAAGTGCTCATTGATGCAATAACCGGCTTGCCCGCCTGTTGAAGCTGAAGTACTTCTTGACGGATAACCTCAGATGCAAATGCACTACCGCCAGGAGAGTCTATCTGTAGTACCACTGCTTTTACGTTGTCATTTAATCGCGCTTTTCTTAACAGACGCGCTGTGCTGTCGCCGCCTATAGTGCCAGCTTTTTGATCGCCATCTAAAATCGTTCCTTTGGCAACAACAATAGCGACTTTATCCATATCAGATTCAATGGCCGGCATGGGCGGATTAATCACCTTAAGGTAGGTATTAAATGACGTTAAATTCACGCCGAGTTTATTGTCGTCTTCGCCCACTATGTCGATAAGTTCAAGCCTGACTTCTTCTCGTGTTTTTAACGCATCTACCCAATTGTTTTGCAGGGCATATTGAGCAAAGTCGCCGCCGGCGGCTTCAAACTTAGCCAAAAGCCCTTCAAGGGTTTCATCAAAATTAGCTTCATCAATGCCGCGGGCTGCTGAAACGTCAGCCTTGTATTGAGCCCAATAGCCATCTAACCACTGCTTTTCTGCTTCTTTGGCTTCCTGTGACATGTCGTTGCGCATGAGTGGCTCAACCGCTGATTTATAGGTGCCCACACGGAAAATATGTGTGGTAACCTTCAGCTTTTCCAGCATGTCTTTAAAGTACATACCGAAGCGACCATACCCTTCAAACATCAACCCTCCCATTGGGTTTAGATAAATGTTGTCAGCATGGGCTGCTAAGTAATACTGGTCCTGTGAGAAGTAATCGCCAATAGCGTATACCGGCTTTTCCGATTCTTTAAACCCGTCAATAGCTTTCGCTACGGCGCGAAGTTTATCTAAACCACCGCCTGTAAAGCCTTGCAAATCTAACACCAGAGCTTTAATACGGCGATCTTTTTGGGCGTTCTCTAGCACTTTTACCACGTCGCGAACAAGCACTTCTGGGTTTTCAGGTTCACTGCCTAGCGATTCCTGTAAAAACTGCTCGAAGGGATCAACGCTTTCTTTTTCAATGACCAACTTGCCGTTAAGCGTTAGAAAAAGTGCACTGCCTTTATTTACCGTTAGTTGCTCGTTGTCCTGACCCGCTATAGCAACAATCAATCCAACAAAAATAACAATGAAAATAAGATTAAAGAAAAGTTTGCGGGTGAAGTTAAGCACCGTCCACAAGCCAATAAACAAGGATTTGGTCCAATTTCCTTTGGCTGCCATTTGATCACTACCTTTTTTGAATTAACTAATCAGAGCAAGACCAGTCAGGGGTATCTTGCTCAATATACTGCATTACATTATGTTACCTAAAACGTATAAGATCGCGAACTTAATTGTAATTTTTTGTGTGCAGCCATTCGATTTACTTTAATCAATAGGGACAATTAGCCACGAGAACAATAATTTCGCTATTAAATTGCCGTTAACGCGTTTTAGTGTCTTCCTCTAGCCACCTTTTAATAAGATGCGCTATACGCGTGTGATCGTCTTCACTCATACTCATTAAAAACTTGCCGTTGCGCTCCTTGTACCGGGCTTTTTGCTGGCCTTTTTGCATTATTCGTGAGAACGGTGAAGGCGTATTCTTGTGCGATGAAATTTTTTTCATACTGCTCCGTTCTTATTCTGAAATATTGAAAAAGGCAAAACGATGATAAAAATTTACCAACAGTTTGTAGCACGACTACAGTTAGCCAACGGCATTCCGCTATTTTTGTTACGCTTATATTTAGCACCGGTAATGATACAAGCTGGTTGGAATAAAGCATCTAGTTTTGACAGCATAGTAGACTGGTTTGGAAATGAGGATTACGGTTTAGGCTTGCCTATACCATTTGTAATGGCATTTTTGGCCACCGCCGCTGAACTGGTTGGGGGTGTACTGTTATTATTTGGGGCATTAACTCGCTTAGTCAGTATCCCGTTAATGATCACTATGGTCGTTGCTATGGTTAGTGTACATGCTGATAATGGCTGGTTGGCTATTGCTGACGCGTCTTCTTGGCTTGCTGACGGTACTATCGTGCTTAATGAAAGTGTTATGGCTGCGCCCGAAAAACTATCGGCTGCGAAATCACTATTACAAAACCATGGCCATTACGAATGGTTAACGTCAAGCGGCAACTTTGTGGTGCTGAATAACGGTATTGAATTTGCTGCGACGTATTTCATTATGCTATTGGTTCTGTTTGTATATGGCGGAGGACGGTTTTTAAGCGTCGATTATTACTTTAAACAATTTTTTGCGCCTAAAATGCCTTCATAGTACAAGCAATACAGCGCTGGATTAACGCGCTAAAAGACCGGATATTTCTGGTCTTTTTTGTTTATGGACCGTAGGATCTAGCATACAACCAACCATACCGCTTTTACGGGTATGCTTTTAGGTAACTAGAGACTTTTAACGCTCTAGATTACGCACGAATTTGATATGTAGGGACGTAGATGGACGCTTTAACATTGTTACTTAACAGAAGTTCTCAGCCGCGTTTAGAAGCGCCAGCACCAAGTGGTGATGCACTTGAAAATATTATGCAGGCTGCTCTGCGCGCACCTGATCATGCGTGTCTAACACCATGGCGTTTTATTGTATGTACGGGAAAGGGGTTAGATAAGCTAGGTGCATTGTATGAAAAGTCGGCTATCGAAAACGGTAAGTCACAAAAAGACATAGAAAGGGCAGTGCAGCTTCCGCATCGCGCGCCCATGGTCGTTGTTGCAATTGCAAAGCATATTGAACATGAAAAAGTGCCAAGAGTTGAGCAAATCGCTTCGGCCAGCTGTGGCGTTATGGCCATGCAAATGGCGGCAGTTGCGCAGGGCTTTAACGGTATGTGGCGCACAGGCAATTATGCGCAATGCGAAACGGTAAGGAATGGTTTAGGTCTTAGCGAAGACGATGAGCTGGTTGGATTCTTGTATCTTGGCACGCCGGCCTTCGAACCTGCGCCTAAGCCGCAGAGAAATAGTGGCGACTATTTCGAATTTTGGCAGTAAATTGGCGCGTTCGTGGGTTGCTAAACGCTAAAAGGTCTACAAGCGTTTACGCAAAAGCAAATGCGAGTAGACCTTTAGACGTCACATAATTCTAATATGTGACGTCTACGTTATAGCCTGCGAACTTTCTGATATTGATAACGCGGTCGCCATCTAACATCCAATATTGGCCTTTAATACCTGTTAGTACGCCAGAAAACGACGGTGTCTTATCTAAGTTTAACGACTTAATTTTCACCGGGTAGTCTTCTACAGGGTAATGAATATCGTGAATAGGCGTACTCACTTCCGACACCGCTTGCAGTCCTTTTTCTTGTTTCAACGCCGCTAAGTCGTTTTCAATCTTTTCCATTAGCTCCGTTTTGACTTGCTCAAGGTCCACCTCTTCTGGTTTCCCCTTTAGCATAGTGCGCCAGTTTGTTTTATCGGCAATGTGGTCTTTACACAAGGTTTCAACTTGCCCACTTGTTAGTCTATCTGGCACGCGTAACATAACGGTTGCCTGGGTAGCGCCTTGATCCATCCATCGCGTCGACACGCCATCAGTTACCATTCGGGTAATTCCAACTTTCACCGTACCGGTATTAGCAAGATAAACAAAATGGTCGCTGAAGCAGTGTTCTTCTCCCCACTCGGGTTCTCTACATGTACCTTCGTGATAGTGGCATTTCTCAGGCTTGATAATACAACTGTCGCACTGCGCCAAGGAAATTAAGCAAGGGTAGCAATAACCTTGGTTAAAACTTTTCTTGGTTTTACGATTACAGTGCACACAGTTAATGTCACCCGAGAAGGTTACTGTTACTTCTTTACCTATTAGGCTGTTAATATCTAAAAACTCGTCACCGATAGGGAGTGTATAGCGTACTGTATTGTCTTCATCGGCAGCGGTGCGCATTTTTCGCAGCATACCTGAATATGTTGTTGTCACTTTTAAAACCTTATTTTTAAAACGTTGTCGTTTTATTGCCTGCTAACGCAAACGTTGCAGGTGTTTTATGTTAATCGCTTAACTCGCCGCGCAAGTTTTGTGTAAGCAGTTGACTGATTCTTTCAAACGCCAGCCCTTTGCTTAACAAGTAATGTAATTTAGCGAGTGCGGCTTCTGGCGTCATATCACTACCCGATAATACGCCAACTTCTTGTAGGCCGTGCCCGGTCGCATAGCCGCCCATGTTTACGCGCCCGCGCATGCATTGCGTACAGTTTAAAACAGGGATTTCACGGGCTTTCGCGTATTTAAGTTGCGCGATAAGTTCAGGGTTTTGCGGCGCATTGCCTACACCATAACTTAGCAATATAAGCGCGTTTACGGGTTGCTGAAGCGTGTTTTTAATTACCTCAGGGGCAATACCTGGGTATAAGCTTACCATGCCAATAGGCTGGGCCTTTACGCTAGATACCGTTAAGGTATTGTTAGGTGTTTCTGCCAAGGTACCTGCTTTAATGCGAATATTGATCCCCGCTTCAAGTAACGGAGGGAAGTTAGGGGAATCAAAAGCACTAAATCCGTCGGCATCAACTTTTCGGCTGCGATTACCTCGAAGCAAACGGTTATTAAAAAACAGTCCTACTTCTGCAATCGGGTAGTTTGCCGCCACAAATAAGGCATTTAACAGGTTTACCTGACCATCTGAACGCAGTTCTGCTAACGGAATTTGTGAACCGGTAACAATCACAGGCTTCGTTAAGTCTTCTAACATAAAACTTAGCGCTGAAGCCGTGTATGCCATGGTATCTGTACCGTGCAAAATAATGAAGCCATCATACTTGTCGTAGTTATCGGCAATGTCATCGGCAATACGCTGCCAATCTGACGGATCCATATCTGATGAATCGATTAAATTATCATATTCATGCAAGGTAAAAAGGGGCATTTCAGAGCGGTGAAACTCAGGCATCTTTTTTAGTGTTTCAGTTAAGAAGCCAGCAGCGGGTACGTAACCTTGTTTAGAGGGTTTCATACCAATGGTGCCGCCTGTATAGGCAATGTAAATATGTTTGCGCATGAAATGACCTCACCCCTGTTTTTTGGGGGGCGTTTAAGGAGTTAAGCTACAATTCGCGCATTCTAACAATACCTACGGGTTTGTCACCCGTAATTATTTAGCAAGCAAAGGGCATAGCAAGAATTGCTGCTTATAAATATAACGGCTAGCGAATTCTACTGCCGATGTCGTTTTATAAGTGCACGATAAAACGTTAAAAGGCGGAAAATGAGCACAAAAAAAGCGATGAAATCATCGCTTTTTAAAATCTGCAGTGCGTATTGGTAACGTATTTCAATTAATGAAATGGCGTTGACATTATTTAACTTCTTTACCCGCCGCCTGTTGGTCAGCATGGTAACTTGAACGAACCATGGGGCCGCACGCTGCATGAGTAAAGCCGATCTCTTTGGCGTAATCGCCTAGCGCATCAAACTCTTTAGGGTGCACATAGCGTTTTACTGGGTAGTGGTGGCGGCTAGGCTGAAGGTACTGACCGAGTGTCAGCATATCAACATCATGAGCGCGCAGATCATCAAGTACCCCTTGAATCTCTTCGTTCTCTTCACCCATGCCCATCATTAAGCCCGACTTTGTCATTACGTCAGGATGTTGCGCTTTAAACTTCTTAAGCAAGTCTAATGACCACTGGTAATTTGCACCTGGACGACATTCTCGGTATAGGCGAGGAATGGTCTCAAGGTTGTGGTTAAACACATCAGGTACGCCGTTTTTGAAAATCTCCAACGCTCGGTCCATACGGCCACGGAAGTCTGGCACTAATACTTCAATGGTTGTCGTTGGGCTGTGTTCGCGAATAGCATTAATGCAATCTACGAAGTGCTGGGCTCCACCGTCGCGAAGATCATCGCGGTCAACAGACGTAATAACCACGTAGCGCAAGTTCATTTCTGCAATCGTTTTAGCGAGCTTCTCTGGCTCCTCTGCACTTGGAGGCAAAGGCTTACCGTGAGCTACGTCACAGAAAGGACAACGGCGGGTACAAATATCACCTAATATCATAAAGGTGGCGGTACCGTGGTTGAAACACTCGGCTAGGTTAGGGCAACTTGCTTCTTCACATACCGAGTGAAGATTATTTTTGCGAAGTGTTTTCTTGATGTGATCAATTTTCTCGGTAGTACGAGGCAATTTGATTTTTATCCACTCCGGCTTGCGCAGCATTTCTTCCTTTTCTGTAGGAATAATGGTGACGGGAATATGTTTTACTTTTTCATCATCACGGAGTTTTACCCCCGCTTGAGGTCGTGCGTTACTCATCAAAACCTTCTTTATATATTGGCTGTGCAATGGAAAGCGCTTCTAGCAACAAATGCGTTAATTCATTACCAGCGGTTTCAAGCGTATTTGGGCCGTTAAGGCGCGCGGTATCTATCATTTCCATACCGGCATAACCACATGGGTTAATACGTTGAAACGGTGATAGGTCCATACTAACATTTAAAGCCAACCCGTGAAACGAGCAGCCATTACGTATTCTTAAACCAAGAGAGCACACTTTCTTTTCGTCCACGTACACGCCAGGCGCATCGGGCTTTGGATAGGCTTTTACACCGTACTTTGCGAGAAGTCCGACCACAGATTCTTCCATCGCTGTAACGAGGTGACGAACGCCAAGTTTTCTTCGCTTGATATTAAGCAATAAATAAATGACTTGTTGGCCCGGGCCGTGATAGGTGACTTGGCCGCCACGGTCTACTTGCACAACGGGAATATCGCCGGGCATAAGGATATGCTCAGCTTTCCCCGCTTGTCCTTGGGTAAAAACAGCGTCATGCTCGACTAGCCAAATCTCGTCTTGGGTGTGCTGGTCACGCTCATCGGTAAAGCGTTTCATTGCCTCGAAAACAGGCTCATATGGCTGACGGCCTAGTTGGCGTACTACAACACCATTCGCTTCAGGCTGAATCGGCTGGTCACTCACTTATAGTACAACCCTAACAAGCTCAAGTTTGGCTAATTCTGTGTAGATGGTTTCCATATGCTCTTTACTAGTTACACGTACACTTATTGAAACCGAGTGGTAAGTACCTTTACTACTTGGTTTAACTGCCGGGGAATAATCGCCAGGCGCGTGCTGTTGAAGACAGCTTACTACCTGTTCTGGTAGGTCTTCGTGTGCTACGCCCATTACTTTAAATGTTTGGTTTGTTGGAAAATCTAGTAGTTCGTCGAAACGGGTATCCATGCGATATCCTTGGTACTTAAAATATCATATAAAAAAACGGCCAGATTGTAACAAATCTGGCCGCTTCACAACTAGCTTTTTAATCACTCGCTTTTTAAAGCGTAGTCATCTATTTGCTTTTACTCGTCGTCAAAGCCTAGCTGAAGCATAATGTAGTCTTTGGCGCGGTTGAAGAAGCTACCTTCTTTTACTTCTTGAAGGGTTACCAGTGGGTAACTTGCCACGTCTTCACCTTCTAGCTGTAGGTATAGCTTACCGACTACTTGACCTTTAGCTAGCGGGGCTTCCAGTTTGTCGTCTAACTCAAAGTTAGCTTCCAAATTCGCCGCTTGACCGCGAGGAATAGTAATGGGGGTAGATTGATTAATTCCAAGGTCTACCGTTTCTCTATCACCCATGTAAATGCGGTGGGCGACAAAACTGTGTCCCGCTTGATAAGGGGTAAGCGTTTCGTAAAAGCGGAAGCCGTATTTAAGTAGTTTTTTGTTTTCTACTTTACGTGCACGTTCGCTATCAGTACCCATTACCACAGAAATTAGGCGCATGCCGCCTTGCTCAGCAGATGTAATTAGGCTGTAGCCTGCATCTGAGGTGTGGCCCGTCTTGATACCGTCAACATTTAAGCTTTTATCCCACAGTAAGCTATTGCGGTTGTACTGTTTAATACCGTTGTAGGTAAATTCTTTTTCACTGTAAATTTTGTACATTTCAGGTGTCTCGGCAATAAGTGCACGAGAAAGAATAGCCATGTCACGAGGGGTGGTGTAGTGGTCAGGATCATGTAATCCGTGAGCATTTACCCAATGAGAGGCTGTCATACCCAACGAGGCGCTGTGAGCGTTCATCATGCTTGCAAATGCAGATTCCGAACCTGCAACATGTTCAGCCATAGCAACGCAGGCATCGTTACCTGATTGCACTACAATGCCGCGCAGTAGGTCGCTAACGGAAACTTGCGTGCCCACTTCAATAAACATTTTTGAAGAATCTGGGAATTTCTTAGCCCATGCATTTTCAGAAATGGTAACTTCATCATCTAGGCTAATATTGCCCGCTTGAAGTTCTTTACCAATCACATAAATGGTCATGATCTTTGTTAAACTTGCTGGTGCAAGCTGCATATCTGCGTTTTTCGACGCGATGACGTGACCTGTTTCATAGTCGGTAAGTAAGAAACCTTCTGCAGCGACTGATGGAGCAGGCGGAGTGACTACAGCAGCACTGGCTGTATGTAACAATGTCCCTAACACCAAAAAGGCAAATGAAAGTAATGACGGTTTAGCGCGTTGAATTATTCTGAGCATGGTTCTAATTTCTTTGACCGTTATATCCGTGTGAGTTAAAGCTTACCTTATTAACGCGAAGACCGCGAAACAAGACTACCCATTTTTAGCTTTAGTTCAGTTCGAAACTGAATCCTGTCTTTGCAGCCTCATTGTATCGCAGAGGCAACGTGAGATCTTAACGAAAGGCTGCTTATAAGACTAGGTTTTATCAAAAAAGTTTACGTCTTAGTAGGTCTAAGGCGAAGAAACCGTGATATTGCCTGTTGAATGACACAATGCTGACACATTCTCGGTGGATTTATGGGCGATGGGGCGTTACGGGTTATGCATCAGTAAAGTAGAAAAGCCCATCTTTGCTCTTTTTTTTACGATAGGCATAGACAGTAAAAGTAGGGTAAATAAAAAGGGCGCTAACACAACAGGTGGATATAAAAGCGGGTCCGTATTGCGGTATAGGGTTTGCGTTTTAGAGCCTAGGTTATAAAGTCTGTGTTATAGCATACGCGTTAGGGTAGCCATTTTGTTTTAATTGCTGAAGTACTTCGGCCACAACCGCTTCATCGTGAATCGGGCCAAGTTGAAGTTTATAGATGTTATTATCAACGGGTAGGTGGGCAGGTATTTGGTATAGCGCTGATAGTACGTTAGATATAGATTTTGCCTTTGCTGCGTTAGACAATGCGGCAACTTGAATGTAAATAGCGTCTTTTGATAAGCCATCGCCTTTCTCTGGCGCCGCTTCTTCCTGTGCATTATTTGACGGGGATGCACTGGCTACCTGCGTTGAAGGTTCAACAGCAATACCGAGGTATTCGTCATAAGATACCGTGGGGCCATTGCCTACAGTGACATTATTTTGTTCGTCGAAATGGATAACTTCGAGTTTAACCTTCGCTGTGCCTTTACTGTGATAACCTAGTTTAACTGCCGCAGCATAAGATAAGTCTATAATTCGGTTTTCGTGAAATGGCCCTCGGTCATTCACGCGAACAATGGCTTGTTTATTATTCTCTAAATTGGTTACGCGAACGTAAGACGGCAGGGGCAGGGTTTTGTGCGCCGCGCTCATAGCGAACATATTATAGGTTTCACCATTTGACGTTAGATGGCCATGGAATTTTTGCCCATACCAACTTGCAAAACCGACTTCTTCGTAGCCCTTGCCATTTTGCATTGGCGTATAATGTTTTCCGAGCACCTTGTAGGGCCGACTGTTAAACATTCTATAAGCTTCGTATTTAGGAACAGCGTCTAGCGTTTCCGGCGTTTTTGCAACATACTTTGGCGCAGAGTCTTGGTGCTGGGTGTAGCGTCCAGATTGTTTTGGTGCACTTTGGCAGCCTACCAAAAACGCACCGACAACAAATATAGCCAAATAACGATAGCATCGCTTGTTTACGCGATTTACATTGTGTATCTCAAGTACCGAAATAAGATGTCGCAACATACGGGTTATCTAGACATTAAACGTTTTTGAGTGGCGATTGCCATAAGAATGCCAAATCCCGCCATCAAAGTCACCATGGATGTGCCGCCAAAGCTGACTAAAGGCAAGGGGACGCCAACAACGGGAAGTAACCCCGATACCATGCCCATGTTTACAAACACATAGACAAAAAAGGTGAGGGTGATACTGCCACCAAGCAGCTTAGCGTATGCGTCTTGCGCGCGGCTAGAAATAATAAGGCCCCTTAATATAATAAATATATAAATCGCCATTAAACACATCACCCCAGTGAGGCCAAATTCTTCACTGAACACAGAGAAGATAAAGTCGGTATGGCGCTCGGGCAAGAATTCTAACTGAGACTGAGTACCTTGCAGCCAACCTTTGCCATCTACCCCGCCTGAACCAATGGCAATCTTCGATTGAATGATGTGATAGCCTGACCCTAAGGGATCGCTCTCTGGGTTGAGGAACGTAAGTACGCGTTGCTTTTGATAATCTTTCATAAGAAAGAACCACATGACAGGTGCAAAAGCGCCGATTAACGCGCCCACTACAGAGATTAAACGCCAGCTCATTCCCGCCAGAAATATGGCAAAGATGCCCGAGCTTGCAATGAGAAGTGACGTGCCTAAGTCAGGCTGTTTTGCTATAAGAATGGTTGGCACCACCACTAAAGCAAACCCAACAACGATATGTGTGGTACGGGGGGGCAGCGTAAACTTACTGATATACCAAGCCACCATCATAGGTACTGCAAGCTTCATTAACTCGGAGGGCTGAAAGCGAATAAAGCCTAGATCTAGCCAGCGCTGAGCACCTTTCCCCATATCGCCGAAAAGCAACACGGCGATAAGCATGAGGAGCCCACCGACAAAAGCGTAAGGCGATAGAAACCGGTAGAACCCAAGAGGCAGTTGCGCTAAGCCGAACATAACAATGAAACTAAATCCAAGTCGAATGAACTGACGCTCCATTTGCCCCATATCTTGACCAGAAGCCGAAAACAACGTGACCAGTCCCACTGCGCTTAGTACGAGTAGGCCAATTAACAACCAGCCGTCGATATGAATTCGCTGCAATAAACTAATTTTGTTCGGGTTTATGGTGGTTCGTTTCACTAATTCGCCCCTAACTTATTGGTATTGTTTGATTGTGCTGTATTGACGGTGTCGAACACCCGATCTTTGAAGTAAAAGTCCATAATTTGACGGGCTACGGGCGCAGCATTTTTACTTCCGCCTCCCACGTTCTCTAGCACTACTGTTACCGAAATTTCCGGGTCATCGAAAGGTGCAAAGCCAACATACATGGCGTTATCGCGAAGGCGCTCATCTATTTTGCTGGCATCATACTTTTCATTTTGTCCTACAGTAAACAGCTGAGCCGTTCCTGTTTTACCCGCTGAATCGTAAGGAGTATCGGCAAAGGCATGCCTAGCGCCGCCTTCTTCACCGCTAACAACATCGCGCATCGCGTTCAATACAACATCTAAGTTGTCGCGATTTTTAATTTCGATAGGACGTAACGATTTAAGGGGAATGAGGTCTACCGAGCTATCCGTTTTCATATAGCCGCGAATAATTTGCGGAATGTAGCGTTCCCCCGCGTTTATCAGCGTATTCACTGAGGTATTGAGCTGCACAGGAGTGGTGGTCCAATAGCTTTGACCAATGCCTACCGGAATGGTATCGCCTATATACCAAGGCTGATTAAATCGAGCGCGCTTCCAGCCACGGCTAGGCATATTGGCATCAGATTCTTCATATAAGTCGATGCCGGTAAAATCACCGAACCCAAATTTATACATGGCGTCGCTTATTTTATCGATACCCAGTTTATAGGCTAACTCGTAATAATAGGTATCGCAGGACACCTCTATCGCTTTAGAAACATCAACTTTGCCATGACCCCAGCGACGCCAATCACGCCACACGTGTGATACGTTTGGCAGTTTATAACGGCCCGTATCAGTAATGGTGTAGTCTTTCGTGATCACACCTTCTTCTAAGCCTACTAAGCCTAGGTGGGGCTTAATCGTCGACGCTGGCGGGTATTGCCCCTGGGTCGCTCGATTAATAAGCGGGCGGTCGGGAGAATTTAACAGTGCTGAATAGTTCTTACTGCTAATGCCGTGAACAAACAAGTTGGGGTCGTAACTGGGGTTTGAATAAAGTGCCAGCACTCCACCGGTTTTCACGTCGGTAACAACAATTGCTCCACGCATGCCATCGATAATGCGCTGGGCTTCTAGCTGAAGTTTTAGATCTAAATTAAGTACGATGTCTTTGCCTGGGGTTGGCGGTTCAACACTAAGAACGCGAATAATTCGGCCTTGATTATTGACTTCCACCTGTTGGTAACCAACCTTTCCGTGCAGGAGTTCTTCATGATATTTTTCAATACCCAACTTACCAATGTCATGCGTAGCCGCATAGTTATCTTCTTGGCCCGCCTCAACAAGCTTTTGTAAGTCTCGTTTATTAATTCGGGCAACGTAACCAAGGGCATGCGTAAGGGTTTCTTTGTAGGGGTAATGACGGGCCAGACGAGCCTCAATTTGTACGCCGGGAAACTTATGTTTGCTGGCGGAAAATAGCGCAACTTCCTCTTCGCTAAGCTGTGTACGAAGTGCTACCGGTTTAAATCGGCGGGTACCTTTAAGCGTTGACTGAAAGCGTTCAAGTTCATCGTTAGTAATACCCATCAGTTCAGTCAGTTCGAGAAGGGTGGCATCAATATCATCGACCTGTTCCGGAATGACTTCCAAACTAAAAACGGGGCGATTTTCTGCTAAAAGCACACCGTTACGATCGTAGATAAGCCCGCGGTTGGGCGCTATCGGCAGCACGTTAATTCGGTTACCGTTAGAACGGGTCTGATAATCTTCAAACTGTGTAACCTGCAAAGAATAAAGGTTGTTTAGCACAATGCCCAACATGGCTATAACAATGATAAAAGCAATCGTCGCCCGACGAGCGAACAAGTTCGCTTCAGCTGAATGATCGCGTATCGCTTGACGTTTTCGGTGCATTGACTTCCTTTGCATTAGCGTAAAGCCGCCTTACTCACGATGATAAGGGTGATTCTGTGTTACCGACCACGCGCGGTAGAGGCTTTCGGTAAGAATAATTCTCACCAGAGGGTGGGGTAACGTAAGCGCTGACAATGACCATTTTTGTTCAGAGGCGGCAATACAGTCTGGGGCTAATCCTTCAGGGCCGCCGATAAGTAAGCTCACGTCGCGCCCATCCATTTTCCAGTTATCCAACTGCTTGGCTAGGGTTGGCGTGTCCCAAGGTTTGCCCGTTACTTCTAAGGTAACAATGCGGTTTCCTTTAGGAATAGCAGCAAGCATCTGCTCGCCTTCTTTTTCTAAAATACGTTTTATATCGGCGTTTTTTCCGCGCTTTCCGGCAGCAATCTCGGTAAATGAAACGGGCATGTCGCTGGGGAAGCGGCGAATGAATTCGTCAACGCCTGTATTCACCCAGTTTGGCATTTTCGTACCAACCGCAACAATTTGTATACGCACTTTCGACCCTTACCGCAGGTTGTAATAGTTATAGTGGCTATGAAGACCGTACTTTAGCCAGCACGGCCATCCATAAGGCAAGATTGCTTTAAGTTTTAATCGCGTTGTGTAGTGATTACGACCAAAGCTTTTCTAGCTGATAGAAATCACGGGTTTCGTCTTGCATAACATGCAAAATAACATCGCCAAAGTCTACCAGCACCCATTCACCAGATTCCTTGCCTTCAACGCTTCCAGGCGCATGGCCCGCGTTTTTCGCTTCTACCATTACGTTTTCAGCAATAGAAGATACATGACGCTTAGAGTTACCCGAGCAAATGATCATGGTATCTGTAATACTTGATTTGCCGCGAACGTCTAGTTCAATGACATCACGGGCTTTCATATCGTCGATTTTGTCTTTAACAAACTGTTTGAGCTGTTGACTCTCCAAGAGTTTTCCTCACTTACTTAACTTTTATATAACTGATGTTCGTTTATGTACTCAAGTACCGCATTTTCTAACCACAATTCAGCGGGCGAACCCTCTAGTACGTGACCTTTATCAGCTGGAGTAGCACTAGCGAGTACTTCACGAATCTCAGTAGATGAAACATTATAAAGCGGTGTGTTGGTTAACACTACTTTACCTGCAGGTTCTGTGTGAATCACGTTTTTGTCGTCGCTCACATGAGTATCTAACCAGGCTTGTATTGCGCAAGCAGGCGAGAATTCTTCATCGTCTCTACGCATAACCACTAAGTGACAATAATCGAGTAGGTGCTCCCACTCGTACCATTTATCCAGATTATACAGCGAATCTGCACCAATGAAAAAACAGATTGTGTCATCACTGTTTTCTTTTAATGCGCGCAGTGTTTTTACTGTATAAGACGGCGACGGCAACGTAAGTTCAATTAGCTCTGGAATAAGTCTGTCATTGGTTTGTGCGCAAAGCTCAATCATTCTCACGCGATGGGTTTCTGACACGCCGACTGCCTTATGTGGAGCTAATTTGCAGGGCATAAGGTGAACTTCGTGTACGCCTAATTCATCAGCAGCGCTAAGCGCCGCTTCAATATGCCCCTTATGTGGAGGGTTAAAGGTTCCCCCTAAAATGGCTTTAACTGTTGGGCGTGTTGTAAACGTGGGAGGTAAACTCACTACGTGACGTCCTTTATGCTTGTAATAGCGGTGTTTCGCGTAAATCGAACCCCATGAACATCATACAAAGGTGACACATTTCAACATAAGGGCGAGCGATTACGTTTTGCTTAAAGGCATGATCTGATTGGGTAAGGGCGTGTTGAATATCTTCTAATTGAGCGAAGCTAAGGCGACTTAACGCACTCTGGTAGTAACCCTGACGGTTACGCCAAATTCCAAACTTTTGCCACTGAATGGGACCGCTTTGCTCAGCAAGCTTTAACTTCCAAAGTTGCTCCCATTCTCGAATTAATGCCCAAATAATAATATTCGGCTCTAAGCCTTCACTTTCCAGCCGGTAAAGCATCTTAATACAGCGGATGCTATCCCCGCTTAGCATGACATCGACCAGCTGAAACACGTTAAAACGTGACTGGTCTACCATAGCCTGCTCTATTTGCGCTTCTGAAATAGATTGCTGGGGGTAGAGTAGGGCTAGTTTATCAATTTCCTGTTTAGCGGCCAGCATGTTGCCTTCACAAAAATCGGCAATCATTTTAACCCCAGCAGCGGACACAGATAATTGGTGGGCTTTGAGTTGTTGATTTAACCAAGCGCTAAGCTGTTTCCCTTCTAATGGATAGCAAAGCACAGAGGCGCCAATGTCATCTAAAACTTTAAACCACTTTCCGCGCTGTACATCTTTGCCGATTTTGGGGCCGTGAACCAATAACAAGATATCGGGGCTTAGCGACGCTGCGACTTCTTGCAGCATTTTACTGCCCTCAGTACCCGGCTTACCGGTAGGTAACTCAAGTTCAATAAACTGCTGGCTAGAAAACAGCGACATGCTTTGCGTGGCTTCAATCAACTGGTTCCAATTAAAACCTGTTTCAGCCACCAAGACCGTGCGTTCTTCAAAACCATTGGCCTTTGCTTTAGCACGTATTTGCTCAATGACATCAAACTTTTGTTGAGGTTCGTCACCAAACACAAGATAGCATGGGCGCAATGCCTTCGTGATATCTTGACTAAATTGGTTTGGGTATATTTGCATGGACGAAGCGCTATTTATCGGCGCTGACAGGCGCAGCGACAGCTTGACTAGAAAGGCGTCTAATCATGATGTCGGCGGCTTCATCGCGCATTTCGCTTAACATTAATTCGAGTTCACGAGATTTGGCCAACACTTGGTCTGGATCATCTTGATAGTCGCGGACCACTTCAAACTGCGCCATTACCGCTTCTTTGTCGGGAAACTGCACGCGATAGCGAACAACGTAAATAAGCTCGTATTCTGCGACTTGACCTGAAGGATAAACAGATAACAGTTGACGTTCTAGTTTTTCAGGAAGTAAATAAATGCTCACGCTTTGTGCAGAAACCGTGTCTATACTGCTTAAGCCGTAAACATTTAAGCGTTTATCGAGCGCACGCGCAAGGGGCGCGTGTGCTCGAGCACTTTCAATGGCAACTGTATTAATGTTGTCCGGTAGACTAGGGCTACTTCGTAAATGGAAACCACAGCCTGTTACCAGAACCGTAACCAATACAGCGACTGCGAATTGTAAGTGCTTTTTCATAGTATAAGCAGACCTAGTTAGCTACGATATTTACAAGCTTACCAGGTACAACAATTACCTTACGAATGGTTTTACCTTCGATAAATTGCTGTACGTTTGGCTGCTCTTTTGCTGACGCTTCAATTGCCTCTTTGCTCGCGTCTGCGGCAATGGTCATCTTAGCGCGAACCTTACCGTTAACCTGAACAATGATAAGCTTTTCGTCTTCAACCAATGCCGCTTTATCTGCCTGTGGCCATGGCGCTGAATCGATATCTTCACTGTGACCTAGTACTTTCCAAAGCTCGTGAGCGATGTGCGGGGTAATAGGGTTAAGTAGCAACAAGATTGACTCACAGGCTTCGCGCATAATAGCGATGTCCTGGGCGCTTTCTTGCGGCGCCTTTTGAAGGTGATTTAGTAGTTCCATTACCGCAGCAACGGCCGTGTTGAAGGTTTGACGACGGCCTAAGTCATCAGACACTTTTTCAATTGTCTTGTGTACTTCACGGCGAAGTGCCTGTTGGTCTTTCGAAAGTGACTTAACGTCGATGGCTTCTGGCGTACCTTTTTCCACATGCTCAGTAACAAGCTTCCAGATACGACGTAAGAAACGGTTTGCACCTTCAACGCCAGAATCAACCCATTCAAGAGTTTGCTCTGGTGGCGCTGCGAACATAGTAAATAGACGTACTGTATCGGCACCGTACAGGTCGATAACTTCCTGCGGGTCGATACCGTTATTCTTAGACTTAGACATTTTGGTCATGCCGCCATGAATAACTTCTTCGCCATCGGCGGTAAGCCACGCTTTAACAATACGGCCTTTGTCGTCTTTCTCTGTGCTTACTTCAGTAGGCGAGAACCAAGTTTTCTTACCAGCTTTGTCTTCACGGTAGTAAGAATCAGCCAAAACCATACCCTGACACAACAGGCGCTTAAACGGCTCATCAGAGTTTACTAGGCCTTCATCACGAAGCAGCTTGTGGAAGAAACGTGAGTAAAGCAGGTGCAAGATAGCATGCTCAATACCACCAATATATTGATCTACCGGTAGCCAATAGTTGGCAGACGTTGGGTCAAGCATAGCATCGTTGTTTGTGGCACTTGCGTAGCGCGCGTAGTACCACGACGACTCCATAAAGGTATCGAAAGTATCAGTTTCACGCAGCGCAGCTTCGCCGTTATATGTGGTCTTTGCCCACTCAGGGTCAGCTTTAATTGGCGACGTTACACCATTCATTTCTACGTCTTCTGGTAGCACAACAGGTAGCTGGTCTGCCGGAACAGGTACCGACTCGCCATTTTCCAAATTTAGCATTGGAATAGGCGCGCCCCAGTAACGTTGACGGCTTACACCCCAGTCGCGTAAGCGATAGTTAACCTTACGCTTACCGCAGCCTTTGCCCTCAAGTTCATCGGCAATACCGTTAAATGCAGCATCAAACTCAAGACCATTGAATTTATCCGAATTGATCAAGCTGCCTTTCTCGGTATACGCAGAGGCAGAAAGGTCGCACTTATCTTCATCACCGGCATTTGGTGCAATAACTTGCGTAATTGGCAGGTCGTACTTTGTTGCAAACTCCCAGTCGCGCTGGTCGTGACCCGGTACGGCCATAACTGCGCCTGAACCGTAATCCATCAATACGAAGTTAGCCACCCAGATTGGAAGCTTTTCACCCGTTAGTGGGTGGATAACCTCAAAACCTGTGGCAAAGCCTTTCTTCTCCATCGTAGCTAATTCAGCTTCAGCAACTTTGGTGTTTTTGCATTCCTCGATAAATGCCGCTAAATCTGGATTAGACTGTGCTGCAAATTCCGCTAATGGGTGCTGCGCTGCCACTGCAACGTAGGTAACCCCGTAGAAAGTATCCGGACGGGTGGTATATACCGTTAAATCGGCAATGTCGTTAACCGCTGACGCTAGGTCAAACGTAATTTCCACGCCTTCAGAGCGGCCTATCCAGTTTGCCTGCATAGCGCGTACTTGGTCTGGCCACTCTTCAAGCTGTTCTAAATCTTGTAAAAGCTCTTCGGCGTAGTCAGTAATTTTAATAAACCACTGTGGAATTTCTTTTTGTTCAACAAGGGCACCTGAACGCCATCCGCGACCGTCAATTACCTGTTCGTTAGCCAGAACGGTTTGATCTACAGGGTCCCAGTTCACAGTAGAGTTTTTCTTGTACACTAGGCCTTTTTCATAAAGGCGAGTGAAGAACCATTGTTCCCAGCGGTAGTAATCAGATTTACATGTTGTTACTTCGCGATCCCAGTCGTAACCAAAACCCAACGAGCGAAGCTGGTTCTTCATGTAATCGATGTTGGAGTATGTCCATTTCGCCGGTGCAGTGTTGTTGTTAATCGCTGCATTTTCCGCCGGTAGACCAAAAGCATCCCAACCCATAGGCTGCAATACATTTTTACCCTGCATGCGCTGGAAACGGCTGATCACGTCACCAATGGTGTAGTTGCGCACGTGACCCATGTGAAGTCGGCCACTAGGGTAGGGGAACATAGACAGGCAGTAGAATTTTTCTTTTTCTACGTCGTCGTTTGCTTTAAAAGATTGGTTCTCTTCCCAGTATTGCTGAACGCGTTGTTCAATGTCTTTCGGATTGTACTGATTATCGGCCATGAAACTTAGGCTTCCGCATTAAAAGTTAAAACGTTTATGGGGCGGCATAAGGCGAACGATTTACAAGAGAATTTGTAACCTCTCCTGCATTATTGCCATTTAACCGCACGTGGGATATTCCCACTTTACATACATATAGCCCAATAGAATAACCCAGCGCTAAGCCATGCCTCAATAGCTTAACACTGAACTAGGCAATATTTATTTCTGCTTGCATGAAAAGTGAGCATTAATGCAGCAGTTTAGGCCCGTTAAAGAAGATAGCTTGTAGAGCCACTTTTTTAATTTTCACTTAACGACCTATTTTTTGTGTTATTAGTACGTGCCTTAGTAATATGCCTCAACGTACTCATTAAGGCACTAAGATGGTTGTTTGTTGTTCAATTAACAACGTAAAGCTGCCTTATTAGAGTTAACCGTTTGACACTACTGTTAATTAGGGTTTCACTTAAGTAAAGAAACGAAAAATAGAACAGACATGTCTGTAGACACTAATTTATATGCGTTAGATGTAGATGCGCTTTCACCTACCATCAATCGCCGAGCGATTAACAGTGCTTTAAAAGATGATGAAGCGCTAAATGCGACCTTTATTGGGCAAGAGCGTGCGCGCGAAGCACTCACATTCGGGTTAGGCATTAGCACCAGAGGTTACAACCTTTACGTGATGGGTGAACCTGCCACAGGCCGTTTTACGCTGGTAAAAGATTACATTGAACGCCAAGTTGCACAGCTTCCCGCACCCGACGATTGGTGTTATATCAATAATTTCGACGATGAACGCCAACCCGTAGCGCTAAAATTTCCGCCAAGTGGCGGCAAGGCATTTCAAAAAGATATGGCTGCACTTATCGATGATGTCTTGGACTCACTGCCTATCGCATTTGATAACCCTGGTTATCAGCGCCGCCGTGCCTCTATCTCTAGAGAGTTTGAGCAAAAGTACGATGCTGCTATTGATGCTGTAGAGCGTTATGCTCAAGCCAACGACGTTGCGCTTTATGAAGAGGGTGGTTCAATTACCTTTTCACCCATTATTAACGGCAAGCCTATCAGAGATACTGATTTTGCATCGCTCACTGACGATCAGCGAGAGGGCTTTTACACGCTAATTGACGATTTAGAAAACAGACTGAGTGAAAGTTTGTTGAGTTTACCTACGTGGAAACGCGAAAACTCAGAACGTCTGCGTGAGCTTGACAAAAAGACCGCAGAGCACGTAATTAAGCCGCTTATTAAGGTGTTTGAACACAAATACGCCTCTGAGCTTGGGGTAATGAAATACCTCAAACAGCTTAAAAACGCTTTGGTTAGTGCTATTTTGGTTATACACGGCGAAGAACAAAAAGAAGAGAAGAGTGACGACTTTGATAAAAAAGTATTTTTAGAAGAGCAGTTTCTTCCCAATGTATTGGTTTCGAATAAATTAGACGATGCGGCACCTGTTATATACGAGCCAAACCCTACCTACCAGAACTTATTCGGTAAAATAGAGTACACAAATATCCACGGCAGTGTATTTACCAATTACCGAATGATACAGCCTGGTGCACTGCACCGCGCAAATGGTGGCTATCTTTTGTTGGATGTCGACCAAGTCATTGAACAGCCTTTTGTGTGGGATACCCTGAAACTTGCCATTAAGTCCCAGCGCTTGCGCATGGACTTACCCCAGCAAGACGTGGGAATGGTTAACAACATCACGCTTAATCCTCAGCCTATCGATTTAAACGTAAAAATTGTTTTGCTTGGTTCTCGCGACCTTTACTACACGCTACAAGATTACGATGACGAGTTTGACGAATTGTTCCGAGTGCTCGTAGATTTTGACTTGGAAATACCTGTTACGCGGCAGGCACTTTTCGATTTTGTGGGCAAAGTACGTGCCCATCTCATTCACCTGGGGCTTAAAGGTATAACGGCTAATGCCATGTGCAGGCTAGTAGAGTATTCGCTACGAATGGCCGAGCACAAAGAGAAGCTTTCTGCGCATTTTGCCGAAGTCATTGAGCTGGTTAATGAAGCTTATTATTTCTGTCAAAAATCGAATGCCGACACCCTAGAGCTTGATCATTTGAAGACGGCGTTAAGTGCGAAAAAGCGCCGTACCGGCCGCGTTAGTCAAACGCTACTAAACGATATTAAAGAAGGGCATGTACTTATTGCCACTGAAGGTAAAGCGGTAGGTAAGGTAAACGGGCTTACGGTTTTGGATATCGGTGACACGGCGTTTGGTACACCTGCGCGCATTACATCTACCGTGTTTGCTGGGGCAAGTGGTGTAGTTGATATCGAGCGTGAAGTAGAGCTTGGACAGCCTATTCACTCTAAGGGCGTTATGTTGCTCAACGGTTATTTAGGCAACAAGTATGCGCAACATTTCCCTTTAACGCTTTCCGCGAATATCGCCCTCGAGCAATCTTATGGGCATATTGATGGCGACAGTGCCTCTCTTGGTGAACTGGTTGCACTTATTTCTGCGCTTACTGAAATCCCATGCTTACAAACTTTGGCCATCACAGGTTCGATTAACCAGTATGGCGAAGTGCAAGCGGTTGGCGGTGTTAATGAAAAGATAGAAGGCTTTTTCGACTTGTGTCAGCACCGCGGGCTTACCGGTACACAGGGCGTAATTATTCCTAAATCGAATGCGATTAATCTGGTGTTAGATGCCACCGTTATCGATGCAGTGAAAAAAGGGCTGTTCCATATTTACACTGTTGAAACCGTAGACGACGCGCTTACTATTTTGATGGAACAGGAAGCGGGTAAAATTAGCAGTAAAGGCCGCTATCCCAAAAATTCTATAAACTACCACGCAGTGAATCGTCTATACAACATTGCGCTTATTGTAAACGGTGGAGATGGAGAGTAGACAAAAAGCTAATCTTTTTCGTGAAATAATAATGGCAATTTGGTGTAAAATATAAGTAATAAAAAATATATTAGGCAACATTGGCATTCATAACATTATTATCTTCATAAATCATAGAGATAGTCGTGCTGCCGTTTAAAAAAATAAGAAGGTAAACCATGCAACCGAATTGCAGTGTAGTAGCGAGGAATAACGTCACCATCCATGGTTCAGGAAGTACCGTAATAATGTTAGCTCACGGTTTCGGCTGTGATCAGCAGATGTGGTGCCACCTATTACCCTACCTTGTAGAAAAGTACAAAGTAGTGTTATTTGACTATGTAGGATGCGGCGCTTCTGATTATTCAGCCTACGATACTAATCGCTATGCGACACTCGATGGATACGCTCAGGACGTCCTAGATATTTGCGAGGCGTTAAACCTTAAGGATGTAATCTTCGTCGGGCACTCGGTTAGCAGTATGATTGGCATGCGCGCGGCTATCCAATTACCTCACATTTTTTCTAAGCTTGTCATGGTATGTCCGTCTCCCTGCTTTCTAAATTTCCCCCCTGACTACATGGGAGGCTTCGACAAAGCAGATTTAGAAGAACTATTAAACCTTATGGACAAGAACTATGTGGGGTGGGCAAATTATTTAGCGCCCTTGGTCATGGGGCAAGACAATAGCGCAGACTTAATTCAAGAACTTGAAACAAGTTTCTGCTCTACGGACCCTAAGTTCGCCAAGCCGTTTGCCAAAACTACGTTTTTTTCTGACGACAGAGCCCAGCTTGCAAAGCTCATGCTTCCTACACTTATTTTACAAAGCAAGCACGATAATTTAGCGTCAACAAATGTGGGGGAATACATGAATAACGCTATTCCGGACGCTAAAATGCATATCGTTGATGCCTATGGACATTGTTTACACATGACTAACCCGGCTACTGTGTTTACCTTATTCGAGGATTTCGCAGCTTGAAAGAAGCAGTAGAGGAAGACTTCCCCTGTTTGTTACTTAAATCGGATTTAGAAACGACAGAAATAAAATGGTTAAATCCCTATGCCAAGTCGTTTCTTGGGGTAGAGTGGACTTCTGAGAAGAAAATAATCGATATCGTCTCTAAGGCAAGTTCGATATTTTACGAAAGTTATATAAAACCTATACTCCTAGCCAATGGTGAATATTTAGAAGTTCAAATCACCTTGTTATCGGGCTCGGGCCAAAGAGTGCCCGCTGTGGCCAATATCACGGTTTCAGGTCACATACTGTACTGGGCGATATACGTTGCAAAAGAACGAGATAAGCTTTATCAGGAGTTGATAGAAGCAAAAGATCAACTTGAAAAGAAGACCGAAGAGCTTACGGCTGTAAGCCGTCGAGATACATTGACGCCTTTACTTAATCGTCGCGCGGCAAATGACGATGTGCTAAAAATGATATCTCAATCGCGTCGCGCCTTTGTCCCCCTATCTTTTCTGCTTTTGGACATCGACTTTTTTAAAAAGATTAACGACGCCTTTGGGCATGAAGAAGGCGATAGAATACTTATAAAGTTATCACACGTGTTGCTGGAGCAAGTGCGCGAGACAGATGTTGTGGCGAGATGGGGCGGCGAAGAGTTTTTAATGGTGCTTTTTAACACAGATATAAAAGACATAAAGCTCTTTAGCGAACGGCTGCACAATGCCATACGCGAAATTAGTTTACCCAGCGGTAAGCCTTTAACGGCAAGTATTGGTGGTACTGTGTTAGAAAAAGGTGACCTTGCTCAACCAAATCTGATTGCCCAGCAATTGCTAAAAGCGGATAAGGCACTTTATGAAGCAAAAGCCAATAAAAGAGCCCATACTCGAATTTATGATAGTGTTCACGGGATTGTTAAGATTTAAATAATGCCAATTATCACTAGGTATTGATTGGCGTTATTGGCATTAACTACCCTAGGCGTTTAATATTCAACGAGGCGTTGTCGGTTGCCTCGTTGACTAACTTTCTTTGGCTATTTAGGCGGCATGCGCAGCCCGCCATCTAAGCGGATTGTCTCACCATTTAGATAACTGTTGTTTGCCATATGAATAACTAATTTCGCAAATTCTTCAGGTAGGCCAAGGCGCTTAGGAAACTGCACGTTGGCAGAAAGGGCATCCTGCACTTTTTCAGGCATAGCAAGCAGCATTGGCGTACCCATTACCCCCGGCGCGATAGTGTTAACTCGAATGCCCAGTGGTGCTAAATCTCGAGCCATTGGCAGGGTAAGACCAATAATACCGCCTTTACTTGCTGCATAGGCTGTTTGGCCTATTTGACCTTCGTAACCCGCTACTGAAGCAGTATTAACAATAAGGCCCCGTTCGCCTTCATCGTTAATAGGTGCTTGTTTTGCCATGGCCGCAGCCACCAAGCGAGATACATTAAAGCTGCCAACTAAATTGATATCGATAGTTTTTTGGAAATCACCAAGTGGTGCAGGGTTGCCTTCTTTATCAAGTAAGCGCTTTGCGGGAGCAATACCTGCGCAGTTGACCACTAAAGAGATAGCGCCGAATTTGTGCGTTGTAGCGTCAATAGCGTCTTGAACAGAAGCTTCATCGCGCACATCCACTTTGGTGAAAAGGGTATTGTCACTACCTAGTTCTTCAACGCGTGTTGCGCCAAGTTCCTCGTTTAAATCGAAAAGGCTTACGTTGGCACCTGCTTCACGAAGCGCAATAGCAGTAGCGTGACCAAGACCTGAACAACCGCCTGTGACTATAGCAGTGAGATTTTTTAGCGTCATAGATTTCCTTTAAACCCGTTTTATCACTATTATTAATGTGATGTTAACGAGAAGTAAGAAGAAAAACTACGGTGCCGAGAAGATCGGCACCATTAAAACGCTTATTTTGGCAACTGAATTTTACAGTCTTCGCTTTGACGGTAGATAATAAGTGTGTGACCAATTACCTGAAGCTTTACAGCGTTGGTTTCACGAACAATGGCGTCCATGATAAGCGCTTTTTCTTCACGGTCATCGGTAGGCACCTTAACTTTAATTAATTCGTGGTGGTTAAGAGCGTTGTCAATTTCTGCAACCACCCCTTCGGTTAGGCCGTTGCCGCCTAGCTGCACAACAGGTTTTAGCGGGTGTGCAAGGCCTTTTAGAAATTGTTTCTGTTTATTTGAAAGTTTCATGTATTAATATTTCTTACAATTAATCTGTTAGTTTAAGCTTGAAATAACGTATTCTAACGCCATCTTCTCTACAATCCTAATTACATTGTGATGGAATGACAAAAAAGAAACACTCCGCCAGCAGTAAGCGCTGGCTTCAAGAACACGTTAACGACCATTATGTGCAAAAAGCAAATAAGGAAGGTTGGCGATCGCGAGCTATCTACAAACTGGAAGAAATCCAGAAAAAAGATAAGCTTATAAAGCCCGGAATGACACTTGTAGACCTTGGGGCTGCGCCTGGTGGCTGGTCACAGCTAGCCGCACAGCTCGTTGGTGAAAATGGTCAAGTTATCGCGTGCGATATTTTGCCTATGGATCCCATTGTAGGCGTCGACTTTTTACAAGGTGATTTTCGAGAAGATGCAGTTCTCGACGCACTATTGAACAGAATTGGCGGGAACACCGTAGATATAGTGTTGTCTGATATGGCACCGAACCTTGCAGGTAATGCTTCGGTTGACCAATCTCGCTCTATGTATCTTTGTGAACTAGCGCTGGATATGTGTCACCAAGTATTAAAGCCCGGTGGTTCATTTGTTATTAAGGTGTTCCAAGGTGAAGGCTTTGTAGAGTTTATGAACGCACTCAAACAATCTTTCACCACCATTAAGACGCGTAAGCCTGACTCGTCCAGATCACGTTCTCGTGAGGTGTATTTGGTGGCTTGTGGCTATAAAGTGTAGTACGCTTTGGGTTAAGCGGTTTTCGTTGCGAGTTGTGTCGCTTATTCAATAATCAACTTGTTGAATATGCAAGCAATTCGGGTTTATAGAGGTTAGTAGCATTGAGCGATATGGCAAAAAATTTAATCTTATGGTTAGTCATCGCCGTTGTTTTAATGTCGGTTTTTCAGAGCTTTTCACCGAGTGAATCGTCTCGTTCACAAACCGACTACACAACGTTTTTGAGAGAAGCAGAACAGGGAAATATTCGTGAAGTTCGCATTAATAATGATGGCGAAATTCGCGGTACAAAGCGTTCAGGCGAAACTTTCCAAACTTTCGTACCTTACTTCGATGACAAGTTAGTATCTGACTTGGTTAAAAACGACGTAAGAGTTTACGGTGAACCACCAGAAGAGCAGTCTCTTTTGACGTCTATCTTTATTTCATGGTTCCCCATGTTGTTGCTTATTGGTGTGTGGATATTCTTCATGCGTCAAATGCAAGGTGGCGGTGGCCGTGGCGCTATGTCGTTCGGTAAGAGTAAAGCGCGCTTGCTTGGTGAAGACCAAATTAAGACGACATTTGCTGACGTGGCTGGTTGTGATGAAGCAAAAGAAGATGTCTCTGAGCTGGTTGATTTCCTACGCGACCCATCTAAGTTCCAAAAGCTTGGCGGTAAAATTCCGAAAGGCGTTTTGATGGTAGGTCCTCCTGGTACAGGTAAGACGTTACTTGCTAAAGCAATTGCTGGTGAAGCAAAAGTACCATTTTTCACTATCTCAGGTTCTGACTTCGTTGAAATGTTCGTGGGTGTTGGTGCATCTCGTGTGCGCGATATGTTTGAACAAGCTAAAAAAGCAGCGCCATGCATTATCTTCATTGATGAGATTGATGCCGTAGGTCGACAACGTGGCGCAGGCTTAGGCGGTGGTCACGATGAGCGTGAGCAGACGTTAAACCAAATGCTAGTTGAAATGGATGGTTTTGAAGGTCACGAGGGTATTATCGTCATTGCGGCAACTAACCGTCCTGACGTACTTGACCCTGCGTTGCTTCGTCCTGGTCGTTTTGACCGTCAAGTGGTTGTAGGTTTACCAGACATCCGCGGTCGTGAGCAGATTCTTAAAGTACATGTGCGTAAAGTACCGGTGGCCGACAATGTTGACCCGTCGGTAATTGCCCGCGGTACGCCAGGCTTTTCAGGTGCCGACTTGGCAAACCTAGTAAACGAAGCTGCATTGTTCGCTGCACGCGGTAACAAGCGCCTTGTTTCTATGGAAGAGTTTGAGAAAGCGAAAGACAAAATCATGATGGGCTCTGAACGTAAGTCTATGGTGATGTCTGAGCCTGAAAAAGAGATGACAGCGTACCACGAAGCGGGTCACGCCATCGTTGGTCGCTTAGTGCCAGAGCACGACCCGGTTTATAAGGTGTCAATCATTCCGCGCGGTCGCGCGCTGGGTGTGACTATGTACTTGCCTGAGCAAGACCGTGTAAGTCATTCTAAACAGCACTTAGAAAGCATGATTTCTAGCCTGTTCGGTGGTCGTATTGCTGAAGCCATCATTTACGGCGACGACAAAGTAACCACAGGTGCGTCGAACGATATCGAGCGCGCAACTGAAATTGCACGTAAGATGGTTACCCAGTGGGGCTTGTCGAGCAAAATGGGCCCAATGCTATACGCTGAAGACGAAGGCGAAGTGTTCCTAGGCAAGTCTATGTCTAAGGCTACTAATATGTCTGACGACACGGCGCGTGCGATTGATGCGGAAATTAAGTCATTAATCGACCGTAACTACGAACGTGCTCAGAAGATCCTTGAAGACAACATTGATATCTTACATTCAATGAAAGACGCACTTATGAAGTACGAAACCATTGATGCTAAGCAAATTGATGACCTAATGAATCGAACTGATGTTCGTCCTCCTGCGGATTGGGATGACAGTAAACCATCGGGTGGCGACAAGCCAAGTGGCGGAGCGCCGGTTCGCGAAGGTGAAATCAAGAATGACGGTGTTGATAAGCCTTCAGTGGGAAAGCCGGGTGACATTCCTAGCTAAGCGCAAACGTTAATATAAAAAAACGCCAGTTCTACTGGCGTTTTTTATTAGAGCGTACTGATTTTCATCGGCCACATATTTCACACTCACGTATTATAATTCGCAGGTGCCAACTCTGCGATGTGCCGCTTAAAATCAGTTCGCTTTTCAATTCCATTTTATAAAAACGATAACGCAGGTAAATCATGCAGTTTGGAAATCATTTTACTGGTTTATCACAGCCACAGGTGATGGGTATTTTAAACGTCACGCCTGACTCTTTTTCTGACGGCGGTAAGCACGCTGATGTAAAACAAGCCTTGGATCACGCGCTTCGCATGATTGATGAAGGGGCTAGGTTTATCGACATTGGCGGCGAGTCTACACGTCCCGGTGCGCCCGAGGTTTCGCTGCAAGAAGAGCTAGACAGAACCATTCCGGTAATAGAGGCGGTCGCAAAAAATGCACAGTGCGTAATCTCTATCGACACCAGTAAAGCTGAGGTTATGCGCGAGGCGGTAAAAGCAGGCGCAGGACTCATCAACGACGTTCGTGCGTTACAAGAGCCCGGCGCATTAATCGCGGCAAGCGAAACGGGTGTTCCTGTATGTTTAATGCACATGCAAGGACAGCCTCGCACTATGCAAAATCATCCAACTTATCAAGACGTGGTAGAAGACGTCACTCAGTTTTTGCTTGAACGGGCAGAGGTGTGTGAGAAAGCGGGTATCGCTAAAGAGCATATTTTGTTTGACCCTGGATATGGGTTTGGTAAATCGTTAGAGCACAATTATGCATTGGTTAAGCATTTACCTAAGTTGATGGACCTCGGTTATCCAGTGCTTGTTGGTATGTCTAGAAAGTCAATGATTGGTAATTTGCTTAATAGAAAAGTGGATGAGCGCTTGGCGGGAAGCATAAGCCTCGCTACAATTGTTGCCCAAATGGGCGCACAGATTATTCGGGTACACGACGTAAAAGAAACTGCAGATGCAGTTAATATCGTGAACATGCTGAATAAAATCGAATAAGGAATAATAATGACGCAGCGCAAATATTTCGGTACCGACGGCATTCGCGGCAAGGTTGGTGAAAGTAATATCAACCCAGAGTTTGTAACAAAGCTTGGATGGGCGGCCGGTAAGGTATTAGCTGGACGTGGTACGAATAAGGTTCTTATAGGCAAAGACACCCGCATTTCAGGCTATATGCTTGAATCTTCATTAGAAGCAGGGCTGTCTGCCGCAGGTATTAATATTGGCCTTTTAGGGCCAATGCCAACGCCAGCCATTGCGTACTTAACAAAAACATTTCGCTCTGAAGCGGGCATTGTTATCAGCGCATCGCATAACCCTTTTTATGATAATGGTATTAAGTTTTTCTCTGCCCAAGGGTTTAAACTTGATGATGATATCGAACTTGCCATTGAAGCTATGCTTGAGCAACCGATGACCTGTGTGGCGTCTGATAAGCTAGGTAAGGCTACGCGAATTAATGATGCTGCTGGTCGTTATATTGAATTTTGTAAAGGCACATTTCCCTCTGAACTTTCACTGACAGGTTTAAAAATCGTCGTTGACTGCGCACATGGGGCTACCTATCACATTGCACCTAATGTATTACGAGAGCTGGGCGCTACGGTTATTGAACTTGGCACAACACCCGATGGTTTAAACATCAACGACGGTGTTGGTGCAACGTCGATGAAAGCGATTGTTGAAAAGGTAAAAGAGAGCGGTGCTGACCTAGGTTTTGCTTTAGACGGTGATGGTGATCGCATTATGATGGTAGACCACCTTGGTAACGTTTTAGACGGAGACCAAATTGTCTACATTATTGCACGAGACGCACTTAAAAATGGTAAAATGCAAGGCGGCGTTGTGGGTACGCTTATGAGCAACCTAGGCCTTGAAAACGCGCTATCTAAATTAGGCGTGCCTTTTGCCAGAAGTAATGTTGGCGACCGTTACGTTATGGAACTTTTACAGCAAAAAGGTTGGTCTATTGGGGGCGAAAATTCAGGCCATGTCCTTAATCTGAATATGAGTTCTACGGGTGACGGTATCGTGGCTGGATTGCAAGTTTTAGCAGCAATGCTTCGCTCGCATATGGACTTGCACGATTTAGCGAGCGGTTTCGACATGTACCCTCAAACGCTAGTCAATGTGCGTTACACAAATCAAGACCTAGACTACCTCGCTCATGCTGATGTACAAAATGCTAAACAAGAAGCCGAATTAGCACTGGGTAAAACGGGTAGGGTATTACTACGTAAAAGTGGTACTGAACCCCTCATTCGTGTGATGGTGGAATCAAATGATGAAGCCCAATCTCACAAATGGGCAGAGCATATTGCTGAAACTGTTCGTAATCTCGCCAATTAGTTGGCGTAGCTGGAAATTTTGCTTTTTGTGCTTGTATATTCTTAATTAAATAGTTAATATCACGCCCGCTTTAAAGACAGGGCTAAGGTCTGCGTTGTGAGTGAAAATCTAAGAAAGCCATTCGTGGCTGGTAATTGGAAAATGAACGGAAATTTGGCACTTGTTGCTGAATTTAATCAAAAGTTAGCGGATGTAAACGCGAGTGCGGAAGTAGTGGTTTGCGCTCCTTCTTTATTCTTACACGCATTTGATAAAGATTCGTTTTCAGTGGGTACTCAAAACGTTAGTCATTTAGATAACGGTGCTCATACCGGTGAGCTCTCGGTTGATATGCTCAAAGAAGCGGGTTGTAAATACGCTATAGTAGGGCACTCTGAACGACGAGAAGACCAAGGCGAGTCGAGCGAGGTTGTCGCATTAAAAGCTAAAAAATGCGTGGCTGCAGGTGTTACCCCCATTATTTGTGTGGGTGAATCTCTTGAAATAAGAGAAGCTGACAACGTAGAGTCGTTTGTCGGTGAACAGCTTGACGCTCTTATTAATGCAATGTCTGTGGGTGAGCTAAGCAAAACAGTTATAGCTTACGAGCCAATTTGGGCAATAGGCACGGGTAAGACTGCCAGCCCAGAACAAGCGCAAGAAGTACACGAATTTATACGCGGTTACTTTTCTAAAGTAGATTCGCAACTGGCCCAAGGCCTTCGTATTGTATACGGTGGTAGTGTGAAGCCAGATAATGCTAAAACCCTATTTGCACAAAATGATGTAGATGGTGGGTTAATTGGCGGAGCCAGCTTAAAAGCTGAAGATTTTATTTCAATTTGCCAAGCGGCAAACTGACGAGGTATTTATGATTTACGAAGTGCTATTAGTAGCATACCTAATTGTGGCGCTTTTGCTTATTGGATTTGTTTTAATCCAGCAAGGTAAGGGTGCAGATATGGGCGCTTCATTTGGCTCAGGCGGTTCAAACACAGTGTTTGGCTCATCGGGTTCTGGAAACTTCATGACGCGCACAACGGCAATTTTAGCGGGTCTTTTCTTTTTTATCAGCCTATCACTAGGCGCTATGACGGCTAACCGTGAAAGTGCTGAGGACGAGTGGGACAATCTAGAAATACCAGCGGCTGTTGAGCAGCAAGTAGAACGACCTGCAGACCAAGACGTACCTGTTATCGAAGGCGCAGCACAGAGCGACGTTCCTGTTGTTGATGGTGCAGCGCAAGGTGACGTACCAGCGGTTGAAGGTGACGCGACAGACGTGCCGGTGTCTGACGATACTGAAAGTTAAAACTAAAGTAAATTTGCGGAAGTGGTGGAATTGGTAGACACGCCATCTTGAGGGGGTGGTGAGCATAGCTCGTGCGGGTTCAAGTCCCGCTTTCCGCACCAACTTTGAAGAAAGGCCAGCATGCATGCTGGCCTTTTTTTCTTTAAATGTCCCGTCCTGATGTAGCCGCCGATGTAGTTTGGCGAATAGCGCGGAGTAGTTTGGCGACACTAGCCGACATTTATAGCCTTATTTATCCCCTTGTCTCTACCCCACGTAATGCGCTTAATACCTCTACTGCTTGCCCACTCTCTTACCGCTATTTTCATTTCCTTGGTGACACTCCCGTGTCCAATGTAAATGACTATGTTGTCTTCACCTTGTGAGTGAGCGTAGAACTTAAATGTGCCTCCGGGAAAGGTGAGCCGCAGAATCCATCCGGTGACAAATTCTTCGACTTTTACCTGACCATACATTTCTACTGTATAAGGCATCTTTAAACCCCTTTTAAACAGCTCTTGCGGTTGTTGAGTAGTATTTTACTTTAGGTGCGCCTGATAGCCCTGGTGCAGTCATAACAACACCTCTCTCATCATCGCCAACAAAAACAGAGACAGTCGGTTCGAACTCTTTTGTTGATGACTTGATTGGCATATCTCCCATTCTTACGTGCAATTTACTTCTTTCTCTAGTGATTGAATCCGTATCACTAGATATGATTTTAACGCCAGTGGTTTCGAGCATAGAGATTTCTACTCTCCTTACATCATTTGCCTCGAAATCGAACCATCCGTCCTCGAGAACAAGGCCAGTAGGATCGCTAGGCTTAAGTCTGAATGTTTCTCTATTTGCTCGCCCTGGAAATGCCGTAATCATTCCATCTGATTCAAACATGAATGAAATTTTGTCGATAATGTTGAGTACATCATTTTGTACTACTGCAGCAACGTCAATGTTAACCAGGGAAGGGGAGCTAGCAGCACCTTCATCGTCAACAGTAACCAGCTGAAACGTTAAGCGCTGCGACGTTGTTTTGCTAGGAGACGTTGCCGTAGGCCGTGCAGGGTCTGACAAATCGAGTGTTACTGTATCGCCGGCAGTCTGCGTCCAGCGCCATTCTACTATTGTGCCGTCGGTATCTTGCGAACCGGTACCGTCGAGCGTAAATTGCGTAGCTGCCGCTACTGACTGGTCTGGGCCTGCGTTTGCGGTTGGGGGTTGGTTTGGTATTTCAATGCTATAAGAACGACTAGCTGTGTTGCTGTTACTACCGTCCGTTGCTGTCAAAGAAAACTCATACATGCCACCAGTATCAGGCTCGAAGTCAAAGTTTTTAGTGCTTATGTCGCTTATAGTTGCTGTCGAGCTTGCTGGTTTGCTGTCTAATGACCATGTGTAATCAATATCTCCCGCAACCCCGAAGTGAATGCCCTCAATAATTACTGTTATATCTTCCGAGCCTACTAAATTTTCTATCTCAATAAAAGGAACATAATCCCCGGCTGGCATCGAGGGCGCTGCCACATACGACTGTTCTATTTGTGAGTTTATTAGCGCTGCTTGCTGTGCAACCGGCATCCACCTGATACCGTAGTTGGATGGCGCTAATGAACTCTCGTAGTTACTAGCCCTTGAACCAATAACGTTAGAAGAATAAGAAGCTTTGCTTGCCAAATTCCCTGACAAGTATCGCTCTAGCGTCATTTGCTTATGCCAATTGCTGTCGGTTGTATCTTCGTAACCGGTAACAATTAAGTCATCAAAATCAAGTGCTGAACCTGTTATGTAATCTTTTACAAAACCTACTCTCGGTAGCCACTCATACGCCTCTTTTAAGCGCATGTTAACCCAAGAGACATCAACCATTTTCAGCGTTGTTTGAATGTCTTTTAAGTAAAGCCCTTCTTTTTTCCCTGCTGGAATTGTTATTTCTAAGCCGTTAGAAGTGAATGCTAGAGAACCCTCACCCGTCATTGTAGATACACCATTTGGTAGCGTTCCTGCACCAACAAAGTTAATGTCGTCTGACTTAGGAAAGTAAGGGTCTAGCATAGGCAGCGACCCATCTACCACTTCATATTCAGTGATACCTACGGCTGCTGCACCGTTATCATCAACGGCGCGGTAGAGCATATACTTCTTGCCTTCAAACTCTAGGGAATCCCCTATTTCGGCGTAGTTTTGGTTATATGATACTCTCGGTATGGCTAACTCTACTTCGCTTAGTGGCCTTACGCCATCAGCATCAAGCAGGACTTGGACGGTTAGGTTAGGCACAAGCCCTGCGCCACCACCACCTTCAGTGCGAATAGTACTGAGCGCCAAAACTGAACCATCGTCTTGAATAATAAAGTCGCTTGGGTTCATCCTGTAAAGAAGCGATTGGTCTGGCAAAGTTGAGTCGTTATCGAATATCCTGCCCTTAGCCTGATTCCATACTTTTATTAATGCCCAGTCTGCCGTTAAGTCATCCGTACCCCATAAGCAGAAACCGCCACCGCTTGTACTATAACCTAAGTAATCAAAGTCGTAAGCGGTCAACGGGTTTACATCCCACTTAAAGTAACCTGTATGGCCGCCGCCTGCCCACTCATCCCAATTAAAAGTGACCTTTACGCCTAAGCCTGTAAAGTTAATGCCATCAGTTGATGTGTTCATCGATGTATTTTGATTACTTCCAACACCAGCGTAAGGCCTACCGCCGTTATTGTGGGTAGTCATATATACAGTCCCTTCAATCACTCTTGCGCACGGTGTTTCTGTTTGCGCTGCTGGTGAAACAGTATCAATATATATTGGGTTGCCGCTAGGCTTAGTGGGTAGGTAATCGAAATCACCGTTAGCTAACGCAACATCGTAATCCACCCAATTTGAAGGGTTCGTAGGATCACCATTGCCAACAAAAGCCCATATACCGCCATCTCCCGTATCATGGTCAGTCGAGAAATAGATAATCCACGCATACGGGGCTTGCCAGTTTGTTATATCTTTTGTTTCTACTAGCGTCGGGTAATAAACGCCGCGATTTGAACCTTGGCTAGAAGGTTTGTTTATTATTATTCCTCGGTCCGTAAATTCATATTTAAGCATCGTATTCGCCCTCTGCAATTAGTGTGATTTTTCTACCTAAAGTGAACTCGCCTACATTCTTTATAGATGTAGATATAGTCCTGACGGGAGGGTTTTCTTTCGCCCTTACATTAACCTCGCTGGTGACACCATCAACGTCTAACTGTATTTTATAAAGGCCGAAAACATCGGGGATAAAAGATGCGCTTTGGCTCGCGGCATTTGATATTACTGCGCTAGAACCTGTGGGTCTTTGCGTAAATGACCAAGAAAAAACACTACCGACTGAAGCGCTACCATCAAGCGTTGCAGGTGAACCGATATAAGAAACACTATCGTTACCGCTGTCCGACACCGAGCCACTAGGCGTAGTTGCTGTAAGCGTTTGGGTTACGGGGTCCGAATCCTCTGTCCCATCATTCACAACGAGCGTTAACGTGTATGAGCCATCTATATCCGCTGTGAAGTAAGGTGCGCTTGTTGTTGCGTCTGATAACGTCGCACTTGAACCCGCTGGGGCTGATAGCGTGGTTAAATAACTTAGCGTGTCGTTATCGTCATCGTAAGAAGTGCTTGCATCTGCTGTGAAAGTAGCGCCAGTGTTTATTGCTGTATCTGCGCCTAGTGATGCTACTGGTTTAGTGTTAGTGCCGCCGCCTGTACCATCATCGTAAGCTATTGATTCACCTCCGTTGGGCAATTGCGCGTCTCTCGTACCACTTAGTGACGGTAAAGTGGTGACACTACCCGATGAGCCAACCAAATTTGCATCCCATGTTTCGGTGAAGCTATCACTTATCACCTCTACTTCGTACACATCAACGTTGTAGTAATAGGAACTGCCGCCAACTTCTCTTGTTAGTGCAAAAAGTGTGTCAACGCTATCAAAATACAGTATCGATGTTGTTGTGTAGTCAACACCATTGATCGATATTGTGGTTTCGCCGCTATTAGCAGCGTGGGAAATTATGACTTCGTTTTCATCTACGTAAGTAAAGCCGTTGGCGTGTATTTGATCTTGCCCTCCATAGGTAACGTAAAGAACTGTGGTATCAGTTCTCATAACCATAAACGGCCTGTAGAAATTTGAATTGCTCTCGAACCTTGAAAATAGAGCAGTATTCACGCTAGAATCGCAATCAAATCTAAGCCTAACAGACCAATTTTCTGTTGTAGGTAGAGTGGGGATATACGCTTTAATTGATTGATTAAGCGTCTTATCTAATCTAAGCTTTCGTTTTGTAGCCATTCTCTATCTCTCTATACTGTAATTGAAATTGTGTTAGACCACGCGCCAACAAGCGCACCGTTAAGGCATCGGCATCTGATCTGGTATGTGCCTGAAGTAAAATTAAGTGAACGTTTGAAACAACCAACTACACCAGGCAACCCAGTGTTGGGAACGTCTAAATCTGACCAACTTGAACCACCATTACTAGATACTTCAAACTCCATATCAGTCATAGCAACACGGCAATGGTCATTAATCGTTGGGTAAGTTTTTAAAACGCCGATACTGCCAGCGTTAAGACGCACAGCGCCTACGTCTGAGAAGTGATCATCCGGCCTTACTAGTGATTTCATTTGGTCGATAGTTACGCATCTAACGCCATCAACGTAGCTATTCCATATATGAATAAGGGTGTAAGACTGAGAGGGTGCAAACGATTCTTTAGTACCCCATTCCGTGATGAAGTCACAATTTGCAACAAGGCCGGTACCGTTTCGGTTCAACCTGAATTGGCGATAGCCACCGATGAACGTTGAATGATTTACTTCTGTCCTTTTTTTACTATCAATAACACCATCAGAACTACCTTTGCCGCGCATACCTAATACCCAACCGCGAGCATCAAATGTTTCAGCGTTGGTTAACCCGTTAAATACAATAACGTCAGAGTTGCCGAACTGACTGCTGTATACCCCTCGTGACGACTCCAACAACAAATCGCAATCGATGTAACATGCTTGGATATTCTCAAAGTATGGGCCTCCATTCATTTCAGGAGATATAGCGTTTTGCCACTTTTCATATTCACCCCTGTAACCACCTGTCACTTTAAGCTTGAAAACTTCTAAGTTATCACCACCGCGTAAGTTAATTGTGGATTTTCTACCCACACTGTAAGCATCCTCGAAAAGATACGTGCCGCCGTTTCGGTCGTAGTAACCGTTTCTAGCACTTTCGGCTAACTCACCTGTTTTTGTCACTCTAGGTGTAACCGTATCGGTAATGCGTTCGATAGGCGTCAAGTACCATTCAAGTTCAACATCACTGCCGCTTACCGTAGCTTCCAGTTCGGGTATTGAGGGGTTTTCTGTTCGTACCAATTTACGGACATAAACATTCAGTAACGCACCGGTGTAGCCTTGCCCCGCTATTGTAATGGCTGCTGCATTAGCTGGTGCTCTAATTAGCCAAACTTCGGTACCTTCTACGTTGTGACTGTACTGGCCTTGTGCGTTACCTATTGACGGTATTACCCCGCCGGAAGTGCGACCTTCAAGCTTCAACGATATTTGATAAATCTCACCTTCTTCAAAAGCATAATTTGCGCTTAGCGAGGTGCTTGTGTTATTCGCTGTGTAACGTTCACCATCTTTTGCCCAACCCGAACCGCTAAACGCATCAGGCTGCACAACCTTTGCGCCTACTTCCGGTGAGGCTTGTACTGTAAATTGGTGCACGTAAATATTCTCCGCTGTTGAGTAGCGGAAATAATCTACTGCGGTTTCGCCTGGGTCTAAATGCAAATAAGCTTCAGCGGGGTCAAACCTCACTGAACCCGCAGTCGTTGAGGCCACTTTTGCGCCACTTGGCAAAACCACCACGCTGTCAAACGGCTCAGTATTACCTTGTATTGAAACTGCATCACGTAAAGCGGGTATGTGCTCAAATGGCTGAAAGTGAATGGCGTTGTTATATGTGGGAATAGTTTCAAGTGTGGTGGATGCTTTCTCACCGCGCCAACTGTCACCAAAACCTAAGTTTATCGTTTCATTATAAAGAACCCCGTTAATGGTAACGTTGTTTAGAATGATGGTTGAGTTGCCAATGCCAGTAACAAACGGCAAGGGTGGGTTTATCTGGTAATCCCCGCCGTTCACAGTAACCGTTGAACCTTCTTCCATGACAACTACACCTAACCCACCAGTTTCATCCAAGTTACAGCCGCAGTTATTAAGCTCCCCGTCTTTTTCAAAATAGTAAGCATAACTATCACCTTCTATCTGGCGTAAGAACGTGATCATACAATCACGCGCTGTTGCGTACTCAGCAAAGTAGATACCCGCGCCACACTTATCAGATACCAGTCCTTTAACGTCAGCTTCGCAATAGAATTTAAACGCATTGCCGCTAAATCCATTAATGGTGTTGTATCTAACTGTTGCGAGTGAGCCGAAACCAAACGTTAACCCGTGGTAAATAACGCCATCTTCATCGTATTGGTGGTATTCGTTATTGATAGTCAGCGCAATAACTTCTACTTCGCTGTGCCAATTCTCCACGGATAGGCCGCAATCGCCTTCACCAGTGGCGTTAATATCTTGAAGTGACACGTTGCTGGAAGATAGCGGCACATCAAGCAGTTTTGCTACAACATCGATAAAGGTTATATTTCTCAATACCCAGCCAATCATGCGGTAGCCTTCCGTTTTAATAAGCGGTGTATTAATCAACACCGCGTCTTGAACGTTTATCCCTTCCACTTGCCCTGAAAGGGTTATCGCAGGGTCTGAGTCTTTCATTTTCAGGCCGAAGAAGCGGAAATGATTAGCACTAATATCAAATAGAGAATTGGCGTTACCGACTATAAAAGGGGCGTGATTCTCGATATTTGTATCAATATCCGCTGTACCCTTTTGAATCCCGAAGTAAATGGAGTACGGTGCAGCTTCACTCCCGCTAATATCCAAATACCAAGGGTCACGTATGGGATGCCAGTCACGAATTACATTTTTATCTGAAGCGATATAGAATTTATCCCCCGGCTCTATTCTGTAAGTCGGTACATCATCCTCCTCACTTTCACCATAAATTCTATGAAATACCCCGTTAAAATCTTGGGCTGGGTTACAATCGGCCCACTCTTCACCCTCAGTCCAGCCTGCATCCGTGAGCAAGTTAATATCAAAAAGTCTATTCATAATGGGCTACTCGCAAACGTAATGACTCAATGCGAACGCTGCCGGTGAGCGGGGCAAAGCTGGCTTGTCTTTTAAAATAAAAGCGGTCTTGCTCAACAATGAAGCGGTAAGTTCCTTCAAAATACGTGGTGTAATCTGCGTTATTTCCTACTGTTAGCGCCATAGGGTTTGGTATATCTGTAACCACAACTATTTCGAATTCGTATTCATCCCAAGAATCACCGAAAAGCCGTAAGGCATCACTACCGCCATCCGCGCCAGCCACCGAAAACAGACGGTAATCTGTGGTATCCTGCGCCCAACTCCCCCCCATTGAATAAGGCGTTTCTGGCATAACATCGGCGCTATACCAGTAACCATCTTGACGTAATGAGAACTCCCTAAACCGGTTGTTTGCCACGCTGCCATCGCTATTGCCGTGGTAAACCCCAACTGATTGAAAGTGACTTTTTGCAGTCGATAGGGTTTCAAATCCGTTGGTTGTTTCTATGTAGTCAATAATGCCTACAAACCCACTAGCAAACTGCCCCAAATCCGTCACCGTGCTTGTTACTGTGTGCCATTCAAAATTAGTGAGCGTGGGGTTATCAGGAAGGCCGGTACCACCTTCACCCATCGGGTATACGCGCAGGGTGAGTGAGCCTGTGTAGTTATTATCAAAGTAAAGGCGAGTGCCTTCGGGTTTCACTAAAAATTCGCGGGTAGCTACAACGTTTGGAATTTTCAACCATTCTTCTGTTAGCGCTATGTAAGCAGCTTGACGCACATCATCAAATAACATTTCTCTGCGGTTGTTTGGCGAGTGTGCAGGAATATCAACTGTTTTCTTTAACCTGGGGTAGTCGATTAATCGGTGAGAAAGTGAGGGCTCAATTTTAACCGGTGGGCTTAATGCCTGAGTGCGCTTGCTATCCGTTTCAATCGAGTCGGGCAATTGCTCCGTAGAGACTTTACCGGTAACTTTATCGAAGCTCGGGTAACCCAACACATGCTCGGGTTTATCGGTTATTTCTTCAAAGCTCGCCCATCGCTTCACGAACTCCGGTAGCGTTGATGCGACTATATTGCCCCACTCTACCTCTGTTAACGGTTCTTCCTGCCCTTCTATCGTTGCTACAAATGCTTCATAGGCTGCACGGTTGTTCTCTAGGGCCTGTAATAGCCAATCGCCTAGGCCAATAGGAATGAGCGAAGCTGGCACATTCACTTGGTCTGCGTGTGGCCACGGCGCTGCTAGCGTTAGCGTGCGGTTTATTGTGTCACCTGCAGTCACGGTCACTGGCAAAAAGCCATTTAGAAAAAGTCGACTACCTGGTGCTATCGCAAAATTTGAATCATTGCTATTTATCTGCAGTGTGTCACTGCCGGCTGTGATTGTTACGTCACTGAAGTCTCGCGCATAATTGCTCACTACTGAGGCTCCTCGGTGATCACTAGCGATAGTGATTGATGTGTAATGAAGTTCGGGTGTAAATACCGTTGCTGGTTAGATACAACAAGGCGATAGCTAAAGGTTCCCGTGCTTGCATGAGTATCAGTAAAGGTGCTCCCGTAGTTTGTGGTTTCTTTGACTACGCATTGAGTGCTCACTTCTGGCTCGTTGAGCTCGGTGTAGGTCATTTCACCTACAACCTGTAGCGTCTGTAGGGTTGTCCAGCTTCCCCCGCCCAGTGAACGTTCTAGTTTTACGGTGGCTGATGGTGTTACCTGATCGCTAGTAGGGCACTCGTCATCTGAATTCCACAAACCGCCCCATATAAAGCTGATATTGACAACTTTGGGATTGCCATTCGTTGTGAATGGTCCGACCGTCACACTTGGGTCAAGGGTGAGTAATGTTGAAGTACCGGAGTTTTTTAGTATTCCTGATGAAATGGTGCCACCGAAATAATCGCTGATTGCGTCTGCCCAGCGCATGGTCGCATTCGCTTTTGTTAAATTATTCCAGTCTGGTTCGCCGTTAGCGTCTAGAATGGGTGGCCCTTTCCATTCATGCAGGTTATCGGGGCCAAACCCAGCGTAATCTCTGACGTACATTACATTTGAAACTATGTTGATTTCCCTGGCTGTTCTCAGCGTGCCTTTGAACTCTGTATCAGCGCCTATTTCCAACTTGCCCGTTATCGTATTGAGCGAGAAGAAAACCACGCCGGCTTTGCTGGCGAACTTCAAGCGGTCCATATAAAGGTGTATGTCACTGTCGCCATTACCGCCCTGTATACTTAGCCCGGTGAAATTTTCGTTTTCATCTACAACGCCAAGGTAATAAGTGCCGCCCAATTCGCCCAGTTGAGTCTCAAGTGCTTGCATGAAGTTGATGACTGAGAGTTCGTCACCATCTTTGTTCACGACCTTTACTTCGTCAAAAGCACGAACAAGGGGCGCACCCACTATCCAATCGCCGTTTTCATCTTCATAACCGATATTCACCTGCTTGAACTCGGTAAATTGTGCCGCTACGGTTTTGGTACCTACTTTTTGTTTAAGGCCGATTATCTCTGTGCTGTTTATCTGGTTGGCGCTTACCGCCTCGGTAACGTTGTATATAAGTTGCTGGTAGTCGTCGCCTTGTTCGCTGGTTTGCGTGCTCCAATACTCCACATCATTAGTGATAGCATCGATATGATCACCCAGCGCTGCAGGTAAGCCAGGCCATTGAATTCGAGATATGATTTCTGGGTCTACTCTGTCGAACGTGGTACCTATCAAATCGGCAACACTGAAGCTTAGCCAATTCGGGTCTACTTGGTCGCCATCAACAAGCCGATACCAAACATAGATAATGCCGTCGTGTGGGGTGTTTGTAATAGTGACGGTGTCGCCTTTACCCATATAAATGGCGCTATCGAAATGTTCCTGCTCATCGCCATCATAGGAGTACTTCCATTCATATGTTGCGTTGTTATGGGGAAGAGTAGGGCCGTTAATCACAATGCGACCAGGCAACACATTTACTACCACACCTTGCGTGGGCGTCGACGGTACTCCAATAGTAATGTCTCTTCCGATGCCTGGACTGGTTCTAAATCGGTTTCGTGCAGATACTGCTACGGTATAATCTCCAACAGGCAAGTGCGCTAAGCTCTGAGCTCTGTTTGCAGGCGTAAATGTTAGTTGAGTCTCAGGTGTTTGGCTGTCTTTGTTGCTGACTGAAACAACATAGCTGATCACGTTAGCCGGTGATGGATGGTCCCACGTTAAAACACCTTGTCGCCAGCTGTCATTTGGGGTGGTTGTCCACTGTAAATTTTCAGGAGCCTGGACAACGGTAGCATCTGGCAAAGATGTGTTTGGCGTTAAGTCGCCTTCAGCAGCTTCAAAGCTGTCAGGGTAAATCTGCGGGCCATCTTCTATTAGCTGCAGTTTGGTCTGATGTTTTTCAGTATCAAAGTCTCTGTCTTCAACGGTAAATTCTTTACTCACGCCTGTTTCGACATCAACAAACTTTATACATGTACCAGGAATGATATCTAGCCTAACACCCGGGACAATGTGTGTAGCCATAAAACCCGCGCGGCTACGCTCCATTGCCAGTTTGCCTATTCGCTGCGCTTGATGGTCGCGGGTTATTAGCGTGAAGCGCAGGTTTGACTCTAAGTAAGCACCGTCGTTTTCGCGGTACTCGGCGCTCTTTACCACAGGGGCATTGGTCATTTGCCACTTGTGATTTGGGCTAACAAACTCGGTTTTGACCGTGTTAATTTTTTCTTTGTAAGGGCGATGAGGACGGTACTCTGGAAACGTCATTGAGTCGTTATCTACGTCAATGACTATTGTTGCTGGGCCAGCATACATAGCGGGCTTAAAGTAGACGACACCACCTACACGATAGTGTTTGCCTCCCATGCACGCCATAATTTGGTTAAGCATGTCTTGCTGACGCATGCCGTTATTTAAAACGCCATTTACCTCAAAGCGCGTTCCTGTTTGCTCATTGCCCTCTGCGTCTCTATAGATAGCCTGTTCATCGCAGTAGTTGGCGGTAACAGCAATAAAGTCCATAGGAAGGCGTCGACGAGGAACGGGCTTTGCGCCGTAACGGCGTAAGCAGTCGTAACTACATAGCGCTGGGTTGCTTGACCACTCCCATGTTGATTCATCATCGAAACGCTGCTCACCATCACCACCTTGCGTCGTGTCTTTTCTGGGGTCGTAAACCTTGTGGCCACGAACAACGAATTTAATTTCGTTTAGCCCGCTCGGGAACGCTTCATCATCAACTTTAATTTTTAACGTCACATAGGTTTGGTTTACGCCTATATGTTCCGATGTCCACCCACTGATATATTGGTTAGCAAGTGGGCACACTGTGGTTTGGTCGCCTAAATAGATTCGGCTGGAAACTAAACCTGAAAGCTCACTCTTGGTTTTCCCCTCTATTTCATAAATATCTACGCTCTCACACGGATGGCCAATAAGGTGAAGCACCATTATGTGGTAGTCATCACCACCGATAGTGGGCTTGGCATAGCCGACGATTTTGCCGCCTACTAGCGCCTCGCCATACACTATTTTTCTTACATCGTTAGCGTTGGTATTTAACGACTGGTCAGTGGCAGGGTCAGATGCATAGTCGCCCATATCGGGTGTAAGGGCATCACCCAGAAAATGCGTTACTGCAGCTCCGCCAACGCCAATTGCCACTGCACTTAGTGCAGCTGAAAGACCAACACCTAAAACCGTAACCGAAGCGCCTACCGCTGCGGCTCCCAACCCTAATGCAACACCGACAGCTACTGGTGGCATGGCACACTCCAACAACCTAATGCGCGATTCAATGGCATAGTGGCAAGGCCATTTAGTGTCGCCACCCAAATTTTTCCGCTAGCAACAACCCCTAAGGCATCACCCGTGACGGTTTCAACAAGCACCAAGTCACCGCGACCTGCGTTTAAACGGGGTTTAAGCGGACCAAATATGGCATTTAACGTACTTTTAATATCGCCATGGCCATATTTAATTAATGCCTTGGCTGCCCCTTTTTCAGTGGTGTATTTTCCTCTAAACGGTTCGGCAAAATCTTTTCCTGTCATCGCGTGAACAGCATTTGCAGCGAACAAGCAGCAATCAAACGTGCCCCACTTAAACGGGGTGTCTAAATTCTCTTGCAGGTAAGTGACAAGCTTTTCTGGCCAATTCTTATTTCTCATCGTTGGTGGGCTCCGCTTCTACCGCGCGTTGAACGTCTACCGCCACCGCCGTAATTTGTCTTAACTGGAAGGCTGGAAAGAGGGGAGCCTGCGATCACTTCTACAAGGTCAAAAAATCGGTCTCCCGGGTGAAGTTCTTGTTGCGCTGCATCGGTGGTTTTTACCACTTCGACAGGTTGAGCCCATCGCTCGAACCAGTCATTGATAGTGATTTTGATAACCGCAGGTTTGTTCGCTGCGCGTTTACCTGTGATAACTTTCAGGTCAACCATTTCTGCATCGATAAAATAGTCAGCGCCTTCTGTTATTTGGCGGTTCTCATCGAACGCCACTAGATGGATGAAACACTCGCGACCGTTGGGGTCTTCGTTCATGACTTCACTAAGCAACGATGGGTCACGCACAACAAGTGAAAGCGTAGTTCTGTTACCACTTTGGCTCGCGTTCTCTCTAACTCTGCCAATGCTGCCAAGCTCACCAATGCCTAGATAGGTCTGCCCGTTATAAACGCGGGAGCCCACACCTGTGTGAACTCTTACCCAGCCAGACTTAAAGTTTAATTCTGCAAAGGCGAGCAAGCGCGACGGGCTGGCTTGCGCCGCTTCTAACATAGTGGGTGAAATAGCGCTCTCAATCATGTAAATGCCTCTTCAAAATCAAGCGTAATATTGCGGTACAAACGGCGGTTGCCAGACAGCTGCTGTATTTGTTCTGGTTTAATCCATCGCGCGATGGTTTTAAGCGAAGAAACATCGCTTTGGATAACACTGTTGTCTGCGGCGGGCTCGCGTAATTCGTTTGTAAAGTAAAGCGTGGTACGACCAAACTCATCGGCATAGCAGTCTTGCCTAATCTCAAGCAGCTGCTCGCCAATCACACAGCGGTCCATTGCACTTGCAACCAAAAGGTTTGGTACAAACCCATCGGCGTTTAACATCATGCCGTACTGGCCTGCACCATTTACTCTAGGAACGCCTGCCCACAATCCGCTTTGTTGGTTAAAGGTTGTGTCGTACAAACGCGTTTTATTAACAGGGCCGCGCAAGTGAGCTAAGTGCGCCTTCAGCACCTTACATTCTTCAAATGTCAGCACTGAAAACTTGTATGAAACAATCCATCGTTCGCCTGGGTTCTCGACAATATGCTCAAATCCATTAAATGAACTTCTGTTCATCTTGGTATTGAACTGAGGAACGAACAGGCAACGGCTAACGGGAAGTTCAGGGAAATCAAAAATCTCATTCATGCGGCCATCGTCCCACTTAAGCTTTGCGATAATTCTCCACCATTAGAAAAGTCTTCTCGCAGCTGGGCTTGCCACTGCAGCTGCGCCATTTCCACGCTCTCGCGTATTTTTTCTTCCATGCCTGGTACCGCATTTGTTGCGTCTATGTTGTTGGTGATATAGAACACTCGTGAACCGCCACTCCTTCCGCCCGGTGCTCGTGAATCATTTGAGGCGACCATGCTTTCAAAACTACGACGTTGTTGAGGGTTGAGTACCATCTCGTCGTTTCTAAGCCACCAGGTTCCCTCTCTGACATTCTTATCTAAGCCGCCGTGCGCTTGGCCTTGCATTGTGACGCCTTTAATATTCGCAATTAGGCTTGCTCCAGTTGCTGCGGCGTTGGCCATTGCGGGAAGGTTGGCGGGAAATGGCAACGCCATGGCATTACTGATAGCGGTAGATAAATTCATGACGCCTTGCGCAATAGCAAAACCTTTACTAATGGCAAAAAGAACTTTATAGGCTTTTGATTGCTCACCCGCGAAAGACCCTGCGAGACTTGCGAGGCCGTCAAATATTTGTGCTGAGCTACTTAGTATTAAATTAGATTTTTGAGCTTCTAGCGCCTGTACTTGGCTAAGATGCTTTTTACGAGCCGCGAAAATTAAGTCTAACCCTTGCTGCTCGGTGATTTTCTTTTGTTCCATCGCTTCAGCAATGATCGCCATTTCATTCTGCGCGTTGATGCGAAGTGCTTCTTCACGAGTGGCGAACTTAAGCCTAAGCTTCTCATACTCACTGTTTTGCTCTTCAGGCGTTGATGTTCTTTCTTCAGGAACGAAAGGTTCTGGTGCGTTGAAGCTGTTATCGTTGGCCGCTGGCCTTTGAAGCCTGAACTCTGCGAGAGACCTAGCAGCTGCCAGCTGCTCATTCATTGCGTTAATTGCGCCATCTCGCTCTGCAAAAACATCCTGTAGAACTTGGTCTCTCGCTTGGTTTGAAGCAGCAATTCGAGCCTTTGCAGTCTCTTTTGCTTTTTCAGTTACCCTGTCATAGGTCCCATCAATGCGGGACAGCTCACCATCTAAATTAAATGAATCTCCATCAAAGGGGTTGAGTACATCCACTAGCTCGCTCGCATATGCGCCAGCCTTTTTTATAAGTCGTTGTAACTCTAATAAAACCGTGTCTCTAAATAGGCCAGTGTAAGTTTTGGCTACTCTTTCCAGATTGGCTAACTCGACAGTTAGTATCTGAACCATTCCTTTAATGTTCTGAGGGAAATACTTAAATGCATCAGCAAGCAACCCAAGCGTTTCTTCAGTGATCGCTTTTGCTGCTAAAACTTGTAGTGGGAATTGATTAACTGCACCTATAGCCAAGTCAATCGAATCAAAAACAGAATCTGCCCAGCCCGACCATGCTCCAGCGTAAGCTGACAAATAGGCGACCATCTCTCCGCTGGCTACGATAGAAGTTAAACTCCCAAGTGCTTCACCAATGCCAGAAATAGTATTTGTTAGTCCGCCAAAATCGTTTGATGCTTTGTTTACTTCTGATACCAGTGTCTTAAAGTTGTTTGAAACAACAGTCATTGCTTGACTGGCGGTAGGTGCCATCTTTCCAAACTCAGCATTAATGGCGTCAGACTGGTTAATCAACGCAGCAATGAGTTTCTGGCTAGTTAGCTCGCCATTAGCAGCCATCTCCCTTAAATCGCCAGTTGTAACACCTAACTGCGTGGAGAGCGCCTCCATAAGTCGTGGAGCTTGCTCAGCAACACTATTAAACTCATCACCTCTGAAAGCGCCTGAAGCCAGTGCTTGAGCTAATTGCCGAGTAGATCCCTCAGCCTCTTGAGTTGATGCTCCACTTATAACAAAAGACTGGTTCACCGCTCGTGTGACTGCTAGCAATTGATTTTGGCTTACGTTTAAGTCTTTTGTGGCTCTCGTCATTTTTGCAAAGAGCTCAGTGGTTGCAGCAATATCTGAAAATGTTCTGTTGGATAGTTGCAGCAGCTCCTTTTGAACTGCAACTCTTTCTTTTTCCGATTTAGTTATCAACCTCACTTGGTTATCAAGACGTTTCATTTCATCCGAGAAGCGGATGACATCCCCAATTCCCATTGCAGCGATTAATCCTGCGATACCACCTGTTAAAAGGTTAACAGGTGAAAACATTGTCCTAATATTCGCAGTAAGTTGACCTTTTGCAGCAGAGAGACCTGCAACCTGCGCGCTTGTTCGCTGGGCTTGATTGCCAGACTGGCGAGTCGTGTTAGTGAATTTTTCTTGAGCTGTGCGAGCACGTTGTGTCTCACTTACTAAGCCACTTGCGTCACCCCTTAGCCGAATACCAGTTACTATTTCACTCATTACTTACTCATCGTGCAAATTTTTGTGATTTCATCTGCGAATGTTCGACCCATTATTCGAAGTCCTTTGTATTGTTGACTCGTAAATTCGCGACCCGACATAAACGCATCATCGCGGACGGCTTTAACATCAAGGCCAAGGCAAACATTTTGATTCCACAAATACAGGTCTTCTGTCTCAATGAACCATTCGACGATAGGCCAGTTTTCCTCTAGAACTTCATAACGCTCGTCCGAGCGCATTACTTTGTTCAACTCTCCTAAATGGCTCGATAATCCGAGCTCCTGCATTTGCTCAGTTAGGGCATCTATCTCTTTTTGCGGGTTTTGCGGCCCGACTGCCCAGTGCCTGGCTGCCCCTTCAAGTTTTTTGCTACGATTCCCGTGGCTGCTTCGTGGTATGCGTTAATGAAGCCCATTCGCACATATGCTGCACTTTTAAATAAAGCTTCTTTTGTTTTTGCGGTACAGGGGAGTGGTTTTCCGTCTTCATCTTGAATGTCACTACCAAATGCAGTGACGACACGAACACAGAATTTAACGTCATCGCCAATGAGCTTGTCGTACTCGTCTTGATTTAAAACCTCAAAACTTGCAGTGCATTTTTGAGATTCGGTATGGCCGCCATCAATTGGCACTTCAATTGATACAGGCCATTCGATTTCACGTTTTTTCGCTAAGATAAATGGCATGGTTGATTCTCAAATAGAGGTGCCATCCCTGGCGGTGAGTAAATCGCTGACTCCTTTGCTCAGCGCTTTTATCGCCCTACGGGGCACGTTGTATTAGCTGGTCTTGATAATACTGTGATGGCCTTTGATAACCCTGAAACCACAATCCCACGCTTGCTTGCCTTTAATAGCGGTAGGCTTAACCGTTAAGATTTGAATACCTGAACTCGACTGTTCAAACACTTCTCCATTGGCTACGCCGTGGGTGAATGTAAATGGAACAAGTGTTGAAGTTCTCATTAAGGCGAAGGGGTCGAAAGTTGACAGTGCTGGGCTTTCAATAATGAACTTTCCTTCTTCGCTCCAACTTTCAATAAACACTTGGTTTTGCTCAGTTCCCTCGTCATGTTCAACGTTGTGATTGTCGGCAAGCTCATACTCATAGAGGTTGAGAGCTTGAGCATCCAAAGTAAATTTGGTGTTGGAATTACTTAGTGGGAGAGGATCCTGAAATCCGCTGAAATCTGGTTGAGGTGGCAGGCCCTCGACGGTGTCGCCGTAGATTCCTTTCACTTCAAAAGTGAGGTATCCCAGTTCGTTTATTTTTCCTGCGACGGTAAGGGATGATTTTCCTGCAAGCAAAATGTGATACATCCCTTCCCAGTAAAAATAGAACGTACCGTCTTGCTCTTCCGATGCATTAAGAACCCGGTTATGGGTCACTTCATTTGCAACATCGGCTTTTTCGTCACGCATTGCCGTTTGCAGGATTGCACTGTATGCAGCTGCGCTTGATGCATCACCAGAGCCCGCGATTTCTACAGGGATAGTAAGTGTCATCATTTCACCTGCGTGAATGGCCTTCTCTCCACCTTGCTCACCCGTATCTAAATCGCGTGTAATTTGTTCGCTCTGATAAGGATCAACCGCCAACCCTTTGGTGAGTATCGCAAGAGGTTGTGCGCCAGCAGCGATATAGTCAGCGCCTTTTGTGTCGCTGTCTCTGCGAAGCGCCATCACCACAAATTTTTTGTCGTGTCTAAACCCTGGAGTGATACTCATGATTTCTTCTCCTGTGCTTTTGGCTGCGCTTTGGTTTCAATTGGGCGGTCTTCAACAACCACGACTTTTAGCTTTGGATGTGCACTAATTTGCGCGCGTTTGCCGTCGCTTAGCTCACCCGTTTTAAACTTGTTTTCACCAGGCTTAAACGTTACGGCTGCACGCGTAATATCGTTGTCGCTGGCGTTGGTCACTATGATCATGTTGCATTTCCTCTGTACCAGGTATTGGTTGAAAATCTGTCTATCCACCAAAGGCCGTCGTTGGTGAAACCGATAAGGTCGCCATTCCCCAAAATAACGCGTTCATGCTCATCATTAGGTTTCCAACCGAACAGCGAGTCACGCAGTGTATTGCGCAGGCTTTCAAGTTCTGCAAGCGTTCGCTCGCCTGTAGGGTCGTTAATGGCACGTAATCCAATGACTACACCAAACGTCACGATAAACTCTTGTAGCGGACGGCCCATATCGACATCACGGCTATTTGTCATGGGTCGATTGCTGACTGGCACGACAAACGCGGCGCTATTGCGATGCAGAGGTTGGCTCATTGCTTTTCGCACGTTGGCGGCGGTGCCAACCTCGTCGAACAGGCTGGCAATACGGGGTTTAACCAAATTCAGCATCAAATAAACCCCTTTGAGTTGCGACGGCTAAACACGCCTTCCTCACTCTGAATTTGTATCTGGTCGTCAGATGCGGGCGACTCGTTGCTATCTGATAGACCTAACCGCACTTCGCCTTTTCCCACCGACTTCAAAAAGTCCATTGCCGCCTTGTTGTTCTTATCGACGGTTTCAGGAACGGTGTGGTCGTACATATTGAACCTGGCGATGTCAGCGCATATTTTAATTAGCACGCTAGGCACAACATTAAGGGGCAGGGTGTAACGCCCACCCAAATAGCCATCAATCAAATCACTGGCATCCTCTATGGCTGCACTCACTGCTTGCTCGTCAATAAAGCCGTTATTGTCGCGGTCAGTAAGACGTAACAGTTCATCGGCTCCGTAACGGTCAATTAAGTTGTCAGTTGTGCAATACGCCATAGTGATGCTCCGACTAGCGCTAATTAGGCGCTAGCACCCGTGTCGTTGGTTGTGCTGGCTTTACCCGTTGCTTTCGCTCCCGTCGACTTGGTAGGTGCGGCTTGCGAAGCAGTCTTTTTCTCTTTCGTCTTTTCTTCAGCGGCGGAAGCGGTGAGCGCGGCAGAGATAAGTGAGGTATCAACGCCTTCTGGGATGGCATCGGACTGCACTTCACGGACAGACAGCTTTTTCTCTTTGTGAATAGCGTTGAGTTGCTCTTCTGTAAAGTAACCTTCAGGGAAGGCTTTTCCGGCGTCAGTAAAGGTTGTGCCGGCACGACGAAAGGAAGGCACACTTGCGGTAATAATTAATGAGACAATAGCGAGTTTTGACATAACGTTTCTCCAAAACAACTGGCCTTTATCTAAAAGCCAGTTGTAGTAGTTGTAGTGATTGTTAAGGTTCTAGGTATACAGGCTTATAGGAAGTCGGGACTTAGGACTGTAAACTTGCCTTTAAGCTCGTTGCTTACCGTCACGCCGCCGTCGTCAATTTGCTCACGCTCGTTAATTTGCGTAGCAAGTTTGTGCAGTGAGGATGGTACGACTAGCGTTAACTTGTTCTTGCCTAAGCCCAATGAGCGACCACCGTCTGCCTTAAAGCTGCGGAATAAATTAATAGCTTCCCAAAGCGTTTCAGATGTTAGTTCTTTCTTAACGCCTACTGCCATTTGCCAGAAGCCGTAGCCCACATTACAGCGGCAATCTACGCCGTAGCGGAAAACCTTATTCATGAACACTTGTTCGTCGTTAGGGTTATCCATGGCGACAAATTGCATACCCTTGCGCTCTTGGAAGATAAGCGGTTTTAAGCTTCGCGAGGTGTCTAACAGATACCAGGCATCGCCTGTGTAGCCTGCATCAATGATTGCGTTAGAGAACGAGGTATCTGCGCCGCTGCCATCTACTTCAGCATTGACTGGGTGGTCGGTGTCAAAGAAGTACTGCCCGTCGTAACAGGTAGACGTGAAGCCAGCACCCAACAAAGGGAATACCAGTTCGTCTGGGAATACAGACGCCGCGTAACCCATCTCATCCATCATGGGCGAGTACACGCCTAAGTTATCATCTTCGATATCGTTTCTATCTACCGCTACCGTCGATTCAAAGTCCTTATTGGTAATTGAGTAGCCATGCTCTTTGATTGACTTAAGCTGACGCTCGCCAACCCATTCGCTGAAGCCTGGCCATTGCCCTAACCAGCCATAGGTATTCGATTTGGTTGAGGATGGAACGACGGTAGCGACGGCATTGAACATCGGCATGCCACGGGTTTTACCGTCTTCAAAGTTTTTACGAAACCCAGTGCGGATTGCGTTTAATACAGGTGAGGTAATAATAGCCATGTGCTTTATTTCTCCAAATTAAGTGTGTGGTTAGGCAGAGCTAGTCTTTCTTAAGCTCGGTGGCGTAGTCCTCGTGGGAAATACCCAGTTGGTCTGCTACAAGCTTTTGGTCAGCGGTAAGGGCCGCAACGCCGTTTTGGTCTTCACCGTCTGGTTTCTTTTCTTTGGTTTGTTTCCCACCAAAGGCTTCCACGCTTGCGCGGCCATCAAGCTGTGCTTTAAGCGCTGCCATGCTACTTTTGCCTAGGCTACGTAAGTAAGGCAGCTCCGCTTGCGCCACGAACTTGCCGTCTTTTTGGGCCTGCTCAATAAGCTGGTCGACAGTCACTGCGCTGTGGTTTGCCGATAACGCTGCTAGCTCTGCTACCACGCCGTTATAGGTTTCGATAGGCACATACTCGGCTGGGTTAATGCCTTCTTTTGCTTGCTCTACTTTTGCCGTAAGTGCGGCAATTTGTTCGTCGCTTTGTGCTGCGCCGTCTAACTTGGACTTAATTTCGTCAAGCTTGGCTTTCACGCCTGGCTTAGTTAACTGTGCATGTAATGCAGCAGCATCAATGTCGGTAGATGGGGTAGTAATCCCCAGCAGGTTAAATAGCAGGGCTAATGCTTCGTTCATGGGCGTAGGCTCCGATGGTTGGTTATTAACGTTTGCATGAAGGGCGGCAGCTTGACTCATGCCCTTTACTGCTGGGTCATTAGTGAGAGCGGCGCTGTGAAGGTCTAACACTTCACCTGTGTGTTTGTTGTAAATGACGACGGGGGAGTAGTACTTGTACTCACCGTCTTTGATGTGCTTTCGCGCGGTGGGCGTGAAATTAAGCTGAGCAAATAAGCCTTTGTCTTCTCGCCATTCGAATTTATTACCCCATGCACTGGCAGGGGCTTTAGAACCGTTTTCTTTGGCAAGTAGGGTTTGGTGGTCATAGTCGACAAGCAGCTGCTCGCCCGCATCAGCTCGCGCATTTAGTTTGGCGGCGAGGGCTTCGCCTTTAGCATTATCGATGCGCCACTTATTACCAGGCACTTCAGTAGGGCGGCCATCATAGGCAGCGAAGTCAGCTCCCGGGAGTATTTGTTGCCAGGGCTGTTCTATATCAATTGAAAAGGTACAGGCAGCAACGCCAAGTGGAGACTCAGCGTTGTTCGACTGGTTCGATAGGGCAGCAAAGGACACGGCTGCTGCTAGCGTTGTCGCTACATGGCGGCCTCCAAGTACTGAAGATGTAAGTGTGGTTAATTGTTTTTTCATAGCCCGACCAGTATGTCGGGCTATAGGGAAGGATGGGGATTAGTCTAGGTTTGGGCTATATCGAAACAATACCGTTGGGAAGAATAAATTTTTCATAGTAGGCCCTCAGCGATTCAAAATAGTCTTCGTTAAACTCACGAGTAACATTTCCCTGACTGCCATAAATCCTAACTTTCACATCTTGTGCGTAAGCAAGCTTCTTTATTTGTTCTACAGTGATTGGGTAATGCGCTTCTTCTCTCACTCTTATACCACCCACCGCGCCAGCCAACCCTTTAAGTACGCCCCGGTTGTATGCGGAACCACTGGGGCTAACGAATGGCATTTTCTCGCCATCAACTAATAATACAAGTGATTCGCCAGGGTTTATAAACACCCATCCTTCGTAATGAAGTATTACAGCAAGCGTAGTTCCAACGCTTTCCTTTTTGACGTCAGTAAATACTTCGATAAACGCTTGACTTAGTGACAGCATGGGTGCGCCATCCAATTCGCCTGCGCTGGGCATAGAGTATCGTTTAAAATCTTTGAACTCGTCCTGAGTTAACCTATATCCATCTTCAATTTGATTTTGCGTCGATTGGCAGGCGAAAAGGGTTAGAAGCAAAATTGCGGCTAAAATGTTTTTCATACGTTTCCTTGTATATTTGTTTCGATGTCAGATTACGAGATCGAAAGTTATTTGCCAAGACCTTAAAAGGTTCTCTCCATTTAAGAAAATTGGAATAATCCTTCATAAAACCGAGTTTTCTCTTTCGGTAGAGGTTACGCTCTCTCTCATTGCTGTTTAAATCTCACTAGAAGTGTTTAAGTTTTTTAATTGGTAACTTTGCTCACCTTTTTAACAAAGTCTTCGTAGGGTGGCTTACATCGCGTTTTACAAGATTGCATCTTTTAGGTGCCCTTGCAGTAATTCTATGATTTTATCCTCGTCGCTCCACGGCCCAGTTGTGAGACCTAAGAATGGTCGGGCAGGTATGCCGTCTTCTTCTCTACCGAATTGGTGTGTAGCGGCGTATTCTTGGTTGCTTCCGAATGTGAGTACTCTTCCCGTTATCTGATAGGTTAACAAATCACGCATGGTACCGGATTGCTGCAGTATCCTATCTTCGCCACCTTTTCGTGCTAACGTCTCTGGCGCTAGCGGTTCCCATTGCTCCCCGTTGGGCGCTAGCTCAAGCTTAAAACGTTCTTGGGTTGCTTCTATCAGATAGTCACCGATTTCCGCGAACGCTGGCTCTAAGTCAGTTCCTGCCCTAGCAATGCGAGAAAGCAACGCATTTATCTCACCACTGCCATAAGCACGAACGGTAATGAAGCTGCCAGCCATATTAATCTGCCTGCAGCACTAGGTTAGAAAGAAGATCACCAAACATGGCTTTTTCATGTTCAGGGGCTTTTTTCATTAGCGCTTCAATACGTGCTTGCTTTTCTGCAGTTGGTACCGACGATTGAAGCACTTGCTGTGCGTCACGCAGCTGCTCGCTTTCTTCTTTATGGCCATCGTTAATTTTATCGAAAATACTCATTACAGTAGTTCCCCCATTAGTTCGTCGAAGTATGCGACTATCGCTGGATAGTGCGTTTCAAGCATGGCGCGATTAAGCGCCCATGCGGCAAAGTGCTCGGCATGCCATTCCATGGTGTCTTGCATACTGTAAGTGGTAATACTCTCATTTAAGCCCGGTGTAGGAATTTCCATGCGCATGGCCTGAAATTGAACTTGGTGTCCCATTTCATGAAGCCATGTGATTATTGCGCCACCATGATCACCACTGTCTGTATAGTGCCTTACAATATGCGACAGCGACCATTGCCGCTTGCCAGCCTGTAAAGCGAGTATTGCCGCCTCTACCGCATTGGTTAAGTCGGTAATGTCGGCAATTTTATTTAAGTTTACACCTGTTTTGGCTTTTACGACGACGTGTTTCCAAGCAAGTGCTGTGTAACCATTTGCACGTCGTGCGGTGTTACTGGGTACAGGCCAATGGCCATTGGCTTTTGATATTGGGACATTTAAATAACTGGTAATGTCCTCTTCCAACTCTTTGGCTTTCTTGCTTCCACGCACCATTTCAGTTGGTTTAAGAAACAAGGTCTTCATACCGTAGGTAGTAATGAATTCGGTCACTTGGCGCATTTGTGGTTGCGCTTGGCTCAATTCTGAAATGACCTTGTTTAGCCCATGAATGGTTACATTCTTATTGGTTGAGTAAGCGCTAGGTACCGCACGTTCAGGAAGGCGGTTTTTTAGTGGCGGCTTTGAAATTTGCTGCTGGCGCAATACATCGGCTTGCGATTTTGAGCCCGGCGAATAATCGAAACCAGGGTCGATACCTACAGGCACTTGGTGCGCTTCACCTGTTTTCTTATCTACCCATTCGCGCGTTTCAATAACAGGCTCTTTGCTTAACGTCATGTTCTTGCGCTTAATACTGCGCTCTGTCTCACCAAACACTTTGCATTTACAGCCCCAACCGTTTTGGGGAAACCAGGTAAGCCAGAACGGCGACTCTTTAGGTAAAATGGTACCGTCTTTACTTTGGTGATGTGGGCGAGGGTAGCGACTATCGCCGTGCGCATAGCGCCAGTAAGGAAAGTTCTGCAGCTGCTGGAAGCGGCCCGCATTATAAGCTTGGCGCATGTTCGTGTCATAAATGATGTTAGCTCGCCATGCGGCACTGCCTGTGTGTTCCCATCCATGCTTTTTAACCAGGTGTTTAAACTCTTTTTGAAACCAGCTTAAACTTTTACCCTCGGCTATTGCGCTGTCTACCATTTGGCGAATGTCGGCCAGCAATTCGGTTTTGGTTGCCCCTGCCACCATAAAGGCGTTGTTGTGCTGCTCGCGCCACACGTCAGCCCAACGTTCGCTGGGCATGTTTAACTTGTTTCTAAAGTGGGTAATGGCTTCAGAAAACTTCTGAGGGCCGTACTGGACAGGCATTATTTATTACCCTTCCGTTTCGGTACCCAAATTTTGAATAGGCCACAGTCAGGACATTTAGTTTGGCGATGAGTTTTAAGCATTTTTCTTGCCCAGCTGTGCCAGCTAATGTAACCAGAAGGGCATGGTGTGTGATGATCGCAAGGCATTATTGTTATCTCCCCTCATTTACATCAAATCGTCCGCTTAACTCAGCTGCGGTAAAAGCTTGGCCCAAAAGTAGTTGATAATCTTCAATGGGCAGTTGGTCTTCTAATTCCAGCAGCTGCTCTAATAGCGCCTCCAATGAATCAGCATTAGCTACTAGCGACTCAATGGGTTGCATTAACTGACTGAACGATTCGCCAGCCTGTTGTGCCAAGCGCTTGGTAAGCACATCCGCGCCGTCGTCTTTCGGCTGTTGTGCTTTAAGTGCAGCGAGCGCTAAACGCAATGCAGCGGTTTGCGGCTCTTGTTTTGGGTCGTCCTTATCCGCACCTTTTTCCTCTGGCTCTTTAACAGCAGGCGTGGCGGCAGCGCGAGCCAAGATAGCCTCTTCGCCTTCAGGCTCCGGAATGCGCAGCTTATCTTGCGCCCAGCTGGCCGGAATACGAAAACCAATGTCGACCAGCTTGGGTAAGCTATCAGCGTATTGGCTGATGTCTTCGGGCTCTTGTGTGTCAAATATAATGCGCGGCTTACGTCTTGGGTCGCCTCGGTAGCTTAGGCTGTTAAGCGCGTGCATCGGCAACACAAGGTCACGATTTAGCGTGTTAGCAATTTGGCGTAAGTCATGGTCGCGAATGTCTTGTCGTACTTCATTGTGCACGTTGCCTAGCGCTTGGCTCCCCGTGCTGTCTACCTGTGATGTGAGGGTTTGACCCAAAATGACTTTGGATTGGATGCGCTCACACCAGCTCATCATGGTCATGAAGGGGTCGCTGCCGCCGCCTTTCGCTGCTTCGTGAAATTCAATTTCCATGCCTTTGGGGATTATGCCCCCAGCGTTGTGGCCAATGCCGAGTACGGCTTGAAGCAAGCGGCTCTTTTCAGTATCAGTGGCGCCACTTGGGTATTTACCCAATTTAATTGGAATACCGTAAATCTCTAGAAACTCGGCTAGGTCGCGTACAGAATAGTTTTTGAATATAAAGGGCCATGCCAGCTGACGAATTAAGCCAATGCGTGCGGCATAACCGCTCTTTGCAGGATGGCGGTGCTGCAGCCAGTTAAGCGGGCGTAGCTTCTCGCCTTTACCCGTTTGGTCACGAAGGGCAATGCAGTCCTGGTCGTCGTGGTGTAGCTGAAACCACGTAGCGGGGCGGTGCACGAATGCCTCAGGAATACGGAAGTTATTGTAAAAGCCCCATTCATACTCAATGTTTGAAAAGCCTTTTAAAATGCCGTCACCCATACCAAATATGATGTTGTGCCAGTCTTCCACATCTTTCAGCATTTGCTCTATATTGGCTGCATCTTTTTGTTCCTGGGCGGTGGCATTCACAGGCGGCTCTATCTGCCAATCGATATCGGTCAGCGCCATTTTACGCTTGAATATTTCAGCCTGGATATGGCCGTCTTTCTCTTCGATGTCTTCAGCAAGGTAGCATTGCTCTAACAAGCTACCTTGTTCAGCATTTTTAAGAATGACCGCCAACGTGGCAGGCGTTAGCCCAGAACTAGGATGCTCAGCAAACTCGCGCCGCATTTGCGCCACGCGTGCTGAATTGTCGGTTTGTTTGGTTTTAAGGCCGCGCTCGCGAATGCGAAAGCGCGTACCGTTTTGCTCGTAGGTTTCCATTAGTAACACCCACTTTGTTGGATTGAGTAGTTGTCGTCATTGTTGCGGTTGTCGCGCCTTTCGGCTTTGGAAGGCAGGCTCATGTAGTCAATTTCACCGCCCTCCATTTTACTGGCCGCAACCATCATGCAGCAGGCAATAGCGCCGTCGCCGTGTCGCTGTTTTTTGCTGTCGGTTTTCGCATCGGGTATGCGAGGCACGCCCCGGTTGTTAATTTGAATAGAGCGCAGGTCATCCAAGATGTCAGCGTCACTCGGTATGATAATGGTGAAGTCCTCAAAGTGGGCTTTCATAGGCGGCATGCTTTCTCGATACCAGTTCTCGGTAATCTTGACCGACTCGATAAGCCCCGCGCCGTAATGGTCAACTGCTTGCTCTGCTAAGTATTCACCGTTACCCGTGGCATCCAATTGCGCGCCAATAAAGCGCGGTAGCCTGTCAATGATGAAAAATAGAATTTGTTCTTGCTGCTTGTAGGGAATGTTTTTAAGCTCCACCACAAGCGGTACACGAAGGCTTAAGTCTTGCTGTATTGCACCAACCCATAAACACGTTAAGTCGCCAGAACGCGCGAAGTCTTCCCCTAAGCAGTGGCGCTGCTCTGGGTTTAACTTCTCCAGCTGAGGCAGTAATACCTCTTTGCACCAGTCTTTAATGTCGGCTGCGCGCAGGTCGGGGCGCATCTGGTTCCACTCAGCACTTTGTGCATAGTGGATAACGGTGGGCTGGCCACTTTCGTCGGGTTGCACCATAGCCTTATCGATTAGGGCACGGCTAATGTAAGCCCCACCGCCCGATTTAGGCACACAGAAATACTCTTCTAGTGCATCCTCTTGGCTGGCGGTATCGTTAAGTAAATCGTCCTTCCACTTTTGTTCGGCCTCTTGGCTCCAGTCATTCCCTTTAACCTGGCATATGCGCTGGTACAAGCCTTCATCGCACGCATCATCTAGTGTAATACGATGAATGCTGTAACGCTTTTTGCCTGCTCGGCTGTCTTGTATTAGCTGGTTAAAAAGGTTCTCAGCGCCATTGTGAGTACTGATAAGGCGCACCTTTGCGCCCCACATGGTAAGCGCAAGTGCAGCCTTGAGTACTTCCGCTAATTGGTCGTGAAAGGCGGCTTCATCAATCGTTACGTTACCCTGCATACCACGCAGGTTAGACGGCTTCGAGCTTAGCGCTTGTATTTTAAACCCACTGGCAAAATGAATAACGAAGGTAAGAATTTCTTTGCCTTCTTGGCCGTCATCAATGAACAGCTCTTCTTCTATGTCACCTGCAGCTTTATCAAAGGCCTTTGCCCACATGGCCGCGGCATCAATAAACTCGCGAGCCATTTCCTTATTCGAGCCCACATAAAAGTGGTTGGTACCGTGTGCGCTTTTGGTTCTACTGGCGGTAAGCACAGCGTCTGACGCTTCGGCCCACGTTATACCTGTTCGACGGGACTTCTCAGCAATCTTCAGCGGTGAGTCATCGGCTACCCAGCGTTTCTGGTACCCAAGTAAAAGTTCGTTCTCATCGAAGGGAATGAAGGTAGGGAGGCCGAACCGCGTTTCAAGCCTGTCGCATTGTTCAATGGCTTTTTGATATTGTGTTTTACTGGGCCTGATTTCCTTAGGTGTAGGGGCAGGCTGTGGTGGCAGCTTCATTAGGCAATCCCCAAAATCTCACGCTTAATTTGCGCAGCACCATCTGCGGTTAGTCCCGCTGCTTTGGCTACCTCTGCGGCACGCTCTGCGGCTTCTTCCGCCATGGCCTTGCGGATTTCTTTTTCACGCTTGGTACTTTCAGTAGCGGCTTTCTCAAGTTTCTCTACTCCAACGGCTAGGTCTTTAATGAACTTAGGCTCAACAATTTTCCCTGACTCAGACATTTTTAGCACTTGGTCGAACGCTAGGGTGCGAACCATCTCAATGAGCACTTTCGAGACTTCACCTGTTGGCTTACCGCCCAGCTGGTCTACCCATTGTTTAGACACTTCACGGGCTTCCTGAATGCGACTGCCCACTGTGGCCATGCGCGTGGCATAGCGGTTAAGACCGCTACGTGAGATATGTTCTTCTTCAGGCAAGCCCGCGTCGCGAATAAGGGTGTTTACGCGATCAAGCACTTCGGTTTGTGTAACGGATTTATCGCGCAATAGCTCAATCAGCTCAGACTTTATGTCGTCGGGAAGCTGGTCTATTTTGCTGGGCTTGCCACGGGTGCGCTTATCGCTCATCGTTGTTACCTCGGCCCTGGGCGTTTAACACCGGGTGTGGTGGCAAGGCCTCGTTCAACGTCTAGGCCGCGCTGTGTAATGCGGGCTATGGTGTAACTCTCATGATGTTCCAAGGTGACTAAGCCTTGCTCTTTCAGCCAATGTAGCTGTGTGCCTAGCTTATCAATGGTCATTGTGTTGCCGTAACTGGCGCACACACCCTGGATTATGCTGTTATTGGCGGCGTAGTTTTCCATAGCTGCTAGGCAGTGCAGAATACTCAAGCGTTCGTGTTCGTTTACTATAATTGCGATGGCCATTAGTTCTTGTCTCCGCGCAACTCGTTTTCAAAAAGTATGTTTACGTTGTTTAACACCTGTTTAAACACAGGTTCCATGCCTTCTAATCGTCCATTTAAACGGGCGATTTCTTCTCGAAGGGCGGCGCTTTCTCCGGCGCTGGGAAGGTGTTTAACGTGGCTATCAATTTCATGCACCTTATCGCGTAGCTTGTAGTGCTCAATCTGATGGTCTTTGAACTTCAGTTCGTTTAGTTTTAAGCGCTCTTCCTGGCTATTAACGTGCGCTGCTAACTCTGTCTTTGTCGCGAAATACTTGCTCAGCCAATACAATCCAGCCATCAGCATTACCGATACAAAGAACGAATAAATTTTCCAGTTGTCGTTAAGGTGGCTTACTACATTTTCCATGCTATCGATTCCCGTTCTCTACATCTTGTTGGCAATCGGCGCAGCGCTGAGCATCGACTATTATTCTGCGGCGTTGAGTTATATCGGCATCACAGCGCACGCATAAAGGTGCGCCATGCTCATCAGTTTTAATGGGTGGTGTAGGTGTTACTTGGTTAGGCCTAAAGCGCGTGGCCATTCGTTTAAAAGGGGCGCTGGCTTTATCTGCCATATCCGCTGCATCCATCAGCTGGCTCCCTGCTTGCTGAACTTATCCCATGTTCTAAAGCCAAACCAAGCAAGCACTGGCGAAGCGATAAGTAGCGCTATCTCCCAGTTAGCACCGTTGCCATGGTCGAAGGCATTGAGCAATTCCATTACAAAGATATACGCGGCTGTGAACCAGCTGTGCCGCCGCGCAATTTCAGGGCGAAATGTTTTAATTTCTTTGCCCGAACGCAAGGTTTCTTGCTGCTGAGTATGCATCCCCAAATCATGAGTTAGCCTGGCTTTCTCTCGCTCGGCTTCAATTTGTGCTAGCCCTAGCTCAATTTCGCCTACAACCTCGGGCGGTAAGCTGTCTACGGTGGCCTTTACCTTGGCTACGCTACTAGGCGATGTGTCGCCGTTAACTGCCTCTACGACATCGGCAATGGTGTGTGCCACCTTTTCCGTCGCACCACCTTTACGCTCACCAAAGAGACGAATCAGTGACGGACCATATTTAATGAGGGCTGAAATTCCTGCAGTGGCTAATACAGACATTAAGCATGTGCTCCAAGTTGTTTACGTATTTTAGTGATGTGTTGCTCGGCATTCAGTCGCTGAGGTGTCTCACCATTGTCTAGGTAAGCTTCCAGCTCTTGGCGCGTCACACTATTCCAGCCCTGCCGCCAGTACCAATGAGCAGTAGCGCGATAGCTGCTTTCAGGCAGTATCGTAAGGGCTCCTGAAAGTCTCGCTACTCTTTCGGCTTTAAAGCGTGCACGGCGACCCGTGTTAAACCATTCTTGGTTAAATTTGCTTACGGGCATGGCGGCACACTTAAGTCTAATGGAGTAAGGTTATACAAATACGCATTGGCATTATCCATGTAATGCTTCACGGTGCCTTTGCCTGCCATTGAGTTGTAAAACTGTTTCCAGTACTCGGCGCGACCTCGCAGTGACGAAGGGATTGGCTCTGGACGTAAACGGTAGTGCAGACGACAGAATATGAAGCTTAAAAGCGGGTCATCCGCCAAGTTGGTGTGCACCAGCTTTCTAATGTCATAACCGAATTCCATGTGAATGGTTTTCACTATTCGCATGGGGGTGCGCTGAATAATGTCTTGAAATGCAATGAGGTCGTGCTGACAAAGCCCCATACCTGCGCCGCCTGGGGTAGGGTCTTCATAAAGGCCAAGACACGTTTCAGCTGCTGCAGTTTCAAGCAGCAGGTTCGTAGCACAGCCAGTCGCGCCATGGCCCAACACATCACATGCTTGACGCGCTAGTGTAATGGCTTTGATTTTCGACGTTAGGCCGTAGTGGTAAGTGGGATTTTCTTGGTTCATGCCGCCATCGTAGCGATGGCGGTGAGATAGGTGGGATTAGTCTGGGTTTAGGTTAACTTTTAACTTCGGCTAAAAAACGTTTGAGCGCATGGTATGACTTACTATCTTTACCATTGTCTATGATAGCGTCCTCTATTGTACCGTCGGGCGTTTCAACTCGCATCCATACTCTATTGGCGTTTTCAATGTTTTCAAGGGTTTCTAGACTCACTGAAAAAGCTTTCGAACTGTTTCGCGTGTAGCCATCGACGTCGTAACTTGAAACAAGTTGGCTTTCTTTAAGCGTGATAATGTCACCATCAATATTTAACTGCGCACCAAAAATTGGGGTAACGTCATTGAATACTTGCACGATCATAAAAGCATCATCTGGATACTTACTATTCCATTGAAGACCGAAGCCAGTGCAAGTCATGTCAGTGCAAGCGTTACCGTGGGGCGCAATATTAACGACTTTTGAATTATCAAAACCAGAATGACTGACTTTTGGGGCTAGCCCAGACGTATTCGAACAAGCGCCAATGGCTAAAGCAGAAAGAAACACTACAGTTCTAAACATATTAGACTCCTTTTAAAACCCAGTAGAATGGATCGCATTTTGAATTCAGTCAAATTTAAACACCACCTTTCAATAAAAAGCCCGCACATGGCGGGCTGGCGCTTATCGACTTAGCGTATCGATTAGCTTTCCTTGCTGCGACTGAAGGTAGTCGAGTAAAACAGCGAGTTTACGCGTAGAACATAGTCCCTCGGGTACTGCACCTAACAATTCGGCGAGCGCCTCTTGGCATGTTGTAAGCGTGTTTAGCTCTTCTAAAAAGTCTGTATTATCCATTTGCATTACTCCTTGCAAAAATAAGCGTGAGAGATACCGATAATTTCGCTCTCCCAGTGGATGCCTTCATAATCTGCCAGCCATTTGCGGGCTGTTTTATCATCCTTTTTGAAACCAGCAGCCGCCATTACATTTGTTTTATTCGCCCCCGGGTGTTGACGAAGGTACTGGACAACGTTTTGTATGAACTGGTGTTTTTTATGCTCGAAGTATTTATTGCTGGGTGATTTTCTTGTGCTGGCCTTTTTAGTGTGCGACAGCTGCTGTTCTAACAACTGGGCTTTGTCGCGGTAGAGCTGCAACAACTCGCCTTGCAAGTCTTGATTGGTAGCCTGTAATGCTTGTACTGCACTGTTGCCGTACTGACTGCTTTGTAGTGTATCGGCCATTTGATTGAACGCATTGATATACGCTTCTTTTATGGCGGCGGCTTGCTTGCCTGTAAAACCCATCACCAAGAACATGAAACCGTCTTTAGTGACGTTATACATTTGCCGTCTCTCGCCTTTGGCATCTTTGTAGTCAACGAGCGCAAAATTGCGCGCGTTAAAATATGCAGAGCTATCAAGGTTTCTAATTGCTCTCAGAATATCTTTATGTTGCCTGCTAAATACTTCTGCGATACGCGTTGATGGGGTGTACAGTTGATTGTCTTTTATCGATATGTAGTGGCGCAAGTCCACGTTTGGTAATTGATTGACCATATTGGCCTCCGTATAGTTTTAAGTTCACGACTACCAGTTAGTAGCTGGTAGCCGGGTGTCAACTAGAGCACTATACGAGGGCTCCGGGCCTATTTCCCTTGCGGGTTTTGTATTAACGCCTCTCCACCCGACCATTGAAAATGGACGGATTTATGCCAAACTTACAGGCATAAAAAGGCCGCAAGGCTAACGGGTGCGGTTAACCGCGTATAGATTTCTAGTGCGGCAACCTTAATCCCGTGCGTGCGGCGTGTCAATGTTTCCTTATGCAAATGATTGGGTATTTGTGCAAAACGTGTAGAAGGTCTACAACAGCTACAACTACAACAATTGGTAAAATATGCGGGTGTGGCGTTTAGAGCTTTTCCAGTAAATACCGTCGTATTTTTCTAGTCGAGCGCGCGCGGTTTTATCATCTTTAGCATATCCAGCGGCGTTAAGCAGGTCGCCTTTTCCCACTTGGCCTTCTCGAACTAGTACATGCTTAACTTGGTTTACGAACTCAAGGTCTTGCTCTGAGGCTTGCGCTTCAATTAAGTCTACCTCTTCTAGCTCTAGCGTATTCGGGTCGATATCAAATGCTTTGTCGACGATGGCTGCACGCTCTTTTCTTACCTCAAGAATTACACCTACGCCTTCAGCAAGCTCTCGCTTCTTAAGCTGATACATATTGTCTAGGCTATTTCTAATTGCATTACTACCCTGGTAATTGCGCCCGTCTTTATTGCTGTGACCGAGTATAAGAATGGTACCGCCCGCTTCTCGAATATCTTTTAGCAGGTTCATTACCAGTCCAATTTTGGCTTCGTTGTTTACATCGGCAAAGTCTCGAAGACTGTCCACAAAGAAGATCATGTTTTCAAATTGATTAGCAGTAGCGTTTTCTGCCAACGTTCTTAAAAGTTCGAACGGGGGCAGGGGGCTTTTGCTACGTTGCACATAGTGCAAGTTTGCATGAGGTGCGATAAGCAGTTCGTGTACCTTGCGCTCTTTCAATACACTTAGTGGGTTGTCAAAATCTAAGTAGAACACTTGTTTCATACGGGGAGCACAGTACTTTGCCAGCGCAAATGCTAACCAGCTTTTGCCGTTCCCGCCATCGGCATACACCATGGTCATCATGCGCTTAGTGATGAAGCCTTCAATAACGAAATCTATCTTTTGATTAAAATCAGCTTCGCACAGGCTTGCTTGTGTGAGTATTTGGAGCATTTATTCGTTGCCTTATTTTGTTTCAATTAACTTGCATATCATTGCGCCTATCGAACATTGCATCATCGCAAGCCATATACACAGTGTTTCTTGTTCGATAGTTACCGCAGAAATCATAAGAATGATTGACCCTACCCCCAAAACTTTACTGTACTTCATTAAACCTCTCCCAATGCTTGGTATTTGATGGTGTGATACACGCCACCAAAATGTTCAATGTCTTCATCTGTAAAGCCAGCAGCAATCAAATGGTCTTTGGTTAAACTTTCAAACAGTTTGAATAAAAGCTTAGAGCCGCGTTTAGAAAGCTCCACACAGCCAAACAACTCATCCATTGGAATCTCTTCAGACTCGGTTTCTTTTTCTATCACTGGTATTTCTCCTGATAATTTGTTGTTACCGCCGTAAAGCAGTTTGTTTAATACTGGCGTTACTCTTAAGCCCTCCACCTGAACACGTCGCACCACTTCTTTGACGACAGTTGCGGGTAACTTGCTTCTAATCGCCAACTCGCGAGTGCTTTCAATTCCTCTGCCATCTAAAATGGCATTGAGCTGTAATTGTGTAATGGTGTGGCCGAGTACTTGTAGAGTCATCGTTTCACCTACAAAAGCTGTGGTTGAATTTTGTTGCGATATTCTTCACGCTTGGTGCGCAGAATCTCGTAAACACGAATTTGATTGAGTTCAGGGCAGTATTCTTTTCGTATCTTTTCTACTGGCCAGTTGTGGTTGTGCCACAAACGAAACATTTGAATGTCTCGTAGTTCTTGTTGAAGGCGCTCACCGCGTGGTAAGTATCTACACTCACCACCTTGGTAATGCGCTATTTCTGCGATAAGTTGGCAGCTAAGCTTGTACGCCTTGTTATCTTCGATATTTGCCTTTTTAAGGCGGCGCTCACAAATTAAAACCAATGCCCACAAGTGCTCTTTGTATCTGGCCATGGCTAGTGCTTTGTCGTCAGCTAAATCCGGCAGGTGCTCCAATAGTGAGTCAAAGTCATCGTCAAAATCGAACTGCTCTTGATTGCTCACGGCATCAGCTCCTCAAAAGCGCTTTTTACATACTCGTAAGGCGCTTTTTCTGTACTCCACACCTTTCTGTGCCCTTTCAACACGGTGTGCCCTTCAGCAACGAGCTTTATTGCCATCTCACGTCGGTGCCAGTTCTTAAGTGACTCCAGTACTTGTGCCAAGCTCTCATCTTTCAGCCAGCCCACGTGCGATATGTTCACCATGCGCGATACATAGGCATCCAGCGCACTTTCAGAACCATCGCGCACAAAGCCTTGCTGGAACATGGTTATCCAAATGGCGCGTACTTTGTCTATTTCTGTGCCTTTGGATTTTGGTGACAGTCTGCGGCCTGATGGCGCTTTTCGGGTTTTGAACCCTTTCGCCTTCATTTCATCCATAACGCTTTCTAGCTGTTGCACGCTCATGCTTGTGCACGAGTTGGTACCCGTTACGCGTTGAAGCAAGTTGCGGTAACTGTCCTCATCCATTTTGAGCTGCGCTTTTGCGACATGAATTTTGGTAATTAACCCGCGCTTGATAGACATTTATTCGTCTCCGATTGGCAAGCTGTCAGCCGCGCCTTGAAAAAACGCTTGAGCAAACAGCAACGCTGCAACTAAAAGAGAAAACGCACCTCCCCAGTTGTATCCGAAGTAAAAGCAATACGCCGTGGCGTAAAGAAACATCATAAATAAACAAAGACGTAGCATGGTTTTCTCCTTTCCCTAAACAAAGCCCTGAACGTTCAAGACTTTGGTTAAGGGCCCCGAAGGGCCGCTCGTTATTTAGCTGGCATTATTTCTAGCCACTTTTCGTTGTTGCTTTCGTCGTGATACACGTTCATCACGTAAGTTTCTTCTACTCCATCAACGTCTGACGGCAGCTGCGCAACGGCTTCGGCTAGCTCTCGTTTCGAGCCAATGTGGGTTCGGCTAAGCACTTTCGGTTGATTGCTCATTTTTCAATTCCTTGTTGGTGTCAGTAGTAATGTCTGAGATATCCAGTGCAAGCTGGCGATACGTGCCATCTTCGAGACGGAAATAAATGCGGAAGTACTCAGCACTGCTATCAACCTCAATGGCGTCAGCCAGTGCGGTCATGGCCAGTTGCCATTGCTCGTCTTGAATGTTGTGTTGGCGAAGGCTTAGTACCTTGGCAGCGCTAAAGCGCCCGTGCTTATCGGTTTTAAATGCGCCTTGCACAATGGCTTGGAGATTCTTGTTGCTGCCTTTCGACCAGCGTTTGATGCACTCGTCAATCATTGCTTTTGCGGCAACAAGGTTTTCGTTGAAACACAATCTGTCTTGACGGCTGCGCTCAATCTTTATGCGACGGTCAAAGCTATAAAGCGTGACATTGCCCTTGGTGCCGCCCAGGCGTTTGTCATAATTCTTCATTGCGTGACTTACAAACTCAGCAACGTCTCGTTTCAACTTTTTGGTGAACGCTTGTAGTTCGTCATGCACCAAAATTGCGTTAAGAAAGAGCTCTCTTGTCAATTTGTCGCGCTCAATCTCAAGCGGCTTGATGCGGTCTTTGCGGCGTAGGTTGCCCTCACCATCTTCCATAAAACCTTGCGGGGCTTCTGGTTGGGCAATTTGATAAAGCTTGTCGATAGATGTCATGCGTTTAGTTCCTGTTGTGGTTCTTCATTGGTTAAGTGCCATTGCACCGTGCAGCCGTATAGTCGTGTAGCCATCATGTGACAGCGGCCAGTGTGCGTTCCCGTAATTGAAATCAATGTTCCTTTTACCCGCTTGTCTCTTGGCGGAAGGATATTGATAACGGTGGATGTGTCTTTGATAGACAGGCCAGTGATGGCACACCCTTGTTTGATGAGGTGCGTCATCGCCAGGCTCGCCTTATCCACTCTTTTCTTAAAAGCAGTGTTATAAGCGTTCATTGCTTGCTCCTATGTATGCAGTTTTGACACGCTCTAAAAAGCCTGACGCGCTGCGGGTTACTTGCCGAAAACGGTCTTATCTGTTCGTTTAAACAGCGTTTAACCGCTATTGAACCAAGCACTGGACAGGTCACTGTTAAATTTGCGTACGCTGCCAGTACTTTCTTTTCAATGTTGCTAATGCTTCCTGGATACTTCTCATTGAGTACCTGCGAAAGCGTGGTCTTACTCATGCCCGTATCTAATTCAACCTGACGTCGGCCAAGCTCCTTGACTTTTTTCAACAATAATGCGAACCACTCCATGCTCATCTCTCCTTGTCGGGCTTAACAAGTTGTTTAAGGTTCTGGTCCCAAAGCCCCGACTTTTTGATCACTGGATATTTATGCCCAGTATTTTCTATAAGAAGATACTTGCAGACGCGCGGACCTGTTTGCTGCCCTTTGCTCCGCTGGTTGCGTGTCTTTACTACGTATCTGTATTTAACTAAGTCACTGATAAATCGAGTGACGTTTTGGCGGCTAGTACTTGCAGCTGCCTGCACTTCTTCAACGGTAAACTGGCTGTTTAGAAACCGAATGGCTTGCCATATTCTTTGTCTTGCGTTTGCCTTAGGGTGCGGGTTAGGCCTACTTCTGTTAAAACTAGGCTCCTTACCTGTTGCCTCATAGACATACGGTTTTGCCGATTTATTTACCGCTTTAACGTATTTATTTCTTACAAACTCATCCATGACAGTCTTGATTTTTGGCATCGGTACTTTCATTGCTCTCGCTAAGTCGGTACTGTGGAAATCAGGCTGTTTCTTTATCCACTCCCAGCTACGCTGGCTGAGGGTCTCTCGCATATTTACAACTCCGCGACGGGGAAGAATTGACGGCCCGCCCATTGATCAGCATCAATGGTTTTTAAGCTGTTCGACTTAGCGAACTTCTCAATGCTCGCAAGGCCCGTGGTGATGCGACGAAAGTTACCTTTTGAGGCATCTAACAGTTCTTGCAGTAAGTCGGGGGCAATTACTGTGTGCTCGACCAGCTCGCTCGCCATAATTGAAATGTCTTCCTCGTCAGCCTTTTGAAACTGCACGTGCTGGCTGATGCGTCCGAACAGTTGCGGAAGACGCTTTATCTTTTTAGGAAGGTGTTCATACCCAATTAAAACAATGGGCACGCCTGACAAGTCGTAAATGTCACGGATGGTTTCTAGAACTTCAGTTTTGTCAGCTAGGTAGTCCGCTTCATCTATAAAGAGCGGCTTGCCCGTGAGCGCCAGTTCTCTAACAATGAAATTAATCATGTCTGCCTTGCGCTGACGTTTATCTAGCCCTAAGTCTTGTGCTAGTCGCTCTAGTAGCGTGCCCATTGTGTCGCTTTTTAAGCAGCGCACTAAAATGCCGTCAGCTTGAACAAACAGAAACGCACCTGCAGTAGTTTTGCCTAACCCAGCTTGGCCAGAGAATAAGGCCATGGCGGGTGAGCCTTCTTGCGCTGCTTGCTCAACGGTCTGGTAGGCGTCAAATGCGGCCATGACGTTTTTAGTTTTTGCTGTGATTGCCTTCATCGTTTATTTCCTTTGCTTTCTGATGTGAAAAGTTTGTCTAACATTTGCGCCGAACGTCGGTTGTCGCGTCGGTATTGATGTAGCCACGCTTTTTCGGTTGGGCCTAAGCGGCCATCAATATTAAGTTGTGTGTAATGACGAGCCTTGTGGTGTTCATTTTGATAAATGGGCTCACCGCTGTTTTGAATGGTTTCGATAGCATTGAGCTCGTCTCTGCGTTGTGCCAGTTCGTCTTTGCGTTCAGCTGAATAGCCTTCTTTTTTCGGCTCTGCATGCGAAATAGAATTTATGATCCCAGATGAAACTTGCTTCGATGGTTTAGGGAAGGACTTAAGGCCCTGGGTCTGCGATTCGCGATACGCCAAGAACTTTTGAGCAACGTCTGATACATCGAATTCCTTCGAGGCTTGCTTGATTGCCTCCCGCTCATTGCGAAGCCTGGCGCGTTGAATTCGCTTAGCTTCTTGAGCGTGCGTCATCGTGATTTCGTTATCGACCAGCTCAGGGTTAAATGCCTCGCAGATAAACTCGCGTTTTATCGGGTCGAAAACATAAATCTTGCCAATGTCATCGGGGTTAAATCGACAGTGGACACGCTCACCGATGTAAGCGCCAAGTTCAGCGTGAATGTACTCAACACCCTCAACGCTAATGCCTTCTTTACCAACGGTTCTGAATCCTTTTTGACTAGGTACCGGCGCAAGTAAAACGTCTAAAAGCCTTTCGTTATCTAAACGCTTAATCGTTTGCTGATGCTGAGTGAATTTCTCAAATGGTGTGCACTTAAGCTCACTGTGCTCGGTGTGGTCGTAGTGGTAATCAAGCCAAGAGTTAATGAACTTTTCGAAGTCAGTTGACGAAATAGATACATCGAGAGCAACTCTATCTGCGCCTTTCTCCCTGCGTTCTATTAAGCGCTGCGCGAAAGTCAGACGGGCATTTATCTTTTCACGATCACTAACGTTATGACCGATGTAGCCCGATAGCATCTCGGCAATACCGTGGCTAAACGTTCTGAAGAAACGTTCTATGAAGGGTTTTTCCCAGCCGCTGTAAGGATTGGTAATTTGGTTGTGTATTCCAAGCGCATCCCATATCGCGAAGATATGCGCAGAGCAATAGTCAGCTCCATTATCCGTTCGCGCGACTTCTGGAATACCCCAATCAAGGATCGTATTGCGAATTAAAAGTGCAATACCTTCGGCATTCGATGTAGGTTTTAAAACGACTTTTACACGTCGTGTAAACACGTCAATTACACCAATAATTGAGTATCTACCATCGGTAAGCATTACGTCGGCTGGTGTGCTATCAAATTCCCATAGCTGGTTGATGCGCTCGACACCTGCACTGCGACTGCCGAATGCGGCCATGTGTTTATTCTGCCAGCCACTTGCATCCATAAGAGATAAGAAAGTGGTTTTGTTCTCGTCTTTCCACTTGCGGAGCCAATCTCTGCAAGTCGATGGTGAAGGCGTTGAGTATTTTCCCTCAAACTCCATCTTAAGAAGTTCAGATAAGCGCTGGCCCTTTATGTGTGGAAACTGATGGATTAACGCAACGGAATACCGCTTCATTTCCGGCGTGGTTTCAATGATGCTCTTGCCCTTGGTTTTGCCGTAACCTGTAACTAGCCCTTGAAAGCCATGCTTTGTGTAGCTTTTTTCCCAACGAAGAAGTGTGCGGTAACTTAGGGTTGGCTTAATGCGATAATGAGCTTCATTTATCTCAAGTTCTCGGTTGTTATATAGACCAATAAAAGTGTTCCAAGCTGAGACTTTACTGCTCATTTCAGCAGCAAAACTTTGAGCCAGCTTTAGTATGAAAAGAGAGGTACTGGCACGCTTGGCATTCTCGTCTTGGTATGAAGCATCTAGTAGACCGCTCTTCCTGGCGTCTGAAGTAATGCTCTTTTCTACTTCATTAACGGTGCTTTCAACGGCCTTCTTATTTTTCGCTTTCGCCGCAAGCGAACTGGGATGAAATTTTGTCTCGACGGCATTCGCTACGTCTACAGGAAGCCCTTCAATCAAGTAGTGAGGGACTCTGCCGCCCAAGCCGGCAAGCAGTTGAAATGGCCAGTCCTCATTCTTAGCACGCAAGCTAACATTGCGCTTTGAGATGTTGAGCGCTTCAGCAATTTCCTTGGCAGTAAATAGTTTCATAAGGGGTTCTCTAGTTATCTTGAGACATAAAAGTGTCTTATGCGCTTTTTACGCCGTGAGTTTCTTTTACAGCGTCCTTTGCTACAATCTTGCTATGCAGAAATCTGCGGCGTGTGCCATTAGCGTGATAACGAGAAGGCCAAATTTCTTTCGGGTGAAGCCCTAAGGCTTTTGCTATAACAGCTTCGGGTTTTGCATAGGGTCTGTGCATTGCTGTACTACACGCCCTTGCAGCTAGACCGTTTTGAATGGAGAGCTCCTTTAAAGTGAGCTCTTTTTTACGTATTGCAGCGACGATATCTGCCGGGTGCCAATCTTTTTGGTACATTTTTAGATCCATTTAGTGTTTCTTTTTTTGAATCATAGGACACAAAAATGTCTCATGTAAAGACGGGTAAGACACAAAAGTGTCTTAAGTTGTTTATGCCATTGAAAACTAAAAACAAAAAGTTGGACTTTTTATGAACGTGAACGAATTTTGCAGTTTGATAAAAAGCATTCGTGAAGAAAAAATGAGCAGAAAAGAGTTTGCCAGGCGTAACGACCAGTGGCATGAAAATACGCTTAAGTCTTATGAGAAAGACCGGCTGCCAGATGTTGATTATCTGTATTTGCTACACAAAGAAACCGGGTTCAACTTTAAAGATCTTGTTGAGGCACGTACCAGGGTCGTTTTAGAGGGTGTTGCTACTTCAGAAGAAATTGATAATGCAATCGCATTAGCTCAGGGGGTCATAGGCGACGAAGGAAAACAATTTATCGTTATTGACGATGACGCGATGGAACCACATATTCAACAGGGCGCTCGATGTTTAATAGACGAGAGTGACAAGGCCTTGCACCCTGGTAATATCTACTGCTTTAAAATAGAAGACAATTTTACTTGTCGAAAGGTCCATAAAACCCTTTTGGGCGATCTTATTCTTCAAGCTGAGAACGACGCATTCATTCCATTGGGTTTCACTGAAGATTATAGAGAACTACTAAATATAGTCGGCAGAGTCACCGAAGCTTCTAATTCCTTTTAAACGTCTTTTAAATGCTTTTTAGGATCGCACTTATACACAAAAACGCGCTAATTTAGGATCGCACTTACAATTTGGAAAGTGCGAAATGATTTGCTGTTTAAAAGCTCACTAAGTTACAACCAACCTGCTTCTGAGCCTTTATTTAAACTGACTTTGAATGATTTTGGACATTGTGAAGGGGATATAAGATTACCAGTTGCCAAACTACACCTTAGTTTTTAAACAATTCCTTACTTTCGCCAAACTACTCTGTGTTACTCGCCTAATTTTTTGACACTACTCAAGTGGCTCAAACCCTTATGTTACAAGGCTTCCCACTTATTCCCGCCAAATATTACTGGATCCCACTTAATTGACATACTTCTCTGACATCTACACCTGAAATACGTTGACATAAAGAGGACTTCTTTATGACGACATCAAATATTACCAAGGCTAAGCCCAGCGCTCTTAATTGTAACAAAGCGTTAAATTCCAAAATTAACAGGATGTTATGCCTGTTACTATCTTTGTTATTCAGCTATTCTTCTGTAACTAGCCGTTCTGGCATTCCACAAAATTGAAATATTCACACGACGGGGCACTGTAGTGCAAAAGACACTTAGTCAGAGTTTATTCCAAACCTTATTTATAGGAGTTGTAATAGCATCACTTCTGATAATTGGCGCTGTCTGGCGCTCTGCTAATACACTTGTGGTTAAAAATATCGAACACGATATCCAGTTAGCAGAAAAGGTCTTTGATAAAGTTGTTTCTGACAGGCAAACCGTAATTAAAAGTGTGTCAAAAGTGCTTTCTCGTTCATTTGATTTCAGACGGGCCGTGGGAACAGGTAGCATTCCCTCAATTGAAGCCGCTTTTACCAGTTATGCAGACAGGCTAAATACCGACATTATTGCACTAGTCAGTTTAGACCATCAGGTTGTTGCTTCACACACCGAGCTTTTCAAAGAAGGGCAAAATGTTCAAAGTAGCTTAGCCTTGGTTGCCAAGGGTAAAGATAGCGGTTTTTTTGTTGTAGATGATAAATTAGTTCAGCTTAATCTCATTCGTGTAGAAATCCCTACACTTAGATACTACATGCTTATCGGTGTTGAATTCGACAGTGTATTGCTACAAGAACTGAAAGAACTCGTGGATGCAGAGATCATAATATCGCAGCTCGATTCAAATCGTATACTTAAAACCACATTAGAGGAACGCGAGGCTAAGCGAGTCCTTGCATCACAACAAGATCCATCTTGGGTCGATGTAACGTTCAAAAATCAACTTACTTATGTAACGCGTCAAGTCAATATAGGCAGCGAAGAAAGCTTACCGGTTACCATTACTCTAGCCGTAGATACCACATCCTCTTTTGAGGCCTTCACCAGCGTGCAGCTCACTATATTCGCCTTCTCTATTTTAGCGGTATTGATTGCACTTGGTTTGTCACTATTGCTTGCACGAAGCGTGAGTCAGCCGGTATCTACGTTAGTAAAAGCGGTTAATAAAGTGGCCTCGGGTAAATATGGTGCCACACTAAAAAACCCCTCAAAGCTTAAAGAAATTACCGAACTCGCCAATGCAGTAGACAGCATGCAGGCCAGTATTAAGAGCCGAGAAAAACACATTCGCTATCAGGCAGAACACGATGTATTGACAGGGCTTTTTAATCGTAACTATGTCGAAGGCTATTTTGAATCTGAGCTAAGAAGTGGGCACCCGGTTCAAGTTGTGGCAATCACGGTTATTGGTTTTAGAACCATTAACGATCTTTATGGCTATTCTAATGGTGATAACACATTAAAAGTCCTTGCTGAAAGGTTACTGCGTTGGCCCGGAACTTCAGCCCGTCTCGCTGGCGGAGAAATTCTTTACATTACACACGATGCACTCAATGATGATCAGCTTGAAACCCTCAAGCATATTTTAGAGCAGCCGGTAGAAAGTAATTTAATCGCTATTCCGGTAAAGGTAGCTATGGCTGTAATTGATTGCCCTAAAGATGCCTCGTCTTCTGAAGAATTGTTTAGAAAAATGAATATCGTGACAGATGAAGCGATACACAGCGACAGTTGGTGTGTTCGTTACAGAGCCGATCTGGAAGATAAATACACCAGAAGGCTGTCTATTACTACTGAGTTAAAGCGCGCGTTAATCAGTGAGCAAAATGAATTATCTATGGTTTATCAGCCTAAAATTGATTTACAAACCATGAAAGTATGCAGTATGGAAGCGCTCATTCGTTGGAACAACAGCGTACTTGGGTTTGTTCCTCCCGATGAGTTTATTACCATTGCTGAACAAGCAGGTTTGATAGAGCAGGTTACATCGTGGGTGATGAAGCGAACCATTTCTGACTTGGTTTACTTCAGAGAGAAGGGCTATGGCTTTACAGTAGCTATGAATTTATCTACCCAAGACATTCAAAATAAGGTGCTGTTAACTAAACTTGTCTCGCTACTTACCGAAGAGGGCTTGTCGCCTGAAGCCCTTGAGCTTGAGATAACCGAAAGCGATCTGGTGGCAGACGCATCACTTGCGATTGAGAACTTAAACGAGTTAACCGCCCGTGGTTTTCATTTTGCCATCGATGACTTTGGTACGGGTTACTCTTCACTGGCTTATTTGAAAAACTTGCCAGTAAAAACAATTAAAATAGATAAGAGTTTTATACTGTCGCTTGCCAGTGATGAAAACGACCAGCAAATTGTCCGCACGGTTCTTAGCTTAGCCAGTGTCTTTAACTTGAAAGTAGTTGCCGAAGGTGTAGAAGATGCCGCATCGTTAGACATTCTTAAAGAATGGGGATGTGACATAGTACAAGGCTACTACATCAGCCGCCCATTGAGTTGCGCTGACTTAGAAAGTTGGCTTCAAAATACGCCTTTCGGAGAATAGCTATTTTATTAATTAAATTTTATTTTTTTAAACGAAGACTCAATATTTATTGTCGTTAAAAGTAGCGACATGGCATTGTAAATGCAACAAACAATAATGAAGCGTGTATAACGCTCTGCGGGCTCATTCTTCGCTAAACTGTGAGTATTTTGCCCATTGAGTTGTGAAATTAATTCAAAAACAAGGAATTTATTATGGACATCATTCGTATACTACTATCGATTTTACTACCACCGCTGGGCGTGTTTCTTCAAGTTGGGCTAGGCGCTCATTTCTGGATTAATATTCTGCTAACTATTTTGGGCTACTTTCCAGGGGTTATTCACGCCATTTACATTATCGCTAAAAAGTAGCGCATACCAGCGTAGGAAGGGGACGTTAATCTCGCGCCTTTTCTAGCAAACGTGGTACAAAGCGAAAAATTAAAAAAGCCAGCTATAGAAGCTGGCTTTTGTTTTGGGTTACCGTAAAACGATAGCCTCACTTTAGTCAGTGAGGCTATCTAGTACTAGGCTGTAACTTTTTCTTCGTCTAGCTCTTTTTTCATTTCTTCGCGATAGGCGTTAGCAAGCTTGGTTTTCTGACTATCGTTTAGTACATTCCCCGCAACTTGAAAGAACTCTTGTTCCTCATCCGCGAGGTGGTGTTCAACTTTTTCTTGTAACGTTTTTAAATGACGTAGCCAAGCGGGCGAGCTCATATCAGTTTCGTCGAGTTTACCTAGCAGTTCATCAATTTCATGATGTTCTGCAATGCCATGACGAGTTAAGTCGACAGTGGCATCCTTTTCTAGCAGATGGGTATAAAAATGTCGCTCTTCAGCGATAGCATGACTCTCTAGCTGAGTTTTTAGTGCTTCATAGTACTCGCGACGTGCCGCAGTGTTGCCGCTTGTTTCGGCGAGAATCTTAAGCAGTAAACGTTGCTTTTCATGGTCTTGGCGCAGTGCTTCAAATATTTTCATGGAAGATCCCTCAAATGGTTAAATACTTACTAACCAATGCGATTTTTGTTCCATGCTTTCCGCTATTCTTTGTAATTGATTTAAAACGCTTTTTAATTTTAATGCTGTTGAATAATGCCTAGGCATTAAACAACAGCGCAAGATTTACATAGCGCGTTACCAATATATTCTCAACGGTTTATATTCCGAACCATTTGTTCATAGCGAGACTTAAACACCTTGCGCTAGCATGGCATCGGCGAGCCGCCTGAAAGCCGCAATATTCGCCCCCTTCATATAATCGACATAGCCATCTTCACGCTTACCTTCGATTACACAGCGTTCGTGAATACTGTTCATAATCGAGCAAAGCTGTTCGTCTAACGCGCTGGCGTCACGCTGATTGAACATAGCATTTTGACCCATTTCTAAGCCTGAAAGTGCAACGCCTCCAGCATTAGATGCCTTGCCCGGTACGTAGGTTATTTTGGCGTCAAAAAACTGTTTTTGCGCGTCGGTAGTGCAAGGCATATTGGCACCTTCTAATACCATTTTACATCCGTTGTTAAGCAGTGCGTTGGCATCTTCTTCTTGCAGTTCGTTTTGCGTGGCACAGGGGAGCGCTATGTCGCATTTAAGGTGCCAAGGTTTTTTATCCGCTACCCACGCCCCCATATTTTGTTCAGCCATGTCATAGAGTATGTTTTCACTTGAAGCATGATTTTCAATTGCCCACCTCAGGTTTTTATCACTTAATCCGCTCTCACTATGTAAAAGCCCTCGGCTGTTAGATAGTGAAATTACCTTAGCGCCTTTTTCAACGGCTTTTAAGGCGGCATGAAGGGCGACATTTCCGGCTCCAGATACTGTCACTGTTTTGCCCTTAAGGTCGGTCTTTTTATACTGGCACACCGCATTTAAAAAGTAGATGAGGCCAAAACCTGTTGCTTCGGTTCGAACATAGCTACCACCAAACTCTAAGCCTTTGCCGGTGAGTACGCCTTCAAACTTATTATTTAACCTGCGGTATTCACCATATAAATACCCGATTTCTCTTGCCCCCACATTAATGTCGCCTGCGGGTACATCGGTATTTGCGCCTATATGTCGTTGCAACTCACGCATAAATGCTTGGCAAAACAACATGATGTCACGATCTGAACGCCCCTTAGGGTTAAAATCTGAGCCGCCTTTTCCTCCACCCATTGGCAGCCCGGTCAATGCATTTTTAAAGCACTGTTCAAACGCTAGGAATTTAAGCACGGATAAATTTACGGTAGGGTGAAAGCGTAGACCGCCTTTATATGGCCCCATCGCTGAGTTGTGTTGTACACGCCACCCCTGATTTACTTCAATGTTACCTTCGCTATTCATCCACGAGACAGTAAAGTTAATAATTCGCTCCGCAAGGCAGAGGCGTCTAACAATATCAAACGCTTTGTAGTGCGCATTGGCATTGTATATAGGAACAATATCTTGAAGTACTTCGTGAGTGGCTTGAAGGTATTCAGTTTCGCCAGAAAATTTATCGTTAAGAAACGTGGTTATTTCATCCAAATTACTTTGTTCTGCCATGGACTACTTAATCCTTATTGCTAAAATTTGTCAGCACTGTAAGACTGCGAGGAACGGTTTTTATTGTAAGTGAGTTCCCTTCATAAATTTCGCCGTCTACGGCATAGGCTGTCGGTTTATCAAACGTTAAAGTGATAGTTGCTGCGCGTTCATGACGTATAGAATCTGATTGTTTTTTTGCATCAGCAGGGCTTAACACAAGCTCTGCTAGCGACAAAAATTGTTTGTCGGATGTGGTTTGTGGCTCAAGCCATGTTAAGTCTAACTTGCCATCTGTAATATTAGGTTGCTCTGCACCTTGGGCGAGTGCTGTAGTCATCGGCGCTGCATTAGCAATAACAAAGCTTGGAGTTTCAAAATTCTCGGCTTCGCGACCTTCTATTTCAACGCTAAAAGTCATGTTTTCGTTGTTGGATATGGCGTTCCATAAACCTTTTAAATAGGCGAATTGCCCACCCATATCTTTTTCTTCACGGTCGGCAGATGAAATCATTTTTTCTTCAAAGCCTACCGCTGCTACCAACAGCATTACACGGTCGTTGCATGTGGCGGTATCAATGTTAAGCGTATTCCCTTCGATGATGATGTCGCAAGCGGTACTAACAGGCATTACTTTACTGATATAGCCGTGCAATACCTGGCTTAACGCATTCGCAGTACCAAAAGGGATGATGCCCATGGTAACGTTTGTATTAACTAGCGCCGATGCCACCTCGGTTAAGGTACCGTCTCCACCACACGCTATTACAATGTCAGCGCCGTCATCTCTTGCCGCTTCTGCTAGAGCTTTTCCGTCAACGTCCGGTGTGGTTTCTTTTACGGTAACTTCAAATTTTTCGTTAAGCCGAGATAATACATCTTCTTTATACTGCGCCCATTTTCCACCACCTGATACGGGGTTGACGATAAGCGTTAGTTTCTTTTGAAGTGACAACAACCCGCCGTCTCTTACTTTTTGAAGCGATGCCAATTGGCGTTTATTCAACCTTGCCGTTTGACGGATTTGATTTATTTGTGAAAGTGCTTGCTCTACGGTCAAGTCTGGATTCTTCGCAAGCAAATAGGCGGCAACGACTAATACAGAGCGGCCACGACCAAGCGCACAATGAACAACCACATTTTTGTTTGCCGATATTTGTTGGTTTAGCCAGTTAATGGCCAATACTAACTGTTCAGGTGTGGGGCTTGTATGATCCAGCACGGGAATATTTAAATAGCGATAATCTTCTTGGTAGGCCGTCCAGTCAAGGCCATCAAATTCAGCTGTCACGTCTAAAATAGCGTCGATATTATTTTTGTTAAGCAAAGGAACGTGTTTACTTGACATTCGACAGCCCAAAAACAAATTGGGCTCGATTTTTTGAAGCGGCGGTACTTTATCTGTTCGGCGCGCATACGCATTGTAAAGCCCAGTACCTAATAGAAAAGGAATGAAAACCCAGCGAATATAAAATGGAATAGAGCCGTCTTCGCGTTTACGAAAGAGGCTAGGGTAGTTCAGCAAGTATGCGCTACTGACTGCTATTAGTGAAAAAGCAACCCATCCAAACAGCAATTTCAATACGATTATCGGTAAGATAAACGTTAATACTAAGGCTGCAATTGCACCTAGTACGTAATACTTCACCATTTTCACGTTAGACACATCCTTTGTAATTGGAAAAAGTAAATAGCCTATGCATCTATACTTGCCTAACAGTGTTTTCGTTTACTTTTTAAGGTAATAGGTTTGAACTAACACGTTCTGGCTAACGTATGCTTTGATAATGAAAATATGAGTGTTTTAAATGAAAGATAGTGCAGTAATTAAAGTAGTAAACTTCGCCTGGTTTCAGGGGATTTGGTGGCTCGTTATTCTATTTCAGAACCAAGCCGTGATACCTGTTTTGGGCTTGATTGCGCTTTGGCTCTTTTTGTCTTCAAAACGCATAGAAGATATTAAGCTGATGAGCGCGGTATTTGTGTTAGGCACGCTAGTTGACGCACTGCTCACTTACAGTGGTCTTTTCATTTTCAACGAGACAAAGGCGCTGCTTTCTTTTTGGCCCATTCCTATTTGGCTGAGTTTGCTTTGGGTTGCGTTTGCCGGCACCGTATATCACAGTTTGACCGTGTTCAAAGGCCGCCCTGTTCTTGCTTCTATCGCAGGCGCTGTATTCGCTCCACTTAGTTACATTGCCGGCGCTAAATTTGGTGCCGTTGAGCTTGGTGCGAGCATACTGTTTTCTTATATTTTCATCGCCCTAGTGTGGAGCGTGGTGTTCCCACTTTGTTTTTATCTATCCAATCGTTTTGAGGCAAAACTGCCCCAAGCGTGAAAGCAAGGAGTGTATTGGCAATGACGAAGAACGTTTTAATTACCGGTGGCAATCGCGGAATAGGTTTGGAAATAGTAAAGGGAATGCTCTCGAAAGGCTACAAAGTGCTAATGGGGTGTAGAGACGAAGAATCAGGTCTTGAAGCGAAAAAAGATACCGTTGGCGGAGACCTTCATATTATAGAAATGCCCTTAGACAACGAAACGGCTATTGTAGACGCCCTCGTTCGTACAGAAGCCGTGTATGGCCCCATAGATATTTTAATCAATAACGCTGGGGTGTTAGATGATACACCCTGGGATGAGGTTAACGCAGAGACGCTTGCCAAGTCTATGCAAGTTAATGTGAATGCGCCGCTTACCCTTATTCAGCAAACCCTTCCCCAAATGATCGACCGTGGGTTTGGTAGAATTATTAACGTGAGTTCAAGCTACGGTAGTTTTGCTGAAGGGTTAAAGGGGCCACTTAGCTATGCGGTGTCGAAAGCCGCGTTGAACGCGTTAACAGTGAAGATGGCAGCAGTGGTAGACGAAGCATCCGATAGCGGCTCGCTCAATGTCAAAGTTAATAGTATGACACCAGGTTGGGTACACACCAGAATGGGTGGCAGCGATGCGCCTAAGACACCTAAGGAAGGGGCTGACACTGCTATTTGGTTAGCGACCATCGAGGAGGGCGGCCCGCACGGTCAATTTCTAAAAGACCGAGAGCCTATCGACTGGTAATTATTCATGCTAGTGGCCCAGTTAGAGAATCTCGACTGGGCCGGTATAACGAAAGTTGCGTAGCGTGTTCGTTACTTTACGCCTAAGCGGTGCTTTTACGTTCTATCACTACCTAGAGTGAAAAACGCTCTCTTAAAAAGCGAGCTATGCCGTCTTCATCGTGGTGGCCAATAACGGATGTTGCTGCGTCTTTGATATAAGGTTTAGCATTCGATGGCGCGTAGGCTTCATCCGCAAGTTCAAACATACTTAAGTCGTTGTCACTATCTCCAAAGCAAATCACATTGCTGGCGCCAAGCTGGTTTCTCAAAAGCTCAACGGCACTGCCTTTACTCGCTAGCTTGTGGTGCACATCCATCCAACGGTACTCGTCACCCTCTATTGCTGGGCCAGAGTAGGCGATAAGTTCATCATGCATGTTTAATTGTTGATACATATCGTATACAAGCGCTGCATCTCCAATCATGCTGATATTGGTTATATGCGCGGTTGCCGGAAGTGATTCAATAGTGGCAAGTTTCGCCTTAGTTCTAGAAAAATATTTTTCAATTAAATCACGCTCTACTTGGTATTTAGGTGTCGAATGATAAATCACATGTTCGTGATTAGGGCTGTCCATATTCACCGTATTGATAAATGGCGTAATATTGTTTTTGACTGCATGCTCAATAATAAGGTTAACTTCACTTGGCGCTAAAAGGTTTTCTAACGTAAGGGCATTGCCCGACGGGTCCCAAATTGCGACACCATTGTTGTAAATATGAGGCAGCAAGAAAGACTGCCCCTCTAATACGAACTGAGCAGAATGCATAGTGCGCCCTGTCGCGACGGTAAAGGCGATATCTTTTTCACCGAGTAGTGCTAAGGTCTCTTTGGTAAACGATGAGATTTGAGAGGACTTGTTCAATAATGTCCCGTCTAAATCAAAAAATATTAAATCCATACAATTGATGCCCAGTTTCTACAACAGTAATAATAAGGTTTTGAATAACGCGAAAGGCAATATACGCCAATGGTTCGTATATTGCCTCTTAAGATAATTGCTAAGTAGCGTACACTACACCCAACATCTAACACCTAACATCTATCATCTATCATCTATCATCCAATACATGATAAGCATGGTTTAGCATAATCGCTCCTTTGCTTTACCAAGGTGATGCGTGGCTGACAAACCCGACTAGCGAATAGACTCGACAACATTATCTGAATGTTGCTTAAGTAGCTTAGTGACTTGCGAAGCCGATTGCGTTTTCTTTAAGTTAATAACAAGTGCAACCTTACCATATCTAACCGCATGACGAACTGTCTGTATTACTTCATTTCTGTCAGGGCGCAGTCCAATCAAACCGGCCACAAACAAACCGATGAATAAGCCCGGACTTATTAGTGCGATATAGGTAAACAGAGGGTTTAGCTGCGTTAAAGCAGGGCCAAACTGCGTAAGCAGAAACGCAGCAATTAGCCCGACAACTAAGCCTACAGCACCAAGCAGTAAATGAGACGACCACATACTCTTACCGATAGATGCACTGTTGCGCTCAAGCTTTTCACTCATTTTTGCATCGCCCGCTTCCACCACTTCAATTTGAGAGGTTTCCACTGATGTTTCATCTTGTACAAGATTGATAACTTCGTTCACTTTTTGTTTAGAAGTGAACACCGCTACTACTTGTAGTTCATCGTTAGAAACAACGCTGGCTCTGAAATTTTCATTGTCTGAATTTTGAATACTCATTATTAAATCCTTACTTCAATTTAAACCGTGTGCCTAGCAAACCCTAGTTTCAACGTCTCTTCGCTAAACGTTTCACAGTGGTAAAAAGACTTACGTTACACGGTAACAGCTAACAGTTTTCTCTAATGTATCTATCTATACAAGTTGCATTCCTATGAACGTATTGTGCGCTTTATACTTTAGTTTAAATCAGTTATTTTAATCTTTTAACAGATTGTTTTATAACGACTTTAATTGCATTGCTAAAAGGGGTTAAAGAAGGTTTTTAGGTATAAGTTTAGGTGGGAAGCACAGAGATTTACCCGCTAAGCCATGCGGGTGCTAATGTTAACATTACCTTATTGAGATTATTTTACACGGGCAGTGAAAAAACGTTACAGCGTATTTAGCGAGTAATAATCGAAAGCAGGCGCACTATTAAAAGATGATGTGATCAATTCTTCTGTATAACTTGTAATTTGTATTCACAGTCAGGCGGTTCATAAAACCATAAACCTGTATTAATACGGAACGCGCTAAAAGGGAGAATGCTTTGAAGAACCGGATAAAAGGCTATTGTAATGTGCATGAAGATGATAGCCACCTATCAATTAAGCGCATTGCGTGCGGAAATAAACGTCTTTACTATCGGTACGCCAGTGGTAAGAAAGTTACCGGTCAACGTGTGATAAACCGCATAAAGAAACTAGTTATCCCACCGAATTGGCGCGATACCTTTATCAGCCGCGACAGTAAGGCGAGTGTTCAGGCGATTGGGTACGATGAAAAAGGCCGTAAGCAATACATTTATCATGAGAAGTGGCATGAGCAACAGCAGGTACAAAAGTTTGAGCGGTTGATTGCTTTTGGCAATGCCCTTCCAACGTTTCGAGAGCATTGCATTTCTCTCATTTCTCAATCTTCCTGGACGCTAGAGCGCGCATGCGCGCTTGTTTGTCTTTTATTAGACTACACCGGCGCTAGGGTAGGGAATACGCAATACAGTAAAGAGAACAACACCTATGGGCTTACGACGCTGCGACGCAAACACGTTCAGGCGCAGTGCGACGACAGTGTAGAACTTGCGTACATAGGAAAACATGGCAAACCGCGAACCCTGAAAGTGAATGACCCAGAATTGGCGTCTTTAATATGTGATTGCGCACAACAACAAGGTTATTGCTTATTTCGCTATCAAGATAACCGTAAACAATGGCACGATGTAACGAGCGAAGATGTGAACGCGTTTATACATGAGAAGCTGAGCGAACAATTTAGTTGTAAGGACTTTAGGACTTGGGCGTCGAGCCGTTTTGCCCTAACGGTGATGCCCAACGTATATGAACGTGTAGCAAGTTCAAAAACTAAAAAGTGGGAAAGCACATTAAGTAAAACCGTATCAGCTGAACTAGGCAATACGCCAGCGGTTTGCAGAAAATATTATATTCACCCGAAACTATTTGCTATTAAAAACCAGGGGGAAGCTTTCGAAAACACGCTAAATCGTGTGCGATCGCTGGCCGGTGAAGATTGTACACATATCACGCACTTACTGCCTGTAGAAAAGCTTCTTTTGGATGTTATTTCTACTAAGAGCAATGAGTGATGGGTTTACCCTAAAAATGTTTTAGCTAGAAGTAAAGTGGGGTGATTTATAACCATTTTGCGCAAAGTTAAAATGTTTCATGCATTACGCCAACTCTGTAGCTTGTTGAATAATAAGGGTTATTTAATTTTAAAAAAGTGAAATGTTATGTGAAACATTGTTGGTACAGAAAAGCCTATGAATGTGTTTTAAATCAAGTTGTATAAAAATTAAACTTGAAATATTTTTTCAAATCCTTATATTGTTTGAACTCTAATGATTATTGCTCGATTGAATTTTGCGTTTAAAAATTTCTAAAATGGTTTTTTACTAAAGCGTTTTTGAAAGGCGCCTTTGTTACTCACACAGGCAAACGCACTAATTTCATTTAAAGGTCTTTAGCGACCTCTCGCAATAATCAATATAGAGTTTTCGAGAGCAATAGAGGAAATAACCCACGTTATGCCAATGGAAAGTTACCTGTCACTAGCAGTATATTTTATCGCAATGCTAGGGATAGGGTTGTTTGCTTACCGACAATCTACCAGTGATATTTCTGGTTACATCTTAGGAGGGCGACAAGTAAGCCCTCAAGTTACCGCGCTATCAGCGGGTGCATCTGACATGTCAGGTTGGATGTTAATGGGCCTTCCTGGCGCAATGTATTTAACCGGTTTCGATGCCGTATACATTGCAATAGGGTTAGTAGCGGGTGCATTAGCCAATTATCTTTTAGTCGCGCCCAAACTTCGTGTTTATACCGAAGTAGCTGACGACTCGTTAACCGTGCCTGAGTTTTTTGCAAAACGCTTTAATACGCCCAACGCGAGCTTACGTATTGTGTCTGCGGTAATTATTGTACTGTTTTTTACACTGTACACGTCAGCAGGACTTGTAGCGGGTGGGAAGCTTTTTGAAAGTGCATTTTCAGTAGACTATCAACTTGGCTTGTTTATCACGCTGGGTGTGGTGGTGTCTTACACATTGCTAGGCGGCTTCCTAGCGGTGAGTCTTACCGACTTCGTTCAAGGCTGTATCATGTTCGTTGCACTGGTACTGGTGCCAATTGTTGCTTTTACTGAATTCGATAGTGTTTCGCAGATGACAAGTGCAGCTTATCAATCTGTACCGGATTTTTCGGCGTCTCTTGAAACACTGACCATCGTAGGTTTGTTATCAAGTTTAGGGTGGGGCTTAGGTTATTTCGGTCAGCCACACATTATTGTTCGCTTTATGGCTATTCGTTCAGTTAACGCTATTAGCACTGCGCGCAACATTGGCATGTCGTGGATGACAGTGACAATCATAGGCGCTTTAGCGACCGGGTTTGTCGGTATTGCTTATGCCAATCAGTTTGGCTTAGCGGTAGACGACCCTGAAACAATTTTTATTATTTTTTCTCAATTGCTGTTTCATCCACTTATTAGTGGTTTTTTGATGGCCGCTATTTTGGCAGCGATTATGAGTACAATTTCGTCACAGTTACTTGTTAGTGCGAGTTCATTAACGGAAGACATTTATCGCGTATTGGTGAATAAAAAGTCACCACAAAAAACACTTAGCGAAAAGCAAACGGTAACAATCGGGCGTTATGGTGTAGCGGGGGTTGCAGTTGTTGCGCTACTGCTAGCTATGGACGCGTCAAATACAATTTTATCTTTAGTAAGTAACGCTTGGGCCGGTTTTGGTGCTGCATTTGGTCCATTAGTCCTGTTTTGTCTGTATAAAAAGGACCTAACAGCGAAAGCGGCCATGGCAGGTATGGTGAGTGGTGCGGTAACCGTGCTGTTTTGGATTTATGCCCCGGTTTTAGCTGACGGTAAAACGTTAAGCAGCGTTATTTATGAAATTATTCCAGGGTTTGCGGTAAGTACGTTAACACTTTATGGGGTAAGCCGTTTCGGCGAGAACCCATCGAAAAACGTACAGGCAACGTTTGCGCAAGCCAGTGAAGAATTAGCGAATCAACAATCTTAAGGTTAAAAAGTTTATTATGAGTCATCCTAATTGGAAACGCGTAGTCATCAAAGTAGGTAGTGCATTAATATCGCCCAACCAGCAAGGTTGTAGCAGTCACTATTTGCTGAGTATTGCACAGTTTATCGTGCGATGCAGAGCCAACGGCACACAGGTAGTATTGGTGTCTTCTGGCTCAGTCGCAGCTGGCGCGCATTTGTTTCCAGAGCAAGAAAAATCTGATATTGCGGTTAAAAAAGCAATGGCAGCTGCAGGCCAAACCGAAATGATTGCCACATGGGACAGACTGTTTGACTTCCCTTCGGCACAGATGCTTCTAACTCACGCCGACTTGCGCGACAGAGAGCGGTACGTGAGTATCCGTGAAACGATATTTAGCTTATTGGATAACAATATTCTACCTATCGTGAACGAGAACGACACGGTCACTACTGATAAATTGAAAGTAGGTGACAACGATAACTTGTCAGCCATGGTAGCGTCGGCAGCTGAAGCAGACGCACTGATTATCTGTTCAGACATCGATGGGTTGTACGATAAGAACCCCCACGAACATGACGACGCAAAAATGCTCAAGTCGGTTGATACCATCGACCAAAGCATTTATGACATGGCTGGTGGTGCGGTTAAAGGCGGTGTAGGCACCGGCGGCATGCGCACAAAAATTGAAGCGGCGGAAAAAGCCGTTTCGCATGGTATAGATACATATATTATTAACGGCTTTACTGAGCTGTCGTTTAATATGCTGTTGTCGGGTGAAAACCCGGGTACGCATTTCAAACCTCACGCCAAGCCAATGCAAGAAAACGTGCATTGGATGCGCCATACGTCAAACGCGCAGGGCGAGGTTATAGTAGAGGGAGATTTCGATGACTCTCTACACAGCGACGCAGAGCAGCTTACCAGCAGCGAAATTATTGACGTGAAAGGTGAGTTCTCGGTCGGCGACACCATATTAGTACGTAAAGAAGACGGTACTAAGCTGGTGAAAGCGAAATCGAATTACAGTAGCTGTTTATTGAATTTCATTGCGAATCAGGAAAACGACGAATTTGCCCACGAGTTTGAAGAAAAAACGGGGCCAATTATTTCTGATCAGCACATAGCAAATCTGGAGAAAGAATGAGTATTATTACAGAGTTAGCACAACAGGCGAAAAAAGCTGCACGTACACTGGCGATTTTAAGTGAGAGCCAGAAAAACGCGGTGTTAACTGATATGGCCGCGGCTATTCGTGAAAATAAAAGCAAAATAATTGAAGTAAACGAAAAAGAAGTAGCGCGAGCGAAAGACAACAATTTAGACGCTGCAATGATCGACCGCTTAATTCTTAATGAAGAGCGTATCGAATCTATGGCAGAAGGGATTGAAGTTATTGTAGAGCTTGACGATCCGGTAGGTAAAGAGCGCGTTATCGGTACACGTCCAAACGGTATCGAAATCAAAAAGATGCGTATTCCTCTTGGCGTTGTGTGCATGATTTACGAAGCACGACCTAATGTTACTGCCGATGCAGGAGCGCTGTGCTTCAAATCGGGTAATGCAGTTATATTACGTGGTGGTAAAGAAGCGCTTGATACCAGCTTAGCCATTGCTGAGTTAATGCAAGACGTACTCGAAAAGCACAACTTGCCGAAAGCTTTGGTAACCGTGGTTCCAAATCCAGATCGTGCGCTTATGCAAGAGTTGATGGAGCAGCGTGATTACATTGACGTAATTATCCCTCGTGGTGGTGAAGGTCTTATTAATTACGTTACTGATAACGCAAAAGTACCAGTAATTCAGCACTTTAAAGGCGTGTGTCATTTATACGTGGATAAAGACGCTGATTTAGAAAAGGCGTTAGCCATTCTTCTAAACGGTAAAACACAGCGTACTGGTGTGTGTAATGCTCTAGAAGGTTTAGTCGTTCACCAAGCGGTAGCGGGTGATTTCTTACCTAAAGTGGCAGATGCCTTCAAAGAAAAAGGCGTGAAGGTTCACGTTAACCAAAAAGGTAGCCAATATTTCGATGGCGCTGACGTAATTGCAGAAGACGCATACGGTGAAGAGTACCTAGGTTTAGAAATCGCAATTCGCGTTGTTGATGACTTCGAAGGGGCAGTAGACCATATTGCTCAGTTCGGTAGTAACCACACCGAGGTTATCATTACCGAAGATGCCGAGAAAGGTAAGCTATTCCAGCGCGCGGTAGACGCGAGTGTGGTAATGGTAAACGCTTCTTCTCGTTTCTCTGACGGTAGCCAGCTTGGTTTAGGTGCGGAAATTGGTATCGCTACAACCAAACTGCATGCTTACGGCCCAATGGGCTTAGAGTCACTGACTTCAGAGAAGTACCTTGTGAACGGTGAAGGTCAAATTCGTGACTAAATGACTGCAGTTATAACTGGTCGGCATTGTGCCACGAGTTTACATGCTTCATAATAAAAAGCGCTGACATTCGTCGGCGCTTTTTTATTTTTATTCAAAGATTTACCCTCGTAGCACAGACGGAGCATACATGGAGATTGTGATAGACCCCACGCAGTTATGGAATCAGCTTATTGCGTTTGCCAATGAGTATAAACTGCTAACATCACTACTACTTTTAATTGTATTGCACTTCATCAAAAAAGGTATGCTGTTGCTGATAAGGCGCATCAGCTCTCAGCGCGGGGAAGATAGAAGAAACCAGATTAATATTTTAGAGCAGTTAGGGAACGCCTTTATCATCATTGTATTGATGATGGTGTGGAGCTCTGAAATACAAACGCTTGCTATATCTATCGCTGCATTCATGGTTGCAATTGTGCTTGCTACCCGCGAGTTTATTCAGTGCTTCATGGGTTTCATTTATTACCTTGGCGCCCGGCCCTTTAGAGTAGGGGACTGGATCCAAATGAATAAAATTATTGGTGAAGTGGTGGAAATGGACTGGGCTAAAACGGCGTTGTTAGAAGTTGATCCCGAGACCTTCAACTACACAGGAAAGCACGTGTATGTGCCTAATAGCCAGCTCGTAACCCAAACCGTACGCAACCTTAACTTTATGCGTCGTTATCGTCTGCACTCTTTTGAAATAGTGAATGAGCCTACAGTCAATGCCTATAGCTTGTTACCGGCGTTTCACGCTCGCGCACAAGCTCATTGCGAATACTTTCGCGACGTAGCAGAGCGCTATAAAGGCCTGATTGAACGTCATTTAGAACAAGAGTTTATTCGTATTGCCCCAGAAGTGGAAATCAAAACGAACGAACTAGCCAAAGTAGTGGTAAAGGTGAGTTTGTTTTGCCCAACTGTGGAAGCTCATGAACTTGAACACAAGATGTGTTCAGATTGGCTAAGCCTGTGGTTTAGAGCGCAAAAGGAAGAACAAGCGATGTTAATGCAACAACAAAGCGAATTTAACACCAACATTTCCCCGTCTGCGACGACAACAGACCAACAAACGACGTCAAGTACAGGCTTATAAAAACGCATTTGAGGGCGGTCGGTTGATCAACTTCGGCCGCTGCCTGTTATTCGTGGCATGTCCAATTTCGTTGATGAGAAAAGTGCCCTTCTAAAAATGCCATTTGGTCGGCTAATATGCGCCTGTTCATCAAATAGAAACGCTCGTAAACGTTAGGTCTAAATGGCACGGCTAAAAGCGGCATATTGGCCTCTTCAGGCGTTTTAGCCCCTTTGGCATGGTTACAGCGCTGGCAAGCGGTAGCTACATTTGTCCACACGTCTTTCCCGCCGCGAGAGCGGGGGATAATATGGTCGCGAGTTAGCTGTTTGGGCGTGAATGTTTGGCCACAGTACATACATAGATAACTGTCGCGGCGGAACAAATACCGATTAGTGAGCGCCACTTTACCCGACAGGTCAGTAACTTTTCCATCACAGGCAATAATGCTTGAAAGGGTTAGTTGACTTTGCAACCCTTGGTGATTCCACCCCCCTTTAAGCGTTATCCCATCACTACCTAGTTCAAACAACACCTTATCTTGACTGTAAAGCTTTGCGGCTTGTTCAACATCTATCCACTCTTGTGGCATGCCTGCTTTGTTAAGTCGAAGTACCAACATGGTTATCTCCTTTAGCACACTTGAGGCTGGTGACCATTAATCTAGTGCAAGGGTCAACAAGCCTTAATATTAGACGTTCTTATTGTGATAAATACACTTACTGTAACCTTTATGTAAGATGACATGTGCGTTCTTGTTTAGCTTACGTTTTGTTCTAGCATACGCTGTTTTATGTCAGTATGATGAAAATATAGTCAATATTTGAAATTTCACAGATATTTCATATAGTCATGGTGCTATAGGTGGTAGCGGTAAATTACCGAGTTGATTACAAAATAATGCGACAAATTCCACGTGGGGCTGCATTTGGGAATGGCATTAACGCCACTTCAAAGTTATACTATGCGCCGCGTTTAAAAGCGATAAAATAAAGATTGAAATTAAAGGACAAATAGTGACTCCTATTACTAAATCATTTCAGTATGGACAGCATACTGTAACTCTAGAGACGGGTGTAATTGCTCGTCAGGCGACAGCTGCGGTTCTTGCGAGCATGGACGACACGTCTGTACTGGTAACAGTAGTTGGTAAAAAAGAAGCCAAGCCAGATCAAGACTTCTTCCCTCTAACAGTTAACTACCAAGAAAAAGCATACGCTGCGGGTAAAATCCCAGGTGGTTTCTTCAAGCGTGAAGGTCGTCCATCTGAAGGCGAAACATTGACTGCGCGTCTTATCGACCGCCCAATTCGCCCATTATTCCCAGAAGGCTTCAAAAACGAAGTACAAGTTGTTGTTACTGTAATGTCTGCTAACCCAGATATCCCTACAGACATCATCTCTATGATTGGTACTTCTGCAGCCCTTGCTATCTCTGGTATTCCATTCAACGGCCCAATTGGTGCGGCACGTGTTGGTTTCAGCAACGGCGAATACATTCTAAATACACGCGCAGAAGAGCAAGCTGAAAGCCAGCTTGACCTTGTTGTTGCGGGTACTGAAGGTGCAGTACTTATGGTTGAATCAGAAGCTGACGTGCTTTCTGAAGAAACTATGCTAGGTGCGGTAATGTTCGGTCACGAGCAACTTCAAACCGTGGTTAGCGCGGTTAACGAATTTGCTGCTGAAGTTGGCACTGAGAAGTGGGACTGGGCACCAGAAGCAGAAAACACTGCGCTTAAAGACAAAGTTAAAGCACTAGCTGAAGCTGAAATGACAGCGGCTTACCAGATTTCTGACAAGTTAGAGCGTAAAGACGCAGTAACGGCAGTAACTGAGAAAGCACTTGAAGCTATCCTTGCTGAAGACGAAGAACAAGACAAGAAAGAAGTACTAGATCTTCTTCACGATCTTGAATCTGACGTTGTACGTTCACGCATCCTTTCTGGCGCGCCACGTATCGACGGTCGTGAGCCTGCAATGATTCGTGCACTAGACGTAGCAACAGGTATTCTTCCTCGTACTCACGGCTCTGCACTATTTACTCGTGGTGAGACTCAGGCAATTGTTGCAGCGACTCTTGGTACAGAGCGTGACGCACAGATGATTGACGAGCTTCAAGGTAAGCGCGACAGCCGTTTCATGCTTCACTACAACTTCCCTCCATACTGTGTTGGTGAAACCGGAATGATTGGTTCGCCTAAGCGCCGTGAAATTGGTCACGGTCGTCTAGCGAAGCGTGGTATTCAAGCAGTAATGCCAAGTGAAGAAGAATTCCCGTACGTAGTACGTGTGGTTTCTGAAATCACAGAATCAAACGGTTCATCTTCAATGGCGTCGGTATGTGGTACTTCACTAGCGCTTATGGATGCAGGTGTTCCAATTAAAGCGTCTGTTGCGGGTATCGCAATGGGCCTAGTTAAGAGTGACGACAACTTTGTTGTACTTTCAGACATCCTTGGTGACGAAGATCACCTTGGCGACATGGACTTTAAAGTAGCGGGTACTACCGACGGTATTACTGCACTTCAAATGGACATTAAGATTGAAGGTATTACTAAAGAAATCATGCAAATTGCGCTTAAACAAGCAAAAGAAGCACGTTTGCACATTCTTAACGTAATGGACGAAGCGATTGGCGGTCACCGTGAAGAGCTAAGTGAATTTGCTCCACGCATTTACACAATGAAGATTGACCAAGACAAGATTCGTGACGTTATCGGTAAAGGCGGCGCAATGATCCGTCAAATTACTGAAGAGTCTGACACTAACATCGAGATTGAAGACGACGGTACTATCAAAATCTTCGCGACAGAGCGTGCGAAAGCAGACATCGCTATTAGCAAGATTGAGCAAGTAACGGCTGAAATTGAAGTTGGTAAGACTTACAACGGTAAGATTACACGTATTGTAGACTTCGGAGCGTTTGTAGAAGTACTTCCAGGTAAAGAAGGTCTTGTTCACATTTCACAAATCGCTCACGAGCGTGTGAACAAGGTTACAGACTACCTTAAAGAAGGTGAAATGGTTGACGTTAAGGTTATGGAAATCGATCGCCAGAACCGTGTACGTTTAAGCATTAAAGAGCTTCTAGAAAAGCCTGCGCCTAAGTCTGACGACGCAGAGTAATATCAATTAGGTTTTAAACCTAGTTAGTTATGTTTAAGTAAAAAGGGAGCTTGGCTCCCTTTTTTCGTTTTAGGTTTTAAAGACTGTAACGGGTTGGGTTTTACTCTTTAACCCACACGTTTAAGCCATACATTTAGGCCATAACGAAAAACGCTTTTTTAGAGGTATTGGATAATGGATAAGCAAACGCAAACCGAAGTAGAAGCAGCGGTATTCCGCCGCTTAGTAGAACACTTAGACGCAAATAAAGACGTTCAGAACATCGACCTGATGATTTTGGCCGATTTCTGCCGTAACTGCTTGGCAAAATGGTATTCGGCCGCTGCGAGCGAGCAGGGCGCTGATATCGACTACGAAGCCGCACGTGAAGTGGTATACAAAATGCCGTATTCAGAGTGGAAAGAGAAGCACCAGCTTCCTGCTACTGATGAGCAGTTGGAGAAGCTGGCTGCTAGGCAAGGGAAGTAGTTTTTAGTTAGGACGAAAGTTTTTTTGTGTTTTGAAAGCCAGCTTATGCTGGCTTTTTTGTTTGGCTTGCGTGAAAAACACCAAAATCATCTGCACGATGATTTGGTGTTTTTAATAAATGAGCGAAAAACGACATTACGTTTTTTTCTTTATTTCTCTGTTGGTTGTGGTTAAAGTAGTTTTAAATACAAGGAGAAATTGTCCCAAAGTGGTATGGAAAAGCATGTCGGTTCGGGGATGAGTAAGCTGTTAGAAGGCGTCAGCCTAAACTACGTTTGGCTTAATAAAAAATCAGTTCAACTACCCTCACCTGTTGTTTTAAAAATCGCTCTGGCTTTTGGTGGTTTTAACTTCGCCGCACTAACTTCAAAGGTTGCGCATTAGGCGCTTTATCGCCAAGTTCTTATTCAACGTCAGCAAGCGCCAATGCGTCCGACAGTTCAAATGGCGGCTTGCTTCAGTCAAATCAAAACCATCTCTGCGCTGTTGTTTCACTTGTTTGTGTTAATAATCAATCGTATGCTGGCTTTATCAGTTTTTAAAAATGCCAAGGGAATAGGCTCTGCTTCTAACAAAGCGCTGAAGTCACTCCCTTCGGTCGTTCGGACGCATTTACGCGGGGCGGCTTCGCCATTATGCCCCACGCAACTGCGCCGCTTAGCTTAAAGTTATAAGGCTAGAAGGATGTTCAGACACATACTAATCTGTAGTTTCCAGTCTTCTCTATTTGTCACATTAAGTTTGACTATTTTAAGCTTGCCATATGGCAGTGCCGCCTTCATCTTTGGAGCTTTAGCATTTCCCATTGCATTTGTTATGGGCTCAATATTAGCTTATCCACTCATAAAGCTATGGCTTAAAAACGCTTGGTCAAGTAAGTTTAGTTTTCTAGTATTTTTATGTATTGGATTCATTCTTGGTTGCGCAACACCAATCGTATTGTTTAGCAAAAACTTGGCATCAATAGACATTCAATCATTTTTGTTTTTAAGTATTTATGGTGGGCTAGGTGTGGTCGGTTCTTTGTGGTCTTGGCATTATATTCGTAGAAACATCGCCTTATAACAAAACGCTCAAGCCACTCCCTTCGGTCGCTGGGACGCATACACGCAGGGCGGCTTCGCCATTATGCCCCACATGCCTGCGCCCCTTATTTAAAAGTTATGTGAAAAGTAACCATCAAGAATGGAAAAATAATTAGAATGCCTAAAGATATGGACGATTTCTTAGATTTCATACTTAATGAATTGGGTGAGGGCACTTGGGTTCCGCTTTATAAGAACCTAAATAAAGAAGATAAATCTGAGGATGGCTCGCTATACTCCTGCTTAGTTTCACCAGATAATACCCAAAAAGCAATGGAAGGCTATGGGTGGGATTTGCTTCCTGGTAGTGGAGGCCCGTCAATAGTATCGAGTGGCAAAGATAATATCTGGTATGAGCCAAATAGTTCCGAATATCTACCGCTTGTTATCTATAGAGATTTTCATGGCACAAGAAAGCCGTACAGAGAAATATTACAAGAATTAGTATTATACCTCGAGCTTTACCATGACACGGTTAATCATAAATATGTTGTTTATGATGACAATGGAACTGAAATTCAGGTTGTAAGGTATTCAGATGATGAAATTCTTATAAGAAAATCATTCTTGAAAGCATTTATGTCTGCTAGGCAAATGAACCTGTTGTTATTTTTTGAGAATTCGCGCCACAAAGTTACAAGTGAACGGTTGCCGGATGAGCATGTGAATGATCCTTTCGTTTCATACACTAGGTTTTGGGATAGCTCGTACGTAGAGGGCTATAGCACTTTCACTAGAGTGCTAGGAAAAAAACTTTTTTATTGCTCTCCAAGAAAAGAAGAGTACTACAGCCCATTCGATGTAGAGAAGAGCTATGAATCATTCATTATCGAAGGTGATGCTCATGATCATCATCTCCACTCCTGTGATCCTTCTTTGTTAGCCGACTATTTCGGAAAAAATAAAGGTGCGCCTCATTATTTAACTCCGGTTTACTTCGATAAAGCAGTGCTTCAAAAGTATTTTGGGTCTTCATCAGAGTATGAGGTACAAGATAGTGCAATCCATAAGCATGGGTATTGGAGATTGCGCTTTGACAATAACTCGCCGGGACACGTTTGTGTTTTTTTAGGTGATCTTGGCCGAGATATACCTCACTCCGAGCAGATTTACTGGAAAAGCTTTAATCTTGCTCCAGAAGGGCGAGCTATGAGTGGTACCTATTTTAAAAGAAGTATGCTCGGAGCCTTTGCTGATGCGGAAAGCCCAGATTTGGTTTTCAAATCATATTTTGAAAGGTTTCAGAATCATTGGTCAAGAGATAAAGGCTGGCCACTTTTTTTGCCGCTCGCCGAAGCTGATGCACACTGTTTAAAAACCCTGCATTCCTTAACTAAAAATGAACAGTCAGAATTTGATACACAGATACTATCACTGGTAAAAGTTACAATTGACTCCATTAATGTTAAAGAGCTTAAAAAGCATGTTTCTATTGATGAAAATGGATCTATTAAGCTACTTGCGGAGTTTCTAAATAATGGTGGTGTGAGATTTGACGCAGCAACCTTCTTGGGAGGGTTGCAAGGCGTTCGATCGACAGGTGTAGCACATAGGCGTGGTTCAAAGTATGAGAAAACGATTGCACGCCTTGGAATAAAAGACGACGAGCTGATCAAAGCGTTTGATAGCATTCTTGAACAAATGACAGACTTATTAATTGAGGTTGAAAAAGCCTTTCTAGCGCAGGAGATTGACAGTGAAGAACTCACATAACAATGCGCTGCTGTCGGACAAATTTTCCGCTGCGCTCCAAATTCGACTAAAAAAGACAGGCATGTTTGTGTCTGTGAATCTGGCTTTTTATTCTCAACCTGTGCAAAGACTAAATAAGACAGGCATCTTTGGGAGTATCAATACGAATCGGTACTAAACAAGACAGGCTCATTTGTTCATTTCTCTAGGCACATTGCGTCGTCATGCCCACCTGTCAGAGTCTCTTATAGAAAGGCTATATTCCAGCGACTAAAAAAGACAGGCATGTTTGTGTCTGTGAATCTGGCTTTTTATTCTCAACCTGTGCAAAAAGCATGGTGTTAGAAATTATTGGCATTGACGATGGATCAGACTCGTTCGTCTTGTCTTTAATACCAAGTGGCAACGCGGCAAAACTCAAAACATATTCGCAGCAACTAAAAATGAATATAAAGACATACGATAACCGTGTGGCTAGTTAGTTGGAGCGAAGAAGAACGTGCTGCGATAGCGTTTTTGTACTGCTTAAATTTTTCTACTTTTTTTCGAGGCAAAAATGACCAAAAATGAAATACCTATTATTGCTAAACAAGCGCTGTCTGAATATCTAGAGGAACCAGGAAGCGTTCTCTATAGTAGTCATGAAACACTAAAGCCTAGTGATGTTTACTTGCTCGGTTTCAATCCAGGTGGCGCAAACGGAAAGCCAGTTGAACAAAGTATTAGTTCAATGCTTGCAAATACCACTAACGCCTACTTGGATGAGAGTTGGGAGAATCATAAAGGTGTGTGGGCAAGTGGCGAAGCCCCTCTTCAAAAAAGAGTTCAATGGATATTTGAAAGCCTTGGGATCAACACCAGAGATGTGTGTGCGAGTAATTTAATATTCTTACAGAGCCGCGAAGCTACAGATATTAACTTTTCATTAGCTGAAATATGTTGGCCAGTACATGAGGCAATTTTAAGCGTTGTTAAGCCAAAGCTTATAATAACTTTCGGAAACTCTGATGTTTCACCCTACCATACTAAACAAGACAGGCATGTTTGTGTACAGATGTCTATATTTTGTGCTTGTCTTGCAAGCTATAAAGCTAACCGAGTAATCGCATTGCACTTTGTCGGCCTTGAACCCGTTGCTGGTGTTGATTGTGTGCGTATTGCTCTAGGACTAAATAAGACAGGCATGTTTGCGGTACTTTGGATTGGTAGACTAAACAAGGCAGGCATGTTTGTGTACAGATGTATATATTTTGTGGCCATCTTACTCTCTATTAAACTGCAAGGCTAACCTAATAATCGCATTGCACTTTGTCGGCCTTGAACCCGTTGCTGGTGTTGATTGTGTGCGTATTGCTCTAGGTGAATCACTTTGCCAGCGGCCTGCTTAAAGTAGGTTTCAAACTGCGTGGTTAATGTGGCTAAATAAGACAGGCATGTTTTTAATCCACTAATTTTAGGCAAGAACTTTACGCCCACTAGTAATGACTAAACAAGACAGGCATATCTCTTTTCTGGGCTTGCGTGAATACACCAAAAGCACCTGATCGCCGATTTGGTGTTTTTAATAAATGAGCTAAAAACGACATTACGGATTTTTCTTTATTTCTCTGTTGGTTATGGTTTAGAGTTGTAAGAAGAAAAAAGGAGAAGTGCCCCAAAATGGTGTGGATTAGCATGACGGTTTGGGGACGAGTAAACTGTTATAAACTTAGATGAATATCAAATATTGGTTACTCATTAGAAAACTCTGCTTATGCTATTTTGCGTTCGTTGCTTTTCTAATAGCCTGTGAAGTTTTAGTCTTTACGCTTTTGGAGTATGGCGGAAAACCATCTCACTTTGTTGGTTGTTATGCCACAGATGCTTTATTGATGGGCTTCGAGTGCCAAGGCTTTAGTGGGGCGGAAATCGTTGCATTTAGTCTTAATTATCCCCTTTATCATTTATACATGCCTTTTTTCGTACTCTGGAATCCAAAGGCTATTTTTTTAGCATTTGCGATGTATGCACCAATAATTTTATTCATAATCTCTCAAAGAAAGGTTGATTTGGCACGTGTATAACAAAAAAATTAAGTCACTCACTTCGTTCGCTGGGACGCATACACGCGGGGCGGCTTCGCCATTATACCCCACGTGCCTGCGCCCCTTATTTAAAAGTTAGGCATTTATAAGGAGATAAATATGAGAGTAGTTTTAATAGCATTTATTTTGGTTTTAACTGGCTGCAGTTCAACTCAACCTGCACAGCAACAAACAACCCAATCTGGTTACTCCGACACAATGGAAATTATCAGAAGTGCTGCGGAGTCAGCGCCAAATGGAGTTAAAGGAGAGTATGTTCTTAATATCAAGGCTGCTGGTAACCAAGGACCATTTATTTACCTAAATACAGAATTGGATTACCGTGACCCGCGTGCAGTAACCGTCGCTATTCACCCCAGTATTGTCCCGGAATTCGTTGCAAAATATGGAAGAGAGCCGCAGGAATATTTCATAAACAAATCCATCTCAGTAACTGGACAAGCTAAACAGATTAGAATCAATTTTATGTCTCAAGGTAGACCTTCAGGTAAGTACTATTATCAAACTCACATTCGGGTAACGGACATATCGCAAATCAAGGTATTATCTGGACATGCCTAACAAGGCGCTCAAGTCACTCCCTTCGGTCGTTCGGACGCAGTTACGCGGGGCGGCTTCGCCATTATGCCCCACGCAACTGCGCCGCTTAGCTTAGCGTTAGCTTTCAGGAGTAATATTGAACAAAACGGAAGTTTCAGAACTAGTTATTTCCTACTCTGACAAATATGGTTCAACCAACAAACCAGAGAGAAGAGAGCTGCAAAACAAACTCAGAAAAGCGAAGTCTAAAGCTCTTTTTGACGGGCTATTCTCAATATTCCTCATGGAGTCATGTCCGGAATCATTTGCGCGTCAAAATAATGCTGGTTTAATGCTTTTTAAAATCAAACCTAAAGTTAAACTAGAACCATTGGAAATGCTTAGAGTTTGTCTCCCGACTTGGGACGTAAGCGTAGAGGAGCTAGTATTCTACTTCGTAGAAAAGTGTGGAAAAGAAGAAATCGGAATAGTACTAGAGAGACTTAAATCCTTTCCACTATCTGAACGTGAATCGGCGGCTCTGAAAAGCATGCACTTCTGGTTTGAAAAAGCATGAAAGCTAACAAACGCATAAACTCGCTCGCGGGCTCGCTGGGACAAAAACACGTAGGCTCCCTTCGCTTCGCTCGGTATTATAGCCTACGTATTTTTGCCCGTTATGCGGGCCGTTAGGCATACAATGAAATCTATCTGCGGAATTATATTTTTGATGCTCAGTTCAACAACTTTTGCGAGCGAATGCAAAGTTGATGAGGCTAAGTTTGCTAACCAAGTTAAACTCGTAGAACAGGGCTATGGCAATTTTATTGTAACAGCGCCAATTGAATTAGAGTCAAAGCCATTTCAAACTATGTATTTAGTTATCGAAAACAAAAATAAGGGTCCTTTAATCCAAGGGGAGCTACGCACTACAATAAACAATGACTTGGCTATGGCTCACATTAATGTAACTGAGAATAACGGGTTAAACGCACATATTACTATTTATTGGGAGCCTCAAGGTGGTGGTTGCCCAATCATTGTTAGAAAATCGGTTTAAAGTATGCCTAACAAGGCGCTCAAGAACGGACAAACAACAGTTGGCTTTTGCTCGTTCCTCGCTAATTTTAGCCAACAATTTTTTGCCGCTTAGCGTGGCGTTATGTTTAAAAGAGAAAATATAGATTCCAATGAGGTTCAGCAATGAGCGAATGCAGTCACCATGAGTGCAATCTAAGCAGTTATAAAGATAATGATAAATGTATATTGCATTGCTCTAAGCAGAAATTAGACTTTTTCAAAATTCGATCAGTTTTCTATAATGCATTAGAAAAATATGTTGCCGAGAATACAATTGATAGTAATGGTTTTTGTCATTTTTCTGGAGTTGCATTCCCTAAACCTGACATCCAATCATCGATAAATTATGCAAAGATATTAAATGCCTTAAAACAAATACATTTTGATAGCTGTCATTTTTTTACAAGTTATATTAAATTGAGTGAGCCAGAGTTCTTTTTTCAGGATTGCATATTTCATGAGCGGTGGAGTGTTTTTAATGCTCCAGTTCTAAAGAATGTTAATGGAGTGCTTTATCAAAACTGTATTTTTCATGAAGAGGTCAGCTCATGTTCCGAAGATGATGGGAAATATGTAATAGATAGTCCGCTTTTTAATGACTGTGGATTTGAAAAGGGCATAAAATTCGGAAGTGTTGAATTTAAATCTCCAATTTTTAACAATACTTATGATATTGATTTAAATATTGAATCGCTCCATTTAATGGATTGTATTTTGAAAGATAAATTCATTCTTAATCGGTGCAATATTCAATCATTTTTCATGGAAGATACTGTCTTTGAATCAAAGTTCGAATTTAAGCAAAACATTGTTTCAGATTTTGAAATTTTCAATACAAATTTTGTTAAAGTTGTTGATACATTTGAAACCAAGTTTGGAAATTTCAATATCAAGAAAAGTATATTCGATGATTTTGTCGGATTTGAAAAATGCTCTTTTGGTGACAGTGTTGACTCTGAAAATGAAGATGCAGCCAAATTTACTTATGCTACATTTCTTAGTTTTGTAAACTTTAGGAATACAAATTTTTATACTGGGTTAGACATTGAAAATATAAACCTAAAAGAAGCTCCAAACTTCTTGAACACCAACATTAACGAAAAGAATTCTAATAGAGAAACGTTCAGGATTGTAAAAAGTTCATTTGATAAAATTCATAACTATATCGAAGCTAATAAGTATTTTTCTTATGAAATGAAAAAGTACAAAGAAGAACTTAAAGGCACAAATAAAACTCAAGAAAAAGTGATACTTTTTTTGAATGAAAAAATATCAAATTATGGGCAAAGCTATGTTAAGCCGATTCTTTATTTGATTGCAATATCAATTATTTACTATCTCTTGATATTAGGCTACGAAAATAATATTTTATATGAAATGCATCCAAGCATTAATGGGGTTTTGGAGAACATATCTAGCTTCGTAAATAACGTATCTAAAAATATATTACCCTTTAGTAAGATACTTAAAGCTGGAATGGATTTTGTTAGTCTCCTTTTCTATATAATTTTTGCAAGTTTAATATGGCAAACATTAGTAGCCGTTAAACGACATACGAGAAGATAAGAAAGACATAACAAAGTTATCAACCCGACCTCCACTGCGTTGCTTCGTTTGCGCTTAAACGCTACGCTAGCGCAAACAAACCAACTCCGTTCCGGCGGGTTATAACGGCGTTAGGTGTAATAAAAGTCTTTAAAATCAATGGTTTGTTCTGCTTCGTAAATTGTACAATAATGTCGCACGAATTAGAGGGAATACTAAGTCGAAGCATGTTCCATTAACTATAAATTTTGGCTTATTCCAAGCGGAAAACTTTGATGGTTGGCCTCGTTGATTTAGCAAACAAGAATGAAGTGAATCGTAGTGTTCACTGATGGTAGAATTAAAAATAATCGGTGAATTGAAGTTCAAGGTTCTTTTCAAAAAAGAGAAAAAGAGTGGCGACCAAAACACCCCCGTATAAATCAAAATCAGGGTAGAGCAAGCACCTAACAAGGCCAAGCAACATCAACCACTTCGTGGTTTGGACAGCCTTGAAGACTAAACAAGACAGGCACGTTTATGTCCATTGCACGCGTGTCTGCGCCCCCATATCTTAGAGTTACGCACAGGACTAAATATGAATCCCATACAGCAAGCATCTAATTACGATAAGACTAAATAAGACAGGCATCTTTGGGAGTATCAATACGAATCGGTGACTAAAATGACTAAAAAAAGACAGGAGACTGTAACTAATTTTGTGTAACTGCCTATCTCAATTTACTCTATAGAGAGTTAAGGATAGGCAGATGAACATGAATAAGAATGACTAAACAAGACAGGCATATTTCAGTTCGAATACACGCCTTTTAGTCACGAGCAAACAGTCTAAAATGAAACAAGGAAGTCAGATGAAGAAATTACTATCCATAGCCATATAATATATTCTTTTGAATGGGGGCAGCCAACAGACTTACGCAGACTAATCGCAAATTTGTGTTTATACAACAGACCAAGATGCGAAAGAATGCAGTAACGGAGAGCTCGCATATTTTAGGCTCCAAACGTACTAAACAAGACAGTCATTATTACGTTTGCAAAAAGACTAAACAAGACAGGCATGTTTGCGGTACTTTGGGTTGGGGACTCCAATTATCTCGCTGGGACGCTAACCCATGGGCTGCGTCACTTCGTTCCTAATTTTAGCCCATGTATTCTCGCCCCTTAGTGGGGGTTTAGCCACTTGGAGGTTTAAATGGAAATGAACCAAGTCACTCTTCCAGTAAAAAATATGGAAGAAGCCGTAAAGTTTTATCTGGTTCTTGGTTTTATTCAAATCGTAGATACACCGCACTATGCGAGGTTTTCCTGCCCTAAAGGTAACTCGACTTTTTCTCTTTCTCTGGAATTAGAAGAGTTTAAAAATGGTGCTATCATATACTTCGAGACCGAAAAACTAGATATGCTCGCAGAATCATTAGTTGCAAAGGGAGTTATTTTCGAGCAACTACCTACAGAACAGCGGTATTTATGGAAAGAGGCTGTGTTAAAAGACCCTTCAGGCAACAAAATTAAACTGTTCTGGGCTGGCGAGAACCGCTTGTCACCGCCGTGGAAAGTCGAAAAACGTGGCTAACACATATGAGCCCAACTCCTGTCAATAGGTAATAGTTATTCGCTGGCTGCGCTAGCAGTCAGTCCAACTCCCTAAGCTAAACCTCCTAACTTCATCTGTCATGGTCATCGTCAGGTATCACCTGCGGCAAACACATATAGAGGCTCTCTTAGTACGATCTCATCGCTGCCTGTTGCCGTGCATTCCATGGCGTGAACAGGGGCACTAGACATTCATCGGTTAACCTGACGCTGGCACTATTCAAAACGTAGTGGCTGAGTACTTACTTAACAAGACAGGCATGTTTGTGTTATGCGGGGCAGCTTCGCCATTATGCCCCACATGTCTGCGCCCGTTATTGGAAAGTTAGGTGTTTAAAAGGCCGGTTTAAAGAATGAGTTTCAAAATTAATAGAATTAGCAATAATAGTCTTGGGACGCATTACGGCATTTTTCAAAATGATGAGTTAATCCATCACGAATTTAGTCGTGCAGCTGCAGAAAATGTACTGGGAAAGCTACAGTTTGGAAAATCACTTGAAGAGGTACTCAAACCTGAGCCTTTACCTAAACCCGAACGAGTTATTCCTCGACTTGTAAAACCTCAAGTTTCATTGGTTAAACAA